>NZ_JBAVYV010000556.1:0-51171 GCF_049588435.1 Ilumatobacter sp.
GTCCCGCCCCCATCCCGACGCGGCCCACCACGCGAGCATCCCGGCGCCGAACGTGTCGCCCGCTCCGATCGTGTCGACGACCGAGCCACGGATGGACGGGACCGCGATCTCGGCACGGTCGTCACCGGCGAGAACCGTCGTGGCCGACGAACCGGCCGTCAACACGACCGCACGGGCACCGACGTCGAGCAGGCGACGAGCGGCGGCGAGCGGACCGACACCGGGAAACAGGTACTCGAGGTCCTCGTCGGAGACCTTCACGATGTCGGCGCGGCCGATCACGGCCACCACCCGATCGACGTACGCGCTCCGGTCCTCGATCACGGCCGGTCGGCAGTTGACATCGATCATCACCACGACGTCACCGGCGAGTGATCCGATCGCATCGACCACGGCGGTCGCCAACGGTTCGAGCACGAATCCGAGTCCACCGGTGAAGAAGATCCCGACCCCGGTGTCGACGCTGGGGACGGGAATCGTGCCGACCTCGACGGTTCCCGCCGACGTCTGCTCGAGGTAGAAGCGATAGGTCGCTGACCCGTCCTCGCCGATCTCCGCTGCCGCGAGTGTCGTCGGTCGGTCGGTTCGTGTGGCGTGTCCGATGCCGACGCCGTCGTCGGTCAGGCGAGCAGCGAGCAGCGAGCCGAACCGGTCGTGGGAGATCCCTCCGACGAACTCGACGTGAGCACCGAGGCGCGCGGTCGCACGGGCGGTGTTGAACGGCGCGCCGCCGAGCACCGCGTCGACGGCACCATCGGTTCCCACCACGAGGTCGACCAGGGCTTCTCCGACGACGACGATCACCCGATGATTCGTACCACGCGCGCGTCAGCAATCCGTCGGTATCGGGTTCCGCCCGACGACTCAGCCGAACGACTGTGCCGCGTCACACGGCGGCGGTGCGGGTCCGCACAGATATCCTGACCTGCTCGAACGAGACGCGGAGGACGCGATGGACACCACCGAACTCAACACCGGCCAACCCAAGAAGATCGGCGGATTCGCGACGCGGATCGGTCTGCTGATCGGGACCAACCTGGCGGTGATCGCGCTGTTCACGTTCGTCGCCTCGATCTTCGGGGTCGACCCACAGGGCATCGTCGGGCTCACGATCTTCGCGGCGCTGTTCGGGTTCGGCGGTTCGTTCGTCTCGCTGGCGATGTCGAAGAAGATCGCGATCCGCTCGACTGGTGCCGTCGTCATCCAGACACCGACGAACGACACCGAGCGTTGGCTCGTCGACGTGGTGACGCGGCTGTCGCGCGATGCCGGAATCGAGACCCCGGACATCGCCGTGTTCGACCATCCGGTCCCCAACGCATTCGCGACCGGCGCGAAGCGCAACGACGCTCTCGTCGCCGTCAGCGTCGGACTGCTCCAACAGATGAAGCCGGCCGAGGTCGAAGCGGTGCTCGGGCACGAGATCGCCCACGTCGCGAACGGCGACATGGTGACGCTGACGCTGATCCAGGGCGTGGTGAACACGTTCGTGATCCTCATCTCGCGGATCCTCGCCAACGTGGTCATGAGCGCACTCGGCCGTGATCGCGGTGGGATGGGCATCTACTTCATCGTCGTGATGTTCCTGCAGGTCATCCTCGGATTCTTCGCCACGATGATCGTGATGTGGTTCAGCCGCCATCGCGAGTTCCGCGCCGACAGCGGGTCCGCTCAACTCACGAGCAGCACGCAGATGGTGTCAGCTCTCCAGGCGCTCCAACGCCAACACGCCGAGGACACACTTCCGGACGAGGTCGCCGCGTTCGGTATCCGCCCGAGCAAGGCGAAGGGTGTGCGCAAGCTGTTCTCGTCACATCCCCCGCTCGAAGTCCGCATCGCAGCCCTCCAGAACTGATCGGACAACTGGTGCCTGACACCAGTTGTCGGGTCAGGGGGCGACGAGGGCGGCGCCGACGATCCCGGCGTTGTTCGCCATCGAGGCGACCTGGATCTCGGTGTCGATCGAGATGTGGTCCAGCCACTTGTGCGGGTGTTTGCTCACGCCGCCACCGACCACGAACAGATCGGGACTGAACAGGGCCTCGACGTGGCGGAGGTAGTGCTCGACCTTCTTCGACCAGTGCGACCACGACCAGTCGTGGCGCTTGCGCGCGCTCGCAGCCGCTCGACTCTCCGCGTCGTGGCCGTCGAGTTCGAGGTGGCCCAGTTCGGTGTTCGGAACGAGCACGCCGTCGATGAACAGCCCCGACCCGATGCCGGTCCCGAACGTCAACATCATCACGACGCCCGTGCGACCGGCGGCCGCGCCGAAGCGCACCTCGGCCAACCCGGCAGCGTCGGCATCGTTGATCATCCGCACACCCGAGCCGAGGGCGTCGGTGAACAGCTTGTCGGCATCGACGTCGATCCAGGACGTGTCGATGTTTGCCGCCGACTCCACGACACCGTTTCGGACCACCGCGGGAAATGCGCAGCCGACGCCGCCGTCCCAGCCGTGATGCCGGACCAGCTCGACGACGACCTCGGCCATCGCCTCGGGCGTGGCCGGTTGCGGGGTGGCGATCCGGAACCGGTCACTGAGCAGCTCGCCGGTGGACAGGTCGACCACAGCCGCCTTCATCCCGCTGCCGCCGATGTCGATGCCGAACGCCTGGCCGGCACGGTCGTTGGTCGATGTCGTCACGCTGGACAACGTAGCGTCCGCCGACCGTCCGTGGAACGACCGGCTACACGGCCAACTTGCGCGCCTCGGACCACGACATCCCGCGTTCGACGTTCGGCTCCCGGGGCAGGCCGAGGACGTGCTCGGCCACGATGTTGCGCTGCACCGCGAACGTACCACCGCCGAGCGTGAGCGCCGGGGAGAAGAGGTAGCCGTAGTGCCAGATCGGGTCGACCTCGGGCACCTCGTCGGAGGTGAAGTTGTTCTCGGTCGGCGTGCCCTTCGCCTCGGGCGGCACGCGGCCGACCGGCCCGGAGCCGTCGAGCATGCCGTCGGCACCGGCCAGATCCTTCGCGAGTGCGAGCACGTGCTGACCGTGGTCGTCGGCCATGATCTTCTGGATCGAGGCTTCCGGCCCCGGGGTCTTGCCCTGCAAGGTCGCGCTCAGGCTGCGGAACCGGTTCAGACGCAGCAGTTCGGCTTCGATGTGGACGTCGACGGCGCGCTGTCGCAGCACCGGGTCGGCGAGTCCACCGTTCTCACGGATCAGGTTCATCAGCAACTCGGCCGACGGGCCGACGCCCCACATCGACCCGGCCGCCGACAGCGACACCCGCTCGTTGGACAGCGTCACCTTCGCGAGTCGCCATCCGTCACCTTCGGCCCCGACGCGGTTCTCGACCGGGATCCGCACGTTGTCGAAGAACACCTGATTGAACGAGTGCGCCGTCGTCATGTCGACGATCGGCGACATCGAGAGGCCCTCCGCATCCATCGGCATGATGAAGTACGAGATGCCCTTGTGCTTGGGCTGGTCCGGATCGGTCCGCGCGATGAGGATGCCGAACTGGGAGTGGTGTGCGCCACTCGACCAGATCTTCGAACCGTTGATCACATACTCGTCACCGTCACGCTCGGCACGAGTCGCGAGGTTCGCCAGATCCGAGCCCGCCTCGGTCTCGGAGAACAACTGCGACCAGAACTCCTCCCCCGAGAAGATCTTCGGCAGGTAGCGCTCGTGCTGTTCGGGTGTGCCGGCGAGAAGGATCGTCGGCGCGGCCCAGCCGATCCCGATCGCGTTGTTCGGACGACGGACACCGGCGCGGCGCAATTCGTCGTCGATCACCAACTGATCGATCGGATCGGCGTCGAGTCCCCAGGGAGCGGGCCAGTGGGGTACCACGTAACCGGCCTCGGCGAGGTCCGCTCCGGTCGGCTCCGGATTGGCCTGGAGCCACTCGCGGACACGCAGACGTGTCGGATGATCGTCTGGCGGCAGATCGAAGTCCATCGAGACCGATTCTGGTCGCTCACAGTCCGTCGGAGAGCATCGGCGCCGATGGGCGGGCGCGACTACGTTGAGAGGTGGCGCTCAACGTGGATCGCCGGGAACGGAGAACGATGGTGGCCGAACAGGACCACACGACGACGCTCGATGTGCTCGGGGCACTCGCCTCCGAGCGCCACCCCGACGATCCCCTCCTCGAGGATTTTCTCCGCGACTACTACCGCCAGGTCCCCGACACCGACGCCGGCGACCGCCGCATCGACGACATCTATGCTGCGGGACTCGCGCACTTCCGTCTCGGTCGGGTGCGCAGGGCCTCCGACGTCCTGGTCGAGGTTCTGTCCCCCGACTTCGAGCGCGACGGCTGGCAGACCGATCGGTCGATCCTGCTGTTCATCACGTCCGACATCCCCTTCCTGGTGGACACGGTGCGGATCGTGCTCGAACGTTTCGAGTTGGGAATCCACCTCCTCGTCCACCCGATGCTCGCCGTGGATCGCGACGAGGATGGTGCGCTGACGTCGGTTGCAGCGAGCGCCGGCAGCGGCGATGACACCGTCCCGGTCCGTCTCTCGGGCGACCACGCCGCCGACGATGTCGAGGCGTGGACCCAGATCGAGTTCGACCGGTGCCCGCCGGGCATGCGTTCGACGGTGGAGGAAGCGGTCAGGTCGGCGATCGGTGACCTGCAGCAGGTCGTCGCCGATTTCGTGCCGATGCGCGACCGCCTGGCCGAACTGTCGCAGGGCGATGCACTGACCGAGTGGCTCGCCGATCCCCACTTCGTCTTCCTCGGAGCGGCCTGCTACCGACGGATCGGCGACGACCTCGAACTCGAGCCCGACTCCGTTCTCGGGACGTATCGCGACGCCGGCCGCCTCGATCCGCTCACGATCGATCCACCGAGCCGCGCAGGTGACCAGCGGTTCGTGATCTCCCGGACCGAGGCCGTCTCGGTCATCCACCGACCGGTCCGGATGACGTCGATCGCGATCCGTCCCGAGGGAACCGACCTCGAGTATCGCTTCGTCGGACTGCTCGGGAGCGGCGCCTACCGCGACAGCGTCTTCGCGATTCCGTGCGTCGCGGAACGCGCCAAGGAGGTGTTGCAGTTGGCGGGCGTCTCGGCGCGCAGCTACCTGGGCCGAGCGGTCAAGAACACGCTCGAGACGCTGCCCCGCGACCTGATGTTCGAGTTGGACAGCCACGAACTCGCCGAACTCGTCATCGGGATCGTCGGAATCCAGGAACGACGCATCGTGCGGGTCTTCGATGTCGCCGAGCCCGTCGGCCCGTACACCACCGTGCTCGTCCACGTCCCGCGGACCCGATTCAACGCCCGCCTCCCCGACACCGTCGCACGGATCGTCGAGGAGAACTACGGCGGCGCCGTTCGAGACGTCGAGACCACGCTCAACTCGAGTTCGCTCGCACGCGTCTCGGCATCGGTGCGCGCGTCCAACCGATCGGTCGACCTCGAGCGTCTGGCCGACCTCTTGGACACCGCGACGCGGAGCTGGGACGAGCGCGCCGAGATCGCGCTCGTCGACAGCTTCGGCGAGCTCGAGGGTCGCCGGATCTTCGCCACGGTGAAGGATGCGGTGCCATCCGACTATCGAGCTCGGACCCGACCCGAACTCGCCGTCAAGGACCTCGCCCACGTCGCCGAACACCTCGCGATCCCACCCGGTTCGGTCCTGGTCACCACGACGTTCGGGCGCACACTCGATGCACCCGACGGCGTGGTCCGGTTCCGCGTGTTCCTGAGCGGACGCAGTGCGACGATGGCCGAACTGGTCCCGATTCTGGATCACCTCGGCATGCACGCGCTGGAGGAACGACCGTCGGAGTTCCGTGGTCCGAACGGCACCACCTACTTCTACGACATCGACGTCCGCCTCGACGTCGGTCGCATCGACGACGCCCAGGCCGAGGAGGTCCAGCGCACCTTCGCCGGTCTCGCCGACGGAACGATCGAGTCCGACGGCCTCAACCGTCTCGTGCTCACCGCCCGACTGTCGATCCGCGAGGTCGCCGTCCTCCGCCTGTACCACCGCTACCTCCGGCAGGGCGGGTTCCCGTTCAGCCGCTCGTACATCGAGCGCACGTTGACGTCGCAGCCCGACATCGCGGCGTTGCTCGTGCAGCTCTTCGCTGCGAAGTTCGACCCGACCATTGCGACGTCCGTCGCGGATCGGCGACGTCGGGTCGAGGAGATCTCCGAACGCGTCGCGCACGCGCTCGATGCGGTTCCCTCGCTCGATGACGACCGGATCTGTCGGGCGTTCCTCACCCTGCTCGACGCAACGGTCCGGACGAACGCGTTCTGCGAGACCGACGAGATCGCCGTCAAGTTGACGCCCGCCACGATCTCCTTCCTCCCCGAACCGCGCCCGGCGACCGAGATCTTCGTGTCGTCGCCGTGGGTCGAGGGGGTTCACCTGCGCGCCGGACCGATCGCCCGTGGAGGCCTCCGCTGGAGTGACCGGCCCGAGGACTTTCGGACCGAGGTGCTCGGCCTCGTCAAGGCGCAGATGGTGAAGAACGCCGTGATCGTGCCGGTCGGGGCCAAGGGCGGTTTCGTCGTCCGGCGTTCGCGCGCCGAACCGAGCGATCGCGACGCCGTGCGCAACGAGGCCATCGATCGCTATCGACGCTTCATCGTTGCCCTGCTCTCGATCACGGACAATGTCGTCGACGGGGAGATCGTGCACCCGGAGGGTTGCGTCGTCCACGACGGGCCCGACCCGTACCTCGTGGTGGCGGCCGACAAGGGCACGGCGACATTCAGTGACATCGCCAACGCGATCGCGGTCGAACGCGGCTTCTGGCTCGGTGACGCGTTCGCGTCGGGTGGAAGCAACGGCTACGACCACAAGGCGATGGGGATCACGGCGCGCGGCGCATGGGAGAGCGTGCGCCGTCACGCCCGGGTCATGGGTCGAAACATCAAGACCGACGAGTTCACCGTCGTCGGCATCGGCGACATGTCGGGGGACGTGTTCGGCAACGGGATGCTGCTCTCACGGCACCTACGGATCGTCGCCGCGTTCGATCATCGGCACATCTTCCTCGATCCCGATCCGGACCCCGCGGTGTCGTTCGCCGAGCGTTCCCGTCTCTTCGAGCTGCCGCGTTCGAGTTGGGCCGACTACGACCTCTCGCTCATCTCGGAGGGCGGCGGCGTCTACCCGCGCACGCTCAAGACGCTCGAGGTGAATCCCCTCGTCCGCGCCAGCCTCGGGATCGACGACACGATCACCCACCTCCGGCCGGACGAGCTCATCTCCGCGATCCTCCGAGCCCCCGTCGACCTGTTGTGGAACGGTGGGATCGGGACGTACGTGAAGGCGCGTTCCGAGCACCACGACGACGTCGGCGACCGCAGCAACGACTCGGTGCGCGTCGACGGCGCCGACCTGCGATGCAAGATCGTCGGCGAGGGCGGAAACCTCGGCCTCACACAACTCGGCCGCGTGGAGTTCGCAGCGGCCGGTGGCCTGATCCTGACCGACGCGATCGACAACTCGGCGGGTGTCGACTGCAGCGATCACGAGGTCAACATCAAGATCGCCCTCGATCAACTCGTCCATTCGGGCGATCTGACGGTCAAGCAGCGCAACGAACTGCTCGCCGAGATGACCGACGACGTGGCCGAACTCGTCCTCGACGACAACCGGACCCAGACGCTCGCACTCCGCATCGCTCGCCGACAGGCGCTGCCGATGGTCAACGTGCATGCGCGCTACATCGACGTGCTGGAGTCCGAGGGGTTGATCAATCGGACACTCGAGTTCCTCCCGAGTGACAAGGTGCTCGCCGAGCGGCAGTCGAACGGACAGGGGATGTTCACACCCGAGTTCGCGGTGCTGATCGCATACACGAAACACGTCGACGTGCAGGAGATCCTCGACTCCGACCTGCCCGATGACCCAGCGCTCGACGACGACCTGCTCGCCTACTTCCCCGCTGCCCTCCGCAACCGGTATCCGGAACAGCTGCGGGCGCATCGCCTCCGGCGCGAGATCATCGCGACCTCGATCGTGAACAGCATGGTCAACCTGTCGGGCATCTCGTTCGACCACCGCATGACCGAGGGAACCGGGGCGACGGTGACCGACGTCGCTCGTGCGTACGTCGTGTCGCGCGAGGTCACCGGGTTCGCGAAGTGGTGGGGTGAGATCGACCTTCTGGTCGGCATCGACGCCGACGCACAGGTCGATCTGTTCCTCGAAGCACGACGGATGGCCGAGCGGAGCGCGACCTGGCTGCTCCGGAACCGACGCCCACCACTCGACATCTCGGCCACGATCGAAGCGTTCCGAGACGGCATCGACGCCTTGTCGACCTCGCTCATCCACGTGACCGCGGGCCGGGTCAAGGACGACATCGACGAGCTGCGACAACGGCGCCTCGATCAGGGCGTCCCGGCCGAGCTGGCCGAACGGTCGTCACAGTGGCCGTGGCTGCACACCGGGTTCGACATCATCGAGATCGCTCGACCGCGCGGCTGCAGCGTCGAGCAGGCGGCCTGTACCTATTGGTCGGTGTTCGACGCGTTCGACCTCGGCTGGCTGTGGGACGGGATCGGTGCACTCCCCCGCTCCGACCGCTGGCAGACGCAGGGACGCGCGGCACTGCGCGATGACCTCCTGGCTCTGCTCGGGGTGCTGACCGGCCACGTGCTCGACACGGCGGACGGTGACCCGCACGCGTGGATCGCGGCGAACGACCGTCCCGCGCAGCGCGCCATGTCGATGCACACCGAGATCCGTCGAGCCGACAGCTTCAACATGACCACACTGTCGGTTGCCCTGCGTCAGCTGCGCAACCTGACCCTCACCGCCGTCGGCTCCGACACATGACCGCTCCGCCCATCCGGGTGTGATTCGGTCGGTCGGGTGGGCCGATGCGAGGCTGATCGCGTGAGCTCTGACCCCCGTGACGCGCCACTCGAGAACAGGGCCCGTCACCGCACGGACGTGCTCGTCGTCGGTGCCGGGTTCGGTGGGATGTACGCCGTGCACCAGTTGCGCAGCGCGGGCTTCGACGTGCGCGCGATCGAGGCCGGAAGTGGCGTCGGTGGGACCTGGTACTGGAACCGCTACCCGGGGGCCCGGTGCGACGTCGAGAGCCTCGAGTACTCGTACTCGTTCGATCCCGACCTGCAGCAGGAATGGAGCTGGAGCGAGCGCTACGCACCTCAACCGGAGCTGCTCCGCTACGCCGAGCACGTCGCGGATCGCTTCGACCTCCGCGAGCGCATCGAGTTCGACACGCGCGTGACGCGTGCGGTGTATGACGATGCTCGTGGACGCTGGACGGTGACGACGAAGCCGGTCGTCGGTCGGACGGTCGGCGGCGATGACCTCGGCGCGTCGGCGTACGTCTACGACGCGCAGTTCGTCGTCATGGCGACGGGCGTCCTCTCGAGCACGAACATCCCCGACTTCGACGGGATCGACGACTTCCGGACCGCAGGGGGCAGCGTCGTCCACACCGGGCGCTGGCCGGCAGACGGCCTCGACGTGTCGGGGCGCCGCGTGGCGGTGATCGGAACCGGATCGTCGGGTGTCCAGGCGATCCCACTGCTCGCGCAGGATGCCGATCACCTGACCGTTTTCCAGCGCACCCCCACGTATGCGACCCCGGCCTACAACGCCCCACTCGACCCCGATGTCGAAGCGGAGGTCAAAGCCGACTACGCCGGATTCCGCGCCACGTTGAGCCGACGCGCAACAGCGTTTGGCGCGAGCTACCCGCGCCCGGCCGGGAACGCACTCGATCACGCTCCCGACGAGCGGACCCGCATCCTCGACGACCGGTGGCGCCTGGGCGGCTTCGCACTGTCGAGCGCGTTCACCGACACCCTGCTCGACCCCGAGGCGAACGAGGTCGTCGCCGAGTTCGTCCGCGACAAGATCCGCTCCGTCGTCACCGATCCGGCGACCGCCGCGCTCCTGTGCCCCGATCAGACCTTCGGCTGCAAGCGCCCGTGCGTCGACACCGGGTTCTACGAGACGTTCAACCGGCCCGACGTCACGCTCGTCAGCGTGCGTGACAATCCGATCGAGCGACTCACCGACACGGGCATCGAGCTCGCCGACGGATCGTCGTTCGAGTTCGACACGATCGTGTTCGCCACCGGTTACGACGCGATGACGGGCAGTCTGCTGCGCATCGACATCCGCGGACGTGACGGGTTGCCGCTCGGCGATGCGTGGGCGGCGGGACCGCGCACGATGCTCGGGCTCGGCATCCCGGGCTTCCCGAATCTGTTCACGGTCACCGGACCGGGGAGTCCGTCCGTGCTGGCGAACATGATCACCGCCGTCGAGCAGCACGTCGACTGGATCTCGGCGTGCCTCGTCTGGCTCCGCGAGAACGACCGATCGACGATCGAGGCCGACGAAACCGCGGCCGATCGATGGGTCGACCACGTCAACCAACTCGTCGACGGCACGCTGTATCCGACCTGCAACTCGTGGTATCTCGGGGCGAACGTCCCCGGCAAGCCGCGGGTGTTCATGCCGGCACTCGGGTGGCCGCGCTACGTGGATGCCTGCGACGCGGTCGCCGCGGCCGATTACGCCGGCTTCCACACCGCCTGATTCACGACTCGCCGACGCGCAGCGCAGGTCAGTTGCCGACGTACTTGTAGCCGAAGCGGCCCTTGATGCACAGGTTCCCGTGGGTGACGGAGTGATCGACCGGTGAGGTGACCTTCACGATCTCGTTGTCCTGGACGTGCAGCTCCAGATTGCACCCGACACCACAGTACGAGCAGACGGTCGTCGTCACGGTCTGATCCTCTTCGCGCCAGTTTCCGGCCGAGCGCAGATCAAACTCCGAGGTGAACTGCAGCGCGTTCGTCGGGCACACCGCCACGCAATTTCCGCAGTAGACACAGGCCGAGTCGGGCAGCGTGACGTCGAACTCGGTGGAGATGCGGTTGTCGAATCCGCGGCCGGCCACGGCGATCGCGAACGTGTGCTGAGCGTCGTCCCCGCACGCCTCGACGCACTTGTAGCAGAGCACACACTTGTCGTAATCGCGGATGTAGAGCTCATCCTGGATCCGGATCGGCTCGTCGATCACGGCGCGACTATTGACGTAGCGTGACACATCGGCCTCGTATCGAGCGGAGTACTCGTTGATCTCGGGCGCTTGGCTCAGGTCGACCCCCGACCCGAGGAACTCCAGCACCATCTTGCGGCTGTGGCGAACGCGTTCGGAGTCGGTCTGGATCACCATCGACTCCTCCGCCACACGTGAACACGACGGGACCAGAGTTCGGCTTCCCTCGACCTCGACGACGCACACCCGGCACACGTTGACCGGTGTGAGATTCTCGGCGTAGCAGATCGTCGGCGTGTCGACACCGTGCGCGTTGCAGGCGTCGAGGATCGTGGCACCCGCGGGCACCGAGACGTCGTCGCCGTCGATCCGCACCGTCACGCGGGTCGTGGTCGTTGCGTCCTGTGTCATGGGCGGGCTCCGATCAGACCGAGACGAATCGCCGACTGGACCGCCCCGGCAGCCGTGTGGCCGAGACCACAGATCGAGGCGTCGGCCATCGCCCGCGCCATGTCGTCGATGAGCGCGTTGCGGTCGTCGGTCAGCGAGCCCCGTTCGCTCATCTCGACGAGCACCTCGTGCTGGCGAACGACACCGACCCGGCACGGGACGCACTGTCCACACGACTCGTTCCGGAAGAACTCGGCGACCCGCAGCACCAGCGCGGTGAAGTCGACCGAGTCGTCGAACAGTGTGACCACCCCGGATCCCAGCGTGACCCCGGCGTGACGGGTCGCCTCGAGCGAGAGTTGGAGATCCAGCTGATCGGGGCCGACGAAGAAGCCGGCCGCACCGCCGAGCAGGATGGCCCGGGTGGTGCCCGTCGCTCCCCCGGCGAGGGCGATGAGCTCACCGAGTGGGAGTCCGAACGGCACCTCGTAGACACCGGGGACCGCCACGTGTCCGGACACGCAGAAGAGCCGATGGCCGTTCGAGCTGTCCGACCCACGCGATCGGTAGTGCTCGGCTCCGGACTCCAAGATGTCGAGCACGTTGAGCAGCGTCTCGGGATTGTTGACCACGGTCGGCTCGCCGAACAGACCGTGGGTCGTGGGGAACGGCGGTTTGTTCCGTGGCTCGCCACGGAAACCCGCGATCGACTCCATCAGGGCGGTCTCCTCGCCGCAGATGTACGCGCCGGCACCGCGGCGGATCTCGATGTCGAACGGTTTCCCCGACCCCATCACGTTGGTGCCCAGCAGGCCTTCCGCGCGTGCCTGCTCGATCGCGCTCTCCAGACGAGCAGTTGCCAACGGATACTCGCCACGGATGTAGATCCAACCGTTGTCGGCACCCGTGGTGACACCGGCGATCGTCAACGACTCGACCACGGCGAACGGGTCGTTCTCCATCAGGATCCGGTCCTTGAACGTCCCGGGCTCGGACTCGTCGGCGTTCGCGATGACGTGCTTCGGCCGTCCGGTCTGCTCGGCCACAGCGCGCCACTTGACCGCCGTCGGGAATGCGGCACCACCGCGCCCGGTCAGCTCCGCGGTACCGATCTCGTCGAGCACCGCGTCGGGGCCGATCGCGACGGCGTAGCGGAGCATGTTGTAGCCACCGTTGTCGCGGTACGACTGGAGCGACGTCGGGTCGACGACTCCGATGCGGTGGAGCAACCGCAGATCGGGTGACCCGTGTTGGGGCAGGCGGTAGCTGCCGGGCTCCGCGACGACCGCCGCATCGGCGGGAACGTGATCTCGAACACCGCGACCCTGGACGAACTGGGCCGGGGCCCGCTCGCACTGTCCGAGACACGGCCCGCGATGAACCTGCCTGCCGTCGGCTTCGAGCCCGGCCGCGAACTCCTCCGCCCCGGCGATCTGACATGCGGTGTCGACACACACGTGATGGACCGAGTCGCGATGACCCGGATCGGTCGTCCGGAACAGCTCGTAGAAGGTCGCGACGCCGTAGGCCTCGGCCGGGGGGACCTGGAGCGCATCGCACAGATAGTTCATCCCGCCGGGGCTGATCCACCCGGCCTCGGCCTGCAGCGCGTGCAGCCCCGGGAGCAGGAGATGGCGGCGCTCGCGTCGACGCGCCGTTCCTCCGCGGACCGACCGGTCGGATTCGTGGACTACCGCGCGGCCGGACGGTTCGACGACCGCATCGACCGCCGCTCGTTCGTCGGCCGTCGACGTGTCGACATGGACCTTCAGATCAGCCATCGACGACCGCCGCCGCCGCGCCATCGGGTGTCTGCGACACGACGGCGGGGAGTTTGTCGATCCGGATGGCCGCGGCCTTGAACTCCGACGTTCCCGATCGCTTGTCCCACGCGTCGTTGGTCAATACGTTGACGTCGACCAACTCGGGGAAGTGATACGTCGTGAACGTGAGTCCGACCGGAATGTCGGGCTGGATCCGAACGGCCATCTCGACCGAACCTCGCGGCGACGAGACCGTGACGCGTTCACCGTCGTCGATCGACAGCGCGGCCGCATCATCCGGGTTGACGTCGAGTGCTTCGCCGTACCGGATCGGTGAGGTGAAACCGCCCGATTGGACGCCGGTGTTGTACGAGTCGAGCGACCGACCCGTGGTGAGTCGCAGTGGGAACTCGTCGGTCACCGACTCCTTGGGTCCCTCGTGTTCGACGACCGAGAACGGCGCCGGTTCACGACCGCCCAGATCGTCCTCCCACAACCACCCGTGGAGAAACGGAGAACCGGGGTGCTCGAGGGTCGGACACGGCCATTGCAGGCCGCCATCCTCGAGGCGCTCGTACGACATCCCGGCATGCAGCGGCGACAGCGAACGCAGCTCGTCCCAGAGCTCCTCCGGGCGACTCACACCGAGGTCGACACCGAGACGCTCGGCGAGCGCGATCATGATGTCGATGTCGTGGCGGGCCTCGCCAGGCGGCGTCACGGCTGCTCGCACCCGTTGCACGCGGCGTTCCGACGAGGTGACCGTGCCGTCGTGTTCGGCCCATGCAACCGACGCGGGAAACACGACATCGGCCATCTCGGCGGTCCGGGTCATGAAGATGTCCTGGACGACCAGGCAATCGAGAGCGCCGAGCAGCTCGCGGGCGTGCACGATGTCCGCCTCGGAGTCAGCCGGGTTCTCGCCGACCACGTACGCCGCGGTCATCTCGCCCCGCTCCATCGCTTCGAACATCAGCGTCAGGTGCAACCCCGGAGTGGGGTTGAGCGACGTCCCGTACACGGCCTCGAACTTGCCACGCGATGCATCGTTGTCGATGTTCTGGAATCCGGGCAGCTTGTCCGGGAGCGCACCCATGTCGCCCCCGCCCTGGACATTGTTCTGCCCGCGCAGCGGGACGAGGCCCGAACCCCAGCGTCCGACGTGACCGGTGAGCAGCGCCAGATTGCACAGAGCGAGCACGTTGTCGACCGCGTTGTGGTGCTCGGTGATGCCGAGCGTCCACAGGATCTGGCACTTCGCTCCGGACGCGTATGCGTGCGCGAGTTCACGGATCGATGCCGCCGGCACCCCGGTGATCTCAGCAGCCACATCGAGGGTGTACGGCTCGACGGCTGCTGCGAACTCGTCGAATCCGGACGTCGAGTGGGCGATGAAGTCGTGGTTGGCGAGTCCGGCATGGATGATCTCGCGAGCGATCGCGTTCGCCAGTGCGATGTCGGTGCCGACGTCGATCCCGAGCCACAGATCGGCGAACTTCGACGACGAGGTACGCCGCGGATCGACGCAGTACATGGCCGCGCCGTTGTCGAGACCCTGCATCAGGTGGTGGAAGAAGATCGGATGCGCCTCACGCGCGTTCGAACCCCACAACACGATCACGTCCGCGTTCTCGATCTCCTCGTAGGACACCGTTCCGCCACCTGCTCCGAAGACTGTCGCCAGACCGACGACCGAGGGAGCGTGTCAAGTTCGATTGCAGGAATCGATGTTGTTCGATCCCATCACCGCCCGGGCGAACTTCTGGCCGAGGTAGTTCACCTCGTTCGTCGCCTTCGAGCACGAGAACATCCCGAACGCGTTCGGCTCGGAGCCATCGGCGATCTTCGAGCGGGCGCTCGACAACCCGGCTGCCGCACGGTCGAGCGCCTCGTCCCACGAGGCCTGCCGCAAGGGTTCGCCGCGAGCGTCGCGCACCATCGGCGTGGTCAACCGTTCGAGCCGGGGTGCCGACATCCGTTCGTGCTGGAACCGTGCCGAGCGCTTTCCCATGGACCTCAAGCTAATCGGTCGCGCCATGGCGACCGCGTCCAGCGCCATCGGTTCGCCGGCACGTCCTCCCGACGTCCCGACCGCCCGGACTCGCCCGCCGCGTGAGCGGTTTGTGGAGCAAGAGCCCGAATCTCCGCCCAACTGCTCGCTAGGCTTCGATCCCATGCGCGACCAGTGGGAAGGCCAACGTGACGAGATGGCTCCGCGGGCGCACCACAAGTACTCGAAGTCGGTCGAACAGCGGCGCCGCGAGGTCTTCCTCGGGATCGCCGTGGTCGGGGTGCTGGGCGTGGGCGCCCTCGCCGGCTTCGCCACCGCCGGCGGCGATGACGCCGATTCGACATCGATCGTCAGCGCCGACGAAACCGATGCGCCCGACGATGCCCTGGCCGACATCGACCAGGCGATCGCTGCCACCGAGCAGGCCGAAGCTGCGGTTGACGGGGACGAACCCTTCGTCGAGATGGTCGACGTCGAACTCGCCGGACTCGCCGACCCCGATCCGGCCACCCTCGAGGAGACCAACGAGCAGGCGCGAGCCGACGGTGGCTGCACCATCGAGGCGCTCTCGTTGCGACTCGGAGCGACCGGTGATGGCGTCACCTGCCTCCAGAACGCGCTGATCGATGCTGGCGAACTCGCCGGAACGGCCACCGGCGAATTCGACCAGGCGACCTACGACGCCGTCAGCAAGTTCCAGAGTGACGAGGACTTCTACGTCGACGGCATCGTCGGCCGCGAGACGGCACTCGGCCTCGCGATCTGGCCCGACGAGGAATCGCTGGTCACCCGCACGCCCAAGCCGGCACCCGGAGCCGTCGATCTGTGGGGCGTCGAGCTCTCACCGGTGGGCTCCGCCGGCGACGACGCTCCCCCGCTGCCCGAGAACTCGGGCTCGGGATACCGCGTCGTGTACGACCGGGCCGGTCAGCGCGTGTGGGCCGTCGACGAGAACGAGCGGATCATCCGTTCCTGGCTCGTCTCCGGCAGCACCTACGCCAACGAGATCCCCGGAACACACCAGGTGTACAGCCGCTCGGAGATGTCGACGGCATGGAACGGCAAGGCCTACCTGCCGAACATGATCCGGTGGCTCAAGACCGAACGCGGCGCGATCGGCTTCCACGGGATCCCCACCAAGGTCGCCACCGGTGAGGTGTACCAGACCGACGACGAGCTCGGCACCCGCCTCTCGGGCGGCTGTCAGCGTCAGAACAACCTCGACGCCTCGTTCCTCTGGGGTTTCGCCCCGGTCGGAACCACCGTCGTCGTCCTCTGATCGTCCGACGACCTCCGCGCACGGACGTCGTCGGCCCCGACCACCCGGTCACGACCGCCCCCGCCAGCGGGTCACCCCCGCTCCGGTCCGGTGAGAGTCCGGTCGACCCCGCCGTCTCACATCTCACCAGAGCGACGACCCGCCCGCGTGCGGTGAGAGTCCGGTCGACCTGTACGTCTCACATCTCACCGGACGGGTGTCCGGCGCTCCCGCGTTGGGTCAGATCTTCCAGCGCGATTCGGAGCCGGCGTGGCCGGTGCGCAACAGCCAGATCGTCGTCACGACGGCGGCGATGGCAGTGACAGCGCTCAACACGAGACCGATCCGATCCTGGCGCGTCGCGGCGCCGGCCGAGAGGGACCGGACTCGCTCGACACCGACGCGGTCCCACACCGCCAGGGCGAGGGTGAGCACGAACCAGATGATCGCGAGGGTGAAGGTGGACTCTGCAAGGTCCTCGTGCAGGTCGATGTCGCCGATCACGTTGTCCGCATCCTCGGCAGCCTCGCCGGACTCCTTGGCCACGAAGAGCATCCCGACGAAGACCAACACGATGGCCGGTGCAAACCATCCGACGCGTCGGCGCCAGTCGGCCCGCACGACGAAGACGATGGCGACGACGGTCGCGATCGGAATCAGCACGAGCGGCGCATGCACGGCGAGAGGGTGGGTCGGCACCCCGAGGAACTGGTCGAAGACGCCGGCGATCATCTGGCAGAACCTAGCGGTTGACGACGAGGCGGTCGATCATCATCACGACACCGAGATGTCGAGATTCTGGCCCCGCCCGGCGTGGCTGGACGTGCCGCCGCCGAGGTTGCACACGAGCACATAGTTGCCCGCCTCGAGTGTCACCGTGAGATCGGCCGACGTGCCACCAGCGATCCTCTCGGTTCGGTCGAGCAGTGCGCCGGCCGGAAGCTCGTCCTCGATGACGGCGCCGCCGGCTTCGAGCGGGAGCGATTCGTACCCGTCGCCTCGGATCACGACGAACTCGTGCGGAAAACTCCCGTTGTTCGTCGCTGTGAATGTGACCTCGCCGGCCACGTACTCCGTCGGGGCGTCGATCTCCCACTCGACCATCGACACTTCCGCGACACTCGCCGCCGCGTCTGCCCCACCGGCGGTGGAACCCGCCGCGGTGGTGACCGCTGCCGTCGTCTCGGTCGCGACCGTCGTCTCGGTCGGCGCGCTCGTGCTCGTCGTGTCGTCGACCGCGTCGTCCTCGACGAGGGTGAACTCCTCGGTCGGCTCCGTCTCGGCTTCGGTCGTCGCAACCGTCTCGACGGTCGTGTCACTCGCGGAATCCGATCCGCCACAGGCGGTCAGAACGAACGACACCGCGATGCCGATGGACAAGACACTGCGACGGTAGATCATGGTCGTGAACGGTAGCCGACGACCGATCATCTCTGCTGGGCATCGAGGTGAGTCGTGGCCGTGACGTCGAGCGAACGGAGGCGACGCACGTGGTGGGGAACCGAGATTCCCAACACCAGGCGATCAACACCGAGTTCGACTGCTGCGTCGGCGCGCGATGGGTCGCTCGCAACGTCGTCGAAACTGTCGAGCAGACTCACTTCGAAGCTGGGCGGGCGGAGTTCCACGATCCGCCGGACCAGGCCGTCCGATCGGTCGGACCTGCGAACGTTCACACCGTCGGCATGCGCCAGTGCGACCTCGATCGTCGGCCACGCCGACGCTCCGACGATGATCGGTGGGCACGGCGAGTCATCGACGATTCCGTCGAGACCGTCGAACCCGACGCCTGTCCGCGCGTCGAACGTCGTCTCGCCTGCCCAGATCGCGCGCAGCGCCTGGATCGACTCGGCCAGCATCGCCCGCCTCCCGTCAGCGTTACCCAGGTCGGTGCCGATCGCCTCGTGCTCGACGGCGAAGCGCGACCCCTCGACGGCCCCCGAACCGATTCCCAGCCGTACCCGTCCCGGCGCGAGCGACTGCAACGAGTTCACCGCCGACGCGACTTGTGCCGGGTGCCGGTTGTGCATGTTCGCGACGAGCACACCGAGTTCGAGATGTTCGGTCGCCCCCGCCATCGCTCCGAGGCAGACGAACGGGTCTCGCGACCAGCGGCGCCCGACGACGGCACCGCTGAAGTGGTCGGTCAGCCAGACCCCGTTGTACCCCGCTTCGCCGGCTGCAGCGGCGAGGGCGACCATCGAAGCGACATCGGCATCGAACGGGTGGATGGCGAGGTCGATCAGCACTTCGACGAGGCTACGCAACCTCGCCGGCGGGACCGGGCGCGCCTAGCCTCGCGACGTGCACGATTCCGACATCGAGCGGTACCTCGATCGCCTCGGACTCCAGCGGCGTTCGATCCGCCCCGACCTCGACGGCCTCGCCATCCTCCAGCGCGCCCATCTGACCAACGTCGCGTTCGAGAACCTCGACATCGTCTTCGCCGACGGCGTGCCCCACGACCGCGAGCAGGCGTTCGACAAGATCGTTCGCGATCGGCGCGGCGGATGGTGCTTCGAACTCAACGGCGTGTTCGCATTGCTCCTGGAGGCGCTGGGTTTCGAGGTCAAACTGCTCGGTGCGGCCGTACTGCTCGGCGGTCCGAGCACGGTGCTCGAACACCTCGCGCTCGAGGTGTCGACCGGTGAGTCCGATCTCGGACCACACTTCGTCGACGTCGGATTCGGTGACGGTCTCGTGCGGCCGATCAAGCTCAATCGCAGCGGACCGCAGGACGGCGGGAACGGGATGTACGAACTCCTCGGCAGCCCGCAGGGAACGACACTCGCACGGCTCGTCGACGACATTCCGGAGGCGCAGATGCGGTTCAAACGGGTCGCTCACCGCTTCGACGACTTCGCCCCGATCGCGGCATCGATGCAGGTGGACCCGAACAAGCACTGGTCGTCCAAGCCGTTCGCCACCCGACTGCTCGACACCCCCGAGGCGTTACGTAACGGGTCAGACCCGTTACGTAACGGGCGGGTGACGTTGACCACCGACCGGCTCGAGATCGTGGCCGACGGCGAGTCGACGACGCGTCCCGTCAGGCGCGACGAGTGGGACGGGGTGCTCGACGACTGGTTCGAGATGGAGCGGCCGGGGCCCTGGCCCGACTGATCGATCAGGCGTCGGCGGCGCGGCGCGGCTCGTGCGACACGTCGTGCGGTCCGAGGTCGCGCGTCCACGCCGCGATCTCGAGCGAGATGCCGTCCGGATCGCTGAAGTAGATCGACCGGACGAACACGCCGTCGTGCTGCTCACGCGACACGCCCCATTCGCTGTCGTCGTGATTCCAGACCTCGGTGCACTCGACGCCGGCTTCGCGCAGCGCCGCGACACAGGCGTCGATCTGATCGGCGGCGACGTTGAGCGCCAGATGGTTCATCGAGCCGTGGGCGCTCACGATGTCACCCTGATCGGGGCGGTGAGCCGGTTGCGACACGCCGGGCACGCTCTCGGGTGCATTCGGGAACCAGAAGAACGCCAGCGAGTCGCCGTGGCCACAGTCGAAGAAGAAGTGCTGGCCGCCGCCGGGCAGTTCGATCGTCTTCGTCAACGGCATCCCGAGCACTCCGCTGTAGAAGTCGACCGTCTCGGCCATGTCCCGGCTGACGAGCGCCAGATGGTTGATGCCGGTGAACTCGATCTTGCGCGTTGCTTCGGCGGTCGCCCCGCCTGTGGCCGTCGTCGGGGGGTTCGCCTGGGTGTCGCTCATGGCCGTACATTCTCCCACGGCCGGTACGGTCGAGACGTGCCAGGACCATCTGCCGCCGCGCCGCAGGCGCCCCGTTTCGAGCTTCCGAGCCACCAGGGACGCCCGTGGTCGCTCGACGATCACGTCGGTTCGAGGCACGAACGGCCGGTCGTGCTCGTGTTCCATCGGCACATCCATTGACTGCCCTGTGCCGAACACATCGCCGCCGTGAGCGAGCGACTCGACGAGACCGCAACCGTCGTGCTGGTCACGTTCACCACCGGCGATCGACTCGACGACTACCAGCAGCACCGATCGGTGTCGGTGCCGATCCTGATCGACGCCGACCGCGAGGTCTACCGTGCCTACGGATTGGGCCGCGGCAAGCTGCGCGACGTGTGGGGCTGGGCAACGCTGCGCCGCTACGCACAGATCCTCCGGACATCTGGTGTCAGGCACGGGTTGTCGGAGATGTCCGGCGGCACCGAGGACACGCGTCAGCTCGGCGGAGATTTCGTGATCGCTCCCGACGGAACGATCGCCTGGAGTCACCGGGGCAACGGGCCCGCCGATCGACCGAGCGTCGACGCGATCGTCGGCGCCGTGGAACGCGCGACGCCGTGATCCCGCCGATGTTCGCCGCCACGGATCGGAACTCCGCCATGATGAGTCGTCGATGATGTCGACCACTCCCCCGCTCGTTCGCCACCTGCCCGAGCGATCCGGTGACGGCACCGTCGACGACGACGCCGTGTTCGACGGGTTCACCGCGTACACCGAAGAACTCGGGATCGAGATGTACCCGGCGCAGGAAGAAGCGGTGTTCGAACTGCTGCTCGGCAATCACGTGATCGTCAATACGCCGACCGGCTCGGGCAAGTCGTTGGTTGCGACGGCCGCCCACTTCGCAGCGTTGGCGTCGGGTCGACGCAGCTACTACACGGCTCCGATCAAGGCGCTCGTCAGCGAGAAGTTCTTCGCCCTGTGCCGGGACTTCGGTTCGGACAACGTCGGCATGATCACCGGTGACGCAGCGGTCAACGCCGACGCTCCGATCATCTGCTGCACCGCGGAGATCCTGGCCAACCAGGCACTTCGCGACGGACGGCACACCGACGTCGACGTGGTCATCGTCGACGAATTCCACTACTACGGCGACCCCCAGCGCGGGTGGGCGTGGCAGCTCCCGCTCCTCGAACTCCCCGATGTCCAATTCATCCTGATGTCCGCGACGCTCGGCGATGTCGGTTTCTTCCAGCGCGACCTCGAATCGCGCGCCGATCGCAAGGTCTCGATCGTGAAGTCCGCACAGCGTCCCGTGCCGCTCCACTTCGAGTACCGCACCTCGACGTTGCACAACAGCGTCGAGCAGTTGCTCGAGTCCGGGCGGGCACCGATCTACATCGTCCACTTCACGCAGAAGGACGCGACCGATGCCGCGCAGGGCTACCTCGCCCTCGATCCGCTGACGAAGGCGGAGAAGACCGCCGTGCGCGACGCCATCGGCGCGTTCCGCTTCGACTCCCCAATCGGCAAGGACCTCAAGCGGTTCATCACCGCCGGCGTCGGCGTCCATCACGCTGGATTGCTCCCGAAGTATCGGCTGCTGGTCGAGAAGTTGGCGCAGGACGGGCTGCTGAAGATCATCTGCGGCACCGACACGCTCGGCGTCGGAGTGAACGTCCCGATCCGGTCGGTGTTGTTCACCCAGCTGTGCAAGTACGACGGGACGTCTGTGCGGATCCTGTCGAATCGTGAGTTCGCGCAGATCGCCGGGCGCGCCGGGCGCAAGGGATTCGATGATCGTGGGGACGTGTGGGTGCAGGCTCCGGAGCATGTCGTGGAGAACCTGCGCCTCGCCGAGAAGGCCGAGACGTCCGGGCGGAAGAAGATCGTCAAGAAGAAGGCTCCCGATCGCAACTATGCCGCCTGGGATCAGAACGTGTTCGACAAGCTGGTCGGCGGCCAACCCGAGGAACTGCGATCGCACTTCCACGTCAACCACCAGATGGTGATGTCGATGCTCGACCGTCCGGTGATCGAGGACGCGAACGGCCGGTCGGAGGACGGGTGTGCGGCGATCCGTCGTCTGCTGACCGACAACCACGAGACCCGCAAGCGCCAGCGCGGACACATCCGGCGCACGATCTCGATCTACCGCTCGCTCGTCGATGCCGGGATCCTCGAGTTCCTGGACGAACCCGACGAGCAGGGTCGGCGGGTCCGCGTCACGTTCGACCTCCAGGACGAGTTCGCCCTGCACCAGCCGCTCTCGCTGTGGGCGCTGCAGGCGATCGCCGAGTTGCGCGACGGAGTGGGCGCAGCGCTCCCCGTCGAGCTCGACGAGGAGTCGGACGCGGGCATCCCGGTCGGGCCACCGCCGCGATCGAACGAGGTCAGCGATGCGCTCAACGTGTTGACGATCATCGAAGCGGTGCAGGAGAACCCCGGCGTGGTCGTCGCGGCTCAGGTCGACGAGGCGAAGAACATCCTGATGGCCGACATGAAGTCATCGGGCGTGGAGTACGAGGAGCGGATGGAGCGACTCTCCCAGGTCGACGCTCCGAAGCCGAACAAGGACTGGATCTACTCGAGCTTCAACCGTTTCCGCGCGCACCATCCGTGGGTCGGTGGCGACACGGTGAAGCCGAAGTCGGTCGTGCGCGATCTCTACGAGCGTTCGATGACGTTCGGTGAGTACGTCTCGCACTACAAGCTCAAACGGTCCGAGGGTGTGGTGCTGCGCTACCTCTCCGACGTCTACAAGGGCCTCGTCCAGAACATCGCCGACGAGTACCGCACCGAGGAGATCGACGACCTCACGTCATGGCTCGGCGCCCTCGTCCGCCAGGTGGACTCGAGCCTGATCGACGAGTGGGAGCGTCTCATCGCCCCGTCCGATGACGACGGTGTCGCTGCGGTGCGTCCGTCGACACCGGCGACCGTGGTCGACGACGAGCGAGCGTTCCGGGTGATGGTCCGCAACCAATTGTTCGAGTGGGTCCAGCGCCTCGCCCGTCGCAACGGCTACGACGCGCTCGTCGTCGATCCCGTCGACCCGGACCGGTACTCGTCGACCGACGAGATCGCCGCCGTGATGGCTCCGTACTGGGAGCGCTACGACACGATCGACCTCGGACCGGATGCCCGCAGCCCCGACCGCTTCGTCTACGAGCCGCGCATCAACCGCGTGGCCCAGGTCCTGCTCGACCCGGACGGGACGAACGAGTGGAGGGTCGAAGCGATCGTCGACATCGATGCCTCGATCGAAGCCGGACGCGCCGTCCTGCGCCTCGTCGGCATCGTCGACAGTGCCGACTGACACCCGGACCGGAAACCATCCTCCACTCCCCCACCCCGCCACACCACCGTCGTTCGCGTGAGGTGTGTGCGCTCCTGGAACGCACACTCCTCACGCGAACGATCAGAGTCAGGTGTGGGGTTCGGTGGCGGTTTCGGAACTGGTGCGGTCGAGTGTGACCTGGCGGAAGAAGGCGACCACGGCACCCACCACCAGCGCGATCAGCACGAGCGTCTGGATCCACCCATCGAAGAGGCGGCCCGGATTCCACCAGAAGAGGAGGAGCAGCGCGAGGATGCTCGCGACGATCACCACTCCGGTCGAATCACCGACTCGACCGACGGAGCGACGAACGGCAACCGCCCAGCGGTACGGTCCGATGAGCCACGCAAAGAGGATGAACACGGTCCCGTACACGATGCCCGTCCACCCTGTTTCGCGCAGCATGGTGGTTGCGACGTCGCCGACCAGCTCACCGATCGTCTCTTTGCTCCGGTCGTTGACGACCTGCCCGACGCCGACCCGGATGCCGATCCCACGGAGCAGCAGCACGGTGACTCCCCCGGCCACCAACCCGATCCCGACCGACTGGATCGCCTGTCGGCGACGCCCGTGTGCGAGGAAGACGGCCAGCGCGTACAGCCCGACCACCACGATGAACAGGAACCACGACATGAAGTCGAGTACCTGCACCGCCAACTGGGCGTCGGCGAGTTGACGAGAATCGAAGATCTGGATCGTTCCGGCGTCATCCGGGAGTTGATCGAGCAGGTTCCCCGAGAGGCCGACGCGCTCACCGACACTCGCGACGAGCGGCTTCAGGTCGAGCGTCACGTTGCCGTTCGCGGTCGAGATTCCGTCCCGGGCCTCGTCGCGGAGGATGGCGACGAACGCCTCGTGCGCGGTCCGGTTCGCCGTCTCCCACAGAGCGGCGAACTGGTCGGACGCCACGATCTGATCGATCGTGCTCTCCGTCGGCCCGCGCAGCGCTCCGGCGAGCGGACCGGCGAGACCCGAGAGCTCGTCGGGAAGGATGTCGGTGAGCTCGGACTTGACGTCGACCCGTTCGAAGAGTTGATTCGTCAGGAATGTCGCCAACGCATCCTGGATCTCCGGCTCCGCCAGCAGCTGGTCGCTCGTCCTCACCCAGTCGTCGGTGTCGAGCATCTGCACGCGCACCCAGGTGGTGAACGTGGCGAGCACGGCGAGTACCGTCGCCACCACGACGAGGACGACGGGAACGCGGCTGCGCGGCGCAGACGCCTCGGCGGGGGCGTTCACGGGCGGTTCACCGGGATCGATGACGTCGGTCGGTTGGTCAGACATTGTGAGCTCTCTTGTTCCATGTTGTGATCGAGCGGACAGGGACCACTCCGCGTGCCGACGGCAGCGTCCCCATGTTGACCGTTGCGACGGCCGGCGTCATCACCCATTCCGGTCGATCCTCCGATGATCAACCCGGTTCGGGAGAAACATCGCCAACTTCGAGCCGATGGGACTCTTCCCAACTGCGCTTGATCGGCCGATACATCAGCCCGAGCAATGCGGTCGTCACGATGACGGACATCACGATCGAGATGATCGGCTTGTTGTCGAGGACCGATGCGATCAGATACGAGAAGATGCACGTATAGGCGGCCCAGAAGAACCCTCCGATGCTGTCCCACAGCAGGAACCGGGGGTACGGGTAGCGAGTGATCCCCATCGTCGCGCCGAGAACGAATCGCACACCGGGGATGAACCGGCCGAAGACGATCAACAACGGAGCGGAGTTCCGCATCACGTCGAGCGACCGCGCGACCTTCTCGTTCTCCTCCAGTTTGTCGACCCTGGCCGACATCGCGTCGCGGAGCACCGTTCGCGACAGCCAGTACAGCAGCGAGTCGCCCACGACCGCTCCGAGCGATCCGGCGAGGATCAACTTCCAGATCTCGATCGACGACCCGTCCTGGGCGGCGAGATTCGAGCCGGTCGTCAACAACGACTCGCTCGGGAAGATCGGGATGACCGCGTCGAGAACGACGAATCCGCTGATGAGCAGGTATGGATGCGACAACTCGCTGAGGTCGATGCTTCCGACGAGCGATGCGATCATCGGCGCCACCCACAGCATCGCGAGCCCGACGAACACGACGAGCGCGACGGTGCGCTTGCTGGGGAAGTCTCGGCCGTGGAGAAGATGGGTCATGCGGGTTCGTTTCGGTGGGAGCACCGCGGGCTGGCAGGAAGGAGCAGGTAGGCCCCGACGAAGAAGCACACGGCGCCGATGAAGGTCGCAGCGTTGACGATCGTGATGTTGAGCACTTCACCGGTCGTCGGCAACACGATCGCTGCGATCGCCGACAACATGAAGAAGATCGATCCAATGTAGTTGAGCGCCGCAGACCACCAGTTCTCGTCGTCCGTGCGAACCGCCCAGACCCGCCTGCAGACGCTCAGCCACGCGAGGTGGCTGGCAACCAGGAACGCGACCGAGCCGAACACGTCCGGGCGCCAGACGATTCGATTCTGCTGTTCGGTGTCGAGCGCGGCGAGCATCGCCCCGATCGTGCTGACGTTGAAAAGCAGGGTGCCCACGAACTGGACCGCCGACGACCACACGTCGATGTCGCTCCAGTCCAGCGTCCAACGCCCGCCACCCGACGCGGCCCGGTCGCGCATGGACTTGACCAGTTGACTGGCACCCGCCGACGTGAAGAAGAGCGCGCCGACGACGAACGTGACCCCGACGACGGAACCGTCGACCCGGGTCGCGTACGCAGGAAGCGATCCGGCGGCAAACAACGCCGACCCCACCATGAACAGGACCGCGATTCGCCATCCGATGTCGGTCGGGTTCCAGCCGGGTGAACGCCTCCAGCAGATGCCCGGTCTCTCCGCACCCGTCACGTGTGACTGAAGAGTTCGGTTTCGGGTGGGTTCGCCGGCGGGTACTCGAGGAGGTGGGCGACCGACTTGCGCAGTTCCGCGAGCAGCCCGTCGGCCAGATCGGGGCTGAAGCCCTCGCGGACCACGACACGCAGCACGGCGACATCACTCGCGTCGTCGGGCATCGTGTATGCCGGCACCTGCCAGCCGGCCATGCGCAACTGGTCCGACACGTGGAACACCGTGAACGGCTGATCGGCAGCCATCTTGAACGCCAGCACCGGGATGGCGGAGCCGTCGCTGACGACCTCGAACTCGGGCATCGCGGCGACCCCCGACGAGATCTGCATCGCGGTGTCGCGCAACGCCTCCATGATCCGGCGGTAGCCGTCGCGGCCGAGTCGGACGAAGTTGTAGTACTGGCCGACCAGCTGGTTGCCGGGTCGCGAGAAGTTGAGTGTGAACGTCGGCATGTCGCCGCCGAGATAGTTGACGTGGAACACCAACTCCTCGGGAAGATCCTCGGCCGAACGCCAGATGTTGAACCCGAGTCCGGGGTACGTGAGCCCGTACTTGTGGCCGGAAACGTTGATCGACTTCACCTGCGGCAGCCGGAAATCCCACTCCAACTCCGGATGCAGGAACGGCGCAACGAACCCGCCGCTCGCGGCGTCGACGTGGATCGGGATGTCGTCACCGTGCTCGGTGTTGTACGCCACGACGCGATCGTGGATCTCCTTGATCGGCTCGAATTCACCGGTGTAGGTGGTTCCGAGGATCGGGATGACGCCGATCGTGTTCTCGTCGACACGGTCCATCACCTCACCGGGATCGACGACGAAACGGTCGGTGGCCACGGGGACGTAACGCGGTTCGACGTCCCAGTAGCGACAGAACTTCTCCCACACCACCTGCACGTTCGAACCCATCACCATGTTCGGACGATCGGTCGGCAACCCGGCAGCTTCACGACGGGCGCGCCACCGCCACTTCATCGCCAGGCCGGCCAGCATCACGGCCTCGCTCGAGCCGATCGTCGACACTCCGATCGCGTCCCCACCACTCGGGGCGTTGAACAGGTCGGCCACGATGTTCACACAGCGCCGCTCGATCTCGGCCGTCTGTGGATACTCGTCCTTGTCGATCATGTTCTTGTCGAACGTCTCGGCCATCAGACGATCGGCCTCCGGCTCCATCCACGTCGTCACGAACGTCGCCATGTTCAACCGCGAGCTTCCGTCGAGCAACAGCTCGTCATGGATCATCCGATACACCGCCGTCGGAGGCGATTCGAGATCCGGGAGCCGGTGCTTGGGGATCGGGGCGTGGTTGAGGCGGCCCGCATACGCGGGGACAAATTCTTCCTCGTCCGAAACGTGCTTGTGAATGGTCATCTGTGGCTCCTCGGGAACGCCACCGGTGGTGGCACGCAGACACCTTAGGGAAACGTTCGTCCGCTGACGCCACCTGCATCGGGTGGAATGCGGGACCGGGCAACTCGGATCGGAGCGCGACGTCTACGCTTCGCGCTTGATCGGCCACATCGTCGCCGAACTGTTGGAGGAACTGTGGACAACGATGTCGAGCGCAACGATCCCGTGTCGGGCTACGCCAGCGTGCGGCACCGGATGCGTTATCGGCTCGACAACGTCCTCGGACGGGGAACGACAGCCG
This sequence comes from Ilumatobacter sp., assembly GCF_049588435.1. GTDB lineage: Bacteria > Actinomycetota > Acidimicrobiia > Acidimicrobiales > Ilumatobacteraceae > Ilumatobacter_A. Next base: position 27,954 of record NZ_JBAVYV010000556.1, read on the forward strand.
TCCTCGCATGGCTCGGACTCCTCACCCTGGCGTTCGTCGTCCTCAGCGCGGTGCTCCTCTGGCTCTTCAGCGTCGACTTCAGCGGTGCCTCCGGGAACTCGTGGATCGAGGACTTCTGGCAGAGCCTGCTGCGCATCCTGGACACCGGCACGATGGCGGGCGACGTGGGTTGGGGACGGCGCATTCTGGCGCTCGCCGTCACGATCTTCGGCGTCCTCGTCGCGGGCACACTGATCGGTGTCATCGCGAGCGGTGTCGAGGACCGGATCGACCAGATGCGCCGAGGTCGCAGCGTGGTCATCGAGCGGGACCACGTCGTCGTTCTCGGGACCTCCCAACGCCTCCCGGCGCTCATCGACCAGCTCGTGACGGCCAGCCGGCGTCATCCTGGTCGGGTGATCGTCGTCATGGCCGATCGCGATCCGACGGAGATGATGAGCGAGGTCAACGACATCGTGGGCGACCGCCTCGGCACGCGCATCGTGTACCGCAGTGGTGATCCGACGCGTCGCGGCGATCTCGAGCTCGTGCGTCTCCACGCGGCGCGCACCGTGATCGTGTTGGCCCATGACGAAACCCACGACACGGCCACGGTCCGGACGCTCTTCGCGATCGGTGCCGAGCTCGGCGGGTTCGATCGTGTTCCGATCGTGGTCGAGCTCAACGACCCGACGACCGCGGCGCGGGTCATGCGCTCCTGTGGAGCGATGGTGCATCCGATCCTGCCGACCCAGGCCACCGCCCGCACCGCGGTGTTCGCCCTGCTCGACTCGGGTCTGATGCACGTCGTCGACGAGTTGCTCGACTTCCGCGGATGCGATCTCTATGTTCGCGACGACGCCGACCTGGTGGGTCTCACGTTCCACGAGATCGTCGATCGGTACGAGAAGGCGCGTCCGATCGGCCGAGTTCGAGCCGATGGAACACCTGAACTCAACCCTCCCCCCGGCTCGGTGTTCGAGAGCAACGACCGTCTCGTCGTCATCGCCGACGACGATGACGACCTCGACCTCGTTCATGTCTCGGAATCCTCCCCCACAGCCAGGGAGGTGCGGTCATCGATCGAGCCCGCCCCGCTCGACACCGATCACCTGCTCGTGATCGGGTGGAACCGTTTCGGCGCCGAGCTGATCGAGAACTGGGCCCGTCTCACCGCTCCGTCGTCATCGATCGAGGTGATCCTCGACCCCCTCGTGTGTGACCCGGCCACCATCTCACTCGACGGGGTCGGCCTGGAACACGCCTCGACGACGATCGACACGAACGCCGTGGATCGCATTCTGCGACCCGACGGTCGCCCGACGATCACCACCGTGTTGATCCTCCCGACCGACGACGGCGATTCCGACCACGCCGATGCCGGCGTGCTGCTCGACCTCGCCGAGCTGCGAACCGGCATTCCGGCATCCGAACGACCCCGTTGCGTCGTCGAGTTCCGCGACGTGACCAGCAGCGCCCTCATCGATCTCGGGAACAGCAACGACTACGTGATCAGCGATGCGATCGGGAGTCGCTTCATCGCGCAGCTCTCGGAGCTGCCGGAACGACGCCGGGTGTTTCTCGAACTGTATGACACGGTCGGCCCCTCGTTTCGACTCGAATCGGCCGATCGGTTCGGACTCATCGGTGCGGTCACGGCCGAGCAGGTTTTCCGCTCTGCGTACGACGCCGGGTTCACAGCGTTCGGCTGGCGAGCAGCCAGCGAGCCGGACGGTGGTCTGGTGCTCAATCCGCACAGGCAGCGTCGAGCCGAACTCCGGCCCGGCGACGACATCGTCGTCATCGGCTGAGTCACTCAGGGGTTCAGCCCGAGGCGCCTTGGCCCACCGCCTGCATCGCCGCGTGTTCGTGAAGTTCCTGTTCGGCCTCGTGGTGTGCCGGCCTCAGATCGAAGACGACCCGTTTCACCGTTCCGGTGAACGAGTACGGGGCCTTGTCGTCGTACGTACGGTCGACGACGAGTCCGTTGTCGCACCCGATGTCCATCCCGGCATACGTCGAGAAGGCCACCGGTACCGTCCGGTCGAGGCGCCCTTCGCCGATCTTCACATCGTCGGCCCAGAGGGTCACATCACCGCCGGTACCGGGTTTCGGCTCGTCGGCTTCGAACAGCATCTTCAGCGTGACCGACCCCGTCGGGATCTTCTCGGTGGACGTCTGCGTGTACTTCTCGACACCGAGGAAGGAGTAGGTGTGGCGCAGCCTGCCCTGATCGTCGACCCAGAGCGCGAACCCTCCGATCTCGTCGGCGTTGGCGACGAGCACTCCTTCAGCTCCGTGGTCGGGGATCTCGACGACGGCCTCGATCGCGTACGAGCGCCCGTAGACGCGCGGCACCATCCCGCGCTGGACGTTCTGCACGTCGCCGTAAAAGGTGAATCGGGTCTCGGTCGGGAGGGGTGGCAGGATCCCGAAGAAGATGCACATGCCACCGAGGATGGGCAGCACGCGATTTCGCTCGGCCTCGCTCCAGAACAACTCCCGGAGCTCGGCCAGCTTCTCGGGATGTGTCTCGGCGAGATCGACCGCCTGCGAGAAGTCATCGGGCAGGTAGTAGAGCTCCCACACATCGTTCTCGGGGTCGTAGACGCCGGGCGCCAACTTCTTGATCGTCTCGGGAGAGAAGTCCCAAGGTACTCGGTCAAGGCGGGCGCACGCCCACCAGCCCTCGTGGTAGATGGCGCGACTCCCCATCGACTCGAAGTACTGGACGGTGTGTTCCTCCGCAGCGTCGACGTCGTCGAAGCTGCTCGCGAAACTGGTCCCGTCCATCGGCTCCTGCTCGATGCCGTCGACCGACGTCGGTGCCGGAATCCCAGCAACGTCCAGAATGGTCGGACCGATGTCGATCACGTGCGTGAACTGGCTGCGAATGGCCCCGCGCGCGGCGATCCGGTCGGGCCACGCAACGACGATCGCGTCCCTGGTTCCACCGAGGTGGCTCCCCGTCTGCTTGCCCCACTGGAACGGGGTGTTTCCGGCCCATGCCCACGCAGCTGCATAGTGCGGAGCCGTGTCGGGCCCGCCGAGCGCATCGATCCCACCTGCGTCCTCGATCAACTCGAGCTGGCGCTCGGGAGGCAACACGAGACCGTTGAGGAACGTCGTCTCGTTGAACGAACCGGTGATGGTTCCTTCCATGCTGGCACCGTTGTCACCCCAGATGTAGAAGATGAGCGTGTTGTCGAGATCGCCCATCTCGTCGATCGAGTCGAGCAACCGACCGACGTTCCAGTCGGCGTTCTCGGAATAGCCGGCGTAGACCTCCATCTGACGAGCGAACAGCTTCTTCTCGTCGTCGCCCAGCGAATCCCATGCCGGGAAGAGGTCCGGCCGGTCGGTCAGTCGAGCGTCAGCTGGCACGACACCCAGTTCCTTCTGACGTGCGAACACCTCCTCGCGGTAGGCGTCCCAGCCCGCATCGAATCGGCCCGCGTAGCGGTCGGCCCACGATGGGGCCACCTGGTGCGGAGCGTGTGAGCAACCCGTCGAGTAGTACATGAACCACGGCTTCTCGGCGTCCTGCGCACGGACGGCGTGGAGCCATTCGATCGACTTGTCCGTGATGTCGTCCGGGAAGTAGTACTGCTCACCGTCCTGCCCCTCGGGGACGCCGATGATGCCGTTGTCCTGGGTGATGATCGGGTCGTACTGGCCGGCGGCTCCACTGAGGAAACCCCACCAGTGATCGAATCCCCAGCCGGTCGGCCAGCGATCGAACGGTCCGGCAGCACCCTGCACGTTGTCGGGGGTGAGGTGCCACTTGCCGAATCCACCGGTGACGTATCCGTTGTCCCGAAGGATTCTCGGGATCGGGGCGCAGGTCTTCGGCACCGCTGCCGTGTACCCGGGGAACGGTCCCGGATACTCGGCGATGCTCCCGAAGCCGACTCGATGTTGATTGCGGCCCGTCAGAAGCGCCGCACGGGTCGGAGAGCAGATGGCCGTGACATGGAACCGGTTGTAGGCGTGGCCCATGTCGCGGACTCGGTTCATCGCCGGAGTGGCGATCGGTCCGCCGAACGTTTCGGGATTTCCGAATCCGGCGTCGTCGATCAACACGACCAGCACGTTCGGCGCGCCTTCCGGCGGCTTGTTCTGCGCGATCATCGTCCAGTCGGCCACCGAGTCACCGATCGTTCGGCCGGCCACACCTCCGAACGGTGGGTCGGCCAGCGGCAGCACGGTGCGGTCGGGGGCGAACTTTCCCGCCGCATCGGCGAGAGCACTGCTGAGATCCTTCAGCGAGTCTCCGTCCATCTCGACGCGGGACTTGGCCGGCGAACCGGACAGGGCCTGCTCGGCCGCGAGCAGACTGTCCTGGGCAACCAAGGTGAGGATCATCGAGGTTCCCGGTCGGAGCTTGTCGCCGATGCCGGTTTCGAGGCCACCCTCGACCCGATGCTGAGCGAACTTGCCGACGATTCCGCCGGCTGCCGCTCCCACGGCCACCGACGCCAGCAACGGCGGTGCGGCGAGCCCGACGAGCACGCCGACTCCGCCTCCCCAGCCGGCGCCGCGCCTGCCCAATTTGTTGCCGGTCTTCTGAATGCCGACGTTTCCGTCGTCGTCGCGTTGGACGAGCACGACGCCGTCCGAGGCGACATCCCTCGAACCGATGAGACCGACGAGTCGGTCGAAGTCGGCGTTGGCGGCGTCCGTGTCCTGATACGCCGCGAGCACCAGTTGCATTCCCTCACTCATCGAGGGCCTCCTTCAAGTCGGGTCACGTCGCCCGGATGGCGGGTCATGACGGCTTCGTTGATTCGATCTGGCGGATGTGGTCCCGCCGGCTCACGCCAGGAGCTTGGCCTTCTGGCGCTCGAACTCATCCGCGGTGATGACATTGTCGTCGCGGAGTTTGGCGAGCTTTGTCAGCTCGCTTGCCGCACCCCCACCTCCTGCTGCGTCCTGCACATAGGACCGGAATGCTGCTTCGTTCTGCTGAGCTGCCTCGACGTCGCGATGCCTCATGTTGTCGCCGCGAGCGATCACGTACACGAGCACGCCGAGGAACGGGACCAAGAGCGTGAAGACGAACCAGAGGGTCTTGCCCCACCCACCGAGATCGTCACTCCGGAAGATGTCTGCAAACACGCGGAACAGCAGGACGAACCATGCGATCCACAGGAAGAAGACGAACATGCTCCAGAACAGACCTAGGAGCGGATAGTCGTATGCCAACATCGGTGCACCTCCATGCAACACGGCGACCTCGCCGGCCGCTCCGGTGCAGGCTCCCAATTCTGGGGGGGCAGCAGCATCACCCAAAGTGGACCATCGCGCATGCCGGGGCGCCGGGGATGCTTGCGCTCCCGCCGTTCAGTCTCGAGGGTGAGCTCGACCGAGCTCAGGCCGTTTTCGGATCTGCGATGAGGCCCGCAGACCGTGCTCGGTCGACCGCGTCGGTTCGCTTGGTCGCGTCCAGCTTTCGATAGATCGCCGCCACGTGCGACTTGACCGTGTTTCGCGAGATGTACAGGTCGGACGCGATGTCGGCGAGGCTCAGGTTGGTCGGGAGGAGGCTCAAGACTCGGAGTTCGGCGCCGGTGAGCGCCATCGATCCGGTCATCGGCCGATGCATGGCGTCGACCTGTGTACGCAACTCACAGACGATGGCGGCTGCCGACCCGGGGGCGTTACCGGCTTGCTGCGTATCGAAGCGTGCGTGATGCTCGAGTTCGAGCATGACGGAACGTGCGGTCTCGTGGTCGTCGAGCAGGAGTGCGGTCTTCACGATCGCGATCCGAGGGATGACATTGAACCACGGCGCCACCGAGCGGAATCCGGTCAGCGCCCGACGCGCCGCAGCCACGCCCCGGGCCGCCTCGTCTCGTTCGTTCTGACGAGCATGATGCAAGGCCGTCAGCGCCATCGACGTTGCCGTCGTCGGAAGCAATTCTGCCCCACACGACCGGATCGCTTCCGCGGCGCGGCGGCTGAGTGTTGCAGAGTCGACGTGATGGCCCTCGCAGTCGTCGATGATGGCCGTCACCGCCATGCATTGACTCATCGTGATGGGACTCTGAGCGATTTCGGCCTCGAAGGCACCTGCGTTGAGCGCGCTCCGGGCGGCATCGAGATCGCCGACAACGAAGTTGAGCGCACCGTGGACCCAGCAGGCGAATGCCCCCCAGGGCCCGCCCCCAAGGTGGTGGCGAGCCGACACCAGGGAAGGAATCATTTCGGTCGCTGGCCGTTCATCGAGCGCGGCATGGAAGATCGCAGCCCACCACGTCGGCGGATCCTCGCTCGGATTTCCGGCGCTGCGGACCACATCATCGAGGACGCGCAACCACTGCACGGCGCGTTCGTCGTCACCCCGATTGATGGCATGAGCCGTGCGGAGCCCGATGAGGCCCGGTGACGACCGCACGAAGTCGATCGGGAACGACTCCAGCCACCGGTCCACCGTTGCGTGGAGGCCGCTGGTGAAGTAGCGGCCACCGTGAGCGGCCACCATTTCCTCGAGCACATCGAGGTCACCGACGATACGAGCGTGCTCGACCGCTCGATCGACGTCACCCTGGCTCTCCCAGAATCGAGCGGCCCGGACGTGGATCTCCGCCCATCGCTCTGGATCTGCGCTCCGCAGCTCGGTGGACAACCAACGAACCAGTAGTCCGTGCAGTCGATACAACTCGCCGCGCTGGTCGAGAGCGAAGACCACCACCCGATCTCGGTGGAGGCGTCGGAGAAGGTCGGCCGAACCCGCTCGCTGGAGCACCTCGTCGCACAGATCGCTCGTGAACTGTCCGAGGCACGCCGCCTCTCGAAGAAACGCGAGTTCTTCACCGTCGAGCTGGCCGACCCACTCACCGCGCAGGAAGTCGATGAGGTTGACGTGGTCCGCGATCTCACGCGGCGGCGTGCCGGAACGCAACACCTCTCCGGCAAGAAGAATCCCTGCAGGCCACCCCTCGATCGCGTTCAACACGTCGACGATCTCGTCTGAGCGGGCATCGACACCGATCAACGCAAGCAGCCGATGGCCCTCCGAAGAATCGAACGCGAGGTCGTCCGCATCGACGTCGACCACGCCGGGCGCAAGACGAAACCGGCCGACAGATCCATGATCGTGGTGGCCACGACCGATGAGCAGCACGGTCGAATCGTTCGGAAGATGATCGATCACGGTCTCGATCAACCAATTTCCGGCCGTGGACCGAATGCGGTGGACGTCGTCCAGCACGAGGACGAACGCTCTGGCCGGTGGTCCGCGCGTGAGTCCGTCCTCGATCGCTCGCACATACGGGTCGGCGGAGCCGGCATGAGCGATCGTCGGGGTCGGGATCTCGAAGATCCCGTCGAGAGCGTCACGAAGCGTGCTGAACAGTGCAACCGGGTCGTCGTCACCCCGAGAGAGACCGACCCATCGAACGCAACGCTGCTCCGAGGCCACCCACCGTGCTGAGATGTTCGTCTTTCCATATCCGGACGGTGCCAAAACACGCATCAGACGCCCGGGCGAGCTCGCATACAGGTGGTCGAGTCGGCGCCGCCGTACCTCGACATGCGCGGTGGTCGGCGCGCTCCAACCATCCCCACGGACGTCGCCGACGTCGCTGCGGAGGTTGGTGTCGATCTGGATGCCGGGCCCGCTCAAGTACCACACGATAGTGGCGAGAGAGAATCGCCCCGCCGAAGTCTCGCCGATCGAGGGCCGACGTCCATCCGAGCGCGACATTCTGGAGACCGATCATCCGTTCTGGGCGATGTCTCGCGACGCACCGGCGCTGTACTGTCCAGGCAATCCGCGCGTTTTCGTCGACTGGTGTCAGCGGTTCGTGCTCGAGCAAGCCAAGGAGAAGAGATGAGCGATGACATCATCGACCTGGAGAGCGACGATCAGTCGATCGACGATCTGGGGCCCGTGGACTATCTGGTGGTCGAGTTCCCGGTGGGAACATCGACCTTCAACGGAGAAATGGCGGGTCAACTCGCCGACCTGGTCGCTGCCGGAACGATCCGACTGCTCGACCTCATGGTGATCCACAAGGACGAGGAGGGATCGATCGACGCGTTCGAGGTCGACGACATCGAAGGACTCGACGACCTACGCGGTCTGGAGACGGAGATCGCCGAGATTCTGGCCGCCGAGGACGTCGTCCACCTCGCTGCCGCGATGGAGAACGGCAGCACCGCCGGCGTTCTCGTGTGGGAGAACGCCTGGGCGGCACCGTTCGCCTCGGCCACTCGCCGTGCCGGAGGTCAACTCGTGGCCACCGGCCGGATCCCGATCCAAGCGATCGCCGCCTCCATCGAGGCGGAGATTCACGACTCGACAGAAGGAGAATGACATGCCACTACGTCCCGCACGAGTAGCCCGCCGCGGGGTGATCGGTCGACCGGTCGCCCGCACCGCCGCAGCTGTCGGCACCGCAGCCGTCGTCACCCATGGCGTGAGACGCCGTCGGTCACGACGCGTCGGTCGCCGTTGACATCGCCGTCGCGGTTGTCGGCATCGTCGTTCTGATCATCATCGACGACGACTCCTCCCACGACGCCCCCGCGCCCGACAGCGACGTGCCGACGGTCTCGGCCACGCTGGCACCACGTGGGGACGACGCACCGTCGACCCACGGCGGTTGAGCGACGCGCCGCGGCCCCGATCTCCACGCCCCGACTGTGCGACCGAACGTACGGAGGGTTCTCTCTCGCCGATCCAGCGGTGTCGCCGAGATTCGATCAGCACACGCGCGGCGGGTCGTCGCTGACTCTCTCGTCGGCGACCAACGGGCGCGAGCCCCCGACACGTGCGGAGAAGCAAGAATCCGCCGCCGTACGAAATCGTCGGAGTACTCCAGCAGCAGGAGGACACCGCAGAGATCGCCGGGACCACCGGGGTCGGACGTCGTCTGCTCGAATCAGGGGCCGTATGCGACGTTCTCTACGAGTGGACGACAGCGAGCTCTTCGCTGAGGCGACCAGCCTCATCATCGCGATCCCGATCAGGCTCACGCTGATCGCAGTCGGCGCCCTCATCGCGAATCGGCTGCTTCGCCGCGGCGTCAATGAGCTGACCCGGCGGCTCGGTACCGTGACCGCCCAGCAGGGCGAGGCCGTGGTGTCCGAGCGGAGCGTCGAGCGGGAATCGAGATGCCCAACCGTCAGGTCGATGTCTGGATGAAGCAGGCCGCCCCATCGTGAGGGCTAGGTCGTGAGGCCGCGGGCCGCATAGGCGGCGCGGACGGCGGCGATGTTCGGGTAGACGGCATCGCCGCCGATGATCTCGGTCGTTCCGTAGTGGTCGAGTGCGGAGCGAGCATCGTCGCTGAGGTTCGCGATGACGAGGCGGACACCGCGGTCACGCAGCTGGTCGTACAGTTCGTGGAGTGTGTCGGCCGAGGTGATGTCGACCCCGGCCACGGCGGTCGCCTCGACGCAGAACCACTCGGGGGTCTCCTCCGCTCCGTCGACCAGCTCGAGCACTTCTTCGGAGAACTGATTCGCGTTCGCGAAGTACATGCTGTGTGCGAAACGGTAGACCACGAGTCCCGGCACCATCTCGGCGTGGTCCTCCAGCGGGGTGGTGTGGACCGCGCCATCGGTGCCGATCGCTTCGAGGGTGTTGCGAGGTTTGTAGCTGGCTCGCAGGTGGATGACGATCGACAAGAAGATGGCGAGCAGGATGCCCTGCAGGACACCGACGAAGACGACCGTGACCGCCGTGAGCAGTGCCACGTAGAACTCGTCTCGTCGCAGACGGAAGATCCGTCGCATCCCCGTCACGTCCACCAGGTCGATCCCGATCAGGAACACCACCGCTGCGAGCACGGCGTTCGGCAGGTACTGGAGGGGCCCGGTGAGGAAGAGCAGCACGATCAACACGATCGCCGACATGGTGAGGTTGGCCACCTGGGTCCGGCCTCCGGCGCTGTCGACCATCTGGGTCTTGGTCGGGCTGCCATTGACGACGAAGGTTCCGGTGACGCTCGCCGCAGCGTTCGCCAACCCGAGCGCAACGAGGTCCGTGTTCTCGTCGACGCGTTCGTTGTACCGCGCGGCGTAGGCGCGCGCTGTCGCGGCGCTCTGGGCGAGGATCACCACGAAGATCGACACCGCAACCCCGGCCAGGGTCGCCACGTCGTCCATCGGCACCGACGGGATCTCGAAGCTGGGCAGACCGCTCGGGACGGCGCCGAGGGTGGTGATGCCATGCTCGACGAAATCGAAAGCTGCGCTGGCGATGATCGAGCCGACGACCGCCACCAGAGCCCACGGGATCTTCGGCATGAGGACGCGTCCGCCACGGATGATGACGATGACGGCCGCCGACACCGCCACCGTCGTCATGCTCGCGTCGCCGAGGTCGGCCACGACGTTCCACAACTGCATCACCGGTCCCGACCCCTCCTTCGTCAGCCCGAACAGGCCGGGGATCTGACCGACGGCGACCTGGATGCCGACCCCAGTGAGGAAACCGACGAGCACAGTCCGCGACAGGAAGTCGGCGATGAACCCCAGACGAGCAAGGCGGGCGACCACGAGAAAGACACCGGCGATGAATGCGGTCATCGCTGCGAGCGCGATGTAGTCCGATGATTGCGTTGCCGCAAGACCCGCGAGACCGGCGGCCAGGATCGCTGCGGTCGCCGAGTCGGCACCGACGACGAGGTGACGCGACGAACCGAGCAGAGCGAAGACCACCGTGGGGAGGAGCACCGAGTACAGCCCCGTGATCACGGGCATCCCGGCGATCGTGGCGTAGCCCAGCGACGAGGGAATCGCCAGCGCAGCCAACGCGACCCCGGCAACGACATCGCGCGGCACTTGTGCGCGGTCGAGGGGCAGAATGCCCTGCAGCGCGCTCGAGCGGAGTCGGCGGATGATGCCCGCGTCCCGCCGCTCCGCTGAACTCTCGCCGGTCATGATGAGAACGCCTCCATGGACACCTCGGCGGACATGCCGAGCTCCTGGGTCTGGACCAAGCTTCTACGCTGGATTTTCGTCGCCGGCCCGTGCCGGGTCGTCGACCTGTCGTTGCCCGAGCCTGACCATGACGACCTCGCGCTGAGCGCGACCATGCTCGGTGCCGAGGATGTAGCCGAGCGCGGCGATGAGCAGCAACGCTGCGAGGGGGACGGTGACCTTCATGATTCAACTCCTTGCGTGATGGCGGACATGCCGACCGATCGGATCGTTCGTGGACTCGTCATTCGGGACCGCCAGCCGGTTCGAGGCGATCGCTTCTTGGAACTCCTCGAAGTCGATGAGGTTCTGCGCGGCGTAGAGCAGGCCGAATGCTCCGACGGCACGCGCGAGACGCTTCCCGCCGCCGATGTAGGCAGAGATCGCAACCGGGTCGCCGGTACGGGCGTGAGCCCGAGCCAGCGTCTTGCCACACAGGTCGGCGTAGAAGCCCAGCTGGGATGGAGTGGCGTCCTCGATCTCGACCGAGCCCTTCCAATCGCGCAGCTGACGAAGGTAGTAGTGGTGGTGCTCGATGCGGCCTTCGGTCCATCCGAGAAAGATATCCGACTGAGCCTGCGACATCCGTTGCCCCTCGACGATGCGTTGCCCGTGGTTTCGGTAGGGACTCGGCTCGAGGAATGGTTCGAGGACCGACGCCTGCGCCTCCTTGGCCTGGAGGAAGAACACATCGTCGGAGCTGCGCCCCTCCAGGAGCAGAATGAAGCATCGCGTGCCCACACTGCCGACACCCACGACCTTGAGCGCGATGTCGACCAGCGAGTAGCGATCGAGCAGGAAACGACGCGCATCATTGAGGGTCGACCGGTACGAATCGAGGGCGGCGGTCGCCGCGGATTCCACCTCGGTCGCGGCGTATCCGAACGGCAGCTTGCGGAGTGGGAACAGAACGGGTGGATCGTGGGCGATCTGGCGACGCCCGTCAACGATTTCGGTCAGCTTGCCGACGGCTTGGCGGCTGTCCTTGCGACGAGCCCTGCGCTCGAAGCGTTCGATTCTCTTCGCCAGTTTGGCCTGCGTCATCCCCGTGTCCGTGATCAGATCATCGACGGTGAGGAGCCGATTCCAGACGTCGAGGTACCCCATCTCTGCGTACTCGGCCATCGCCGCTGCGTACGCTCGACTGGTCCGATCCGTGACCTGCATGCAGTCGTCGAACCCGAATCCGAGGTGTTGGGCAGCGATCAGGACGCTCGTGGCGAGTCGCTTCAGGTCCCACTCCCATGGGCCGCGAAGCGTCTCGTCGAAGTCGTTCGCATCGACGACCAACTGCCGTCCAGGCGAGGCATAGGCGCCGAAGTTCGACAGGTGGGCGTCGCCTCCGAGTTGAACGGTCAGTCCACTGGTGGGAGTCGTGGAGAGGTCGGCCGCCATGATCGCGGCGGCGCCGCGATAGAACGTGAACGGCGAGACGCGCATCCGGTCATGTCGCACCGGAACCAGCCATGGCACCCGGGTTTCGTTCTGCGCCTCGAGGATGGAGACCGGGTCGCGACGGTCGTGAGCGGCTGTCCACTCACCGTGTGAACTCCTCGGAACGGACGTGCGCGCAGCGCGGCCTCGTTCGCAACCTTCGTCGTATGCGTTCATGTGCGACCTCCAGAGTCGGGAACCGGGGATGACCCCACCGCGGGGTCCGGGCGTCAGCCCGCGGTGTCTTCGAAGGCGGCGTCGAGAGCACCGTCGGTGTCGTACGCGCCGTTGATCACGTGCTTGTCGTCGGCGTTCACCAGAAGTGCACCGACATCGGTGCCCTGCGGGTTCACGGCAACCACGATGACGCCGTAGGCCCCGGTTTCGAGCAGTTCACCCATCCTGCGCACGTCGTCCTTCGGGATGTTGCGCCAGAAGTGCCCGACCAGCCCGCCTGCGCCGGCGTAGATGGCGGTGTTCGCCACGAGGGGTCCGAGGAAGACGAGGCCGAGCGGTGCGAACACGACGGTCGCCGCCGCGCCGAGGATGCCACCGCCCCATGCGAGATGCTTCGCGGTGCTGTCGTGGCGATCGATGTCGAGCTTGCCGTCGGCGCCCTTGGTGACGATCGCAACGGCGAGATGATCGAGCTGCCCGCCCGACTTCACGGCGCGCACAGCGTCATAGTCGAGTTCGGCGCTGGCCTGGTTGGGATAGGTGGCGACGGCGACGGTGCTGGGCTTGTTCGACATGACGAGGTCCCTTTCGATGGACAGATGTTGGACGTTTCGAGCGTACGAATCCGCACCTCGACGGGAATCCCCCAGAACGGGCGATTGCAGGAACCAGGTTGCTCCAACCGATGCGACGTGGTGGTGGACGAGCTCGCCGAGCGTGGCGCCGGTCAGGACGAGACCGTAGACGGCGTGGACGAGTGCGTCCTCGCCGCGCAGGAACAGCGAGCGACGGCCACCCCGTCTCCCGTCCATGTCGCCGGTGGGGCCGGCCAGGTTCGCTCGGCTCGCGTTTGCCGAGTGTTTCGGAAATTCTGGTGTCGAGGTCATCGGTCAAGTCGCCAAGCGGTGACCCGACCCTCTCAACGACGCGGCGCTCCAGCATCCCCCGTTTCGGATGACCTGCGCGGGCGAAGTTCGGGTGGAGTCATCCGGTTCGGGGGATGTACTCGACCACGATCCTGCCGATCGTGTGATGTGATGTCGATCCTGTCCCAAATCGTGCCCCGCGACCCGGACGGTCTGATATCGATCGAGATCCCAACGGCACGGACCCTGTCCCCGCCCCGCCGACCGATCGTCGGTGTGACGGACGTTGCATCCGAGAGCGGTGGTCTGCTGCTGGGTGCGAAGGCGATCAGCCGGATGCTGCTCTGTGGAATCGGTGCCGATGAGTTGGCCGCAGCTGAGTTGGAGGCGGGCGTCGACGAGTACGTCGACGTCTGGACCCCGACCTTGCACACGGTGGCCAGGTTCGAGCTGATCTCGGTGTTGGTCGACCTCGATGATGCCATCGGCGACGTCGCGGTGGCGTTCACCGAGGCGGTCGCGACGGGGTCGGTCGCCATGCTGAACTGGCAGGTGACCGCGCGGTTCGTGCGGCCGGTCTTCCTGGACAGCGACCACCTCCTCGAGCCGACCGGAGCGGTACTCCACGTGGCCGGCGCGGCCAGTGTCTCCTTCACGGCCGCCGGACGCGCCGACCGTGTTCGCTGCTATTACGACCGGCTGGCGCTGGTGGAGCAGATCGTGTCGCCGCGTGGGGGCGGGACGATCGCATGACATGGTGGTGTCATCGCGGGCGGGAGTCCGAGAGCAGACCGGCTTCTCGTGCATGTTCGACAGCCTCAGCGCGCTTTGTTCACCTCGAGCTTGCGATAGATCGATGCGGCCTGGGACTTCACCGTGTTCGGTGACACGAACAGTTTCGCCACCGCCCTGTGCGCGCCGTCGCGCGCCGCGCTGCTGACGGGCCGGAACCACCATTCGGTGGCGTCGGGCGTCATCCAGGAGATGGCGACCGGGTTCCCCGGCTCCTGCGGCGTGATTCCGAAGAGTTGCGCGACGATCGGGGACCTGTTGAAGCACGCCGGCTACACGTGCGGCCGGTGGGGCAAGTACCACAACGTCCCCGACTATCACACGAGCTCGGCCGGACCGTTCGACAACTGGCCGACCGGACAGACTTCGACTACTTCTACGGCTTCATCTCCGGGGAAACCGACCAGTTCTTCCCGTTGCTCTACCGCAACACCACCGCCGTCGAGGCGCCGAGCCGTCCCGAGGACGGCTACCAGCTCACGCTGGATCTCGCCGACGACTGCATCGCCTGGATCCGTCAGCAGAAGACGATCGCCCCGACCGTCCGGTTTTCTCGTGCGTCCGGAGCTGCCCACGGGCCGCATCAGCCACCGCTCGACTGGCGCGGCCGCAACAAGGGCCGGTTCGGCATGGGCTGGGACGAGTTCCGCACCCAGGTGCACGCGAACCAACTCGAGATGGGAACCATCCCCGAAGGAGCCCAACTCACCGAACGGCCCGAGCAGATTCCGTCCTGGGACAGTCAGCCCCCGAGCACCAAGCGCTCTTCGCCCGCCGGGCGGAGAACTTCGCTCTCCCGGGCGACATATCGACCAATCGAGGTGATGACCACTCGCGCGATCTGGGGTTCGATGGCCGGATCGACATGTCGGCGACAGCCTGTCAGATCCGAGTTCGAGTGTGAGCCACAATCTTGAGGAATGAGGGGGACGACCACATGAGTGTTCACGACGCGCCGGTGCCTGGTGCACCGGATCGGCTCGAAGCCGATCTGATCGACGATCCGACCGAACGACTCGACGGCCGGATCGAGGTCAAGGATTGGGCTGGGGGGCTCCCGCAAGAGAAGGCACAGATTCCGTCGGTGCGTTTCGGGAAGAAGTGGGTCACCACCGCGTGGCTCCTCCCGATCGCGGTGATCGCGCTGGTGATCGCGATCGCCGTCGCCCAGCAGCTCCGAACCCGCGAGTGGATGCAGGAGTTCATCACCGACTACCCGGGTACATCGAAGGCGCAGGCACCCGAGGTCACGTCGGGGTTCCCGTGGTGGTTGCGCTGGCAGCACCTCTTCAACCTGGTCTTCATGATGTTCATCGTGCGCGCCGGGCTCCAGATCCTTGCCGACCACCCGCGCCTGTACTTCAACGCACACAGCAAGCGCGGTTCGGAATGGTTCCGGATGCGCGGTCCGATCCCGTTGGATCGCCGTGATCCCGACGACGCGAAGCACGTGTGGACCGCGAAGGATGATGCTGTCGCGTTGCCGTCCTGGATCGGGATCCCCGGGTTCCGGCACTCGATCGGTCTCGCCCGCTGGTTCCATTTCAGCTTCGACGTGTTCTGGTTGCTGAACGGGATCGTGTTCTACGTTCTGCTGTTCTCGACCGACCAGTGGCAGCGCGTCGTTCCCCAGTCGTGGGATGTGATCCCCAACGCGATCTCGACCGCGATCCAGTACGCATCGCTCGACTTCCCTCCCGACACCGGATTCCTGCACTACAACGGGTTGCAACTGCTCGCGTACTTCTTCACGATCTTCTTCGCGGCACCGTTGGCGTTCCTCACCGGGATCGCCCAGGCACCGTCGGTGGCGGGACGCCTGGGTCTGGCGACCGGATTCTTCAACCGCCAGGTCATGCGCACCATCCACTACGTGGTGATGTCGTGGATGGTGATGTTCATTCTGATGCACACCGTGATGGTGTTCATCACCGGTCTGATCCCGAACCTCAACCACATCACGTTGGGCACGAACACCGATTCGTTCTGGGGACTGTGGATCTATCTCGCCGCGATGGCAGTCGTGGTGTTGCTGTGGCTCGCAGCGTCGCCGTTCACGCTCAAGCACCCCCGCACGGTTCGGCGGTTCGGCCAGGCGGTGACCGGCAGGTTCAAGATGATGATGGAATGGACCGATCCGACGAAGACCTACGACGAGAGCGACATCTCGGAGTTCCAGTGGCCGAACGGACACATTCCCGAGTCCGCAGAGTACGACGCGTTGCTCGCCAACGGTTTTGCCGACTACAAGCTGCGCATCGATGGACTCGTCGCGAATCCGGTCGAGTTGAGCCTCGATGACCTCCGCGCGCTCCCGTACAACGATCAGATCACCCAGCACTACTGCATCCAAGGCTGGTCCGGGATCTCCAAATGGGGCGGCGTCACCATGGCCGACATCTGCGAACTGGTCAAACCCGATCCATCGGCGAAGTGGGTGGCGTTCTACTCGTACGGCGAGGGGCCTCTCGGCGGCCTCTACTACGACTGCCACCCGATCGAGAACATGTTCCACAAGCTGACGATCCTCGCGCTCGACCGCAACGGCGAACCGCTCAACGAAACGTACGGAGCGCCCGTCCGGCTGCGTGACGAGGTCGAACTCGGCTTCAAGATGGTGAAGTGGATCCAGGCGATCGAGTTCGTCGAGGACTTCGAACACCTCGGGGCCGGCCAGGGTGGCTACAACGAAGACCACGAGTTCTTCGGCTACCGCATGCCCATCTGACCCGCAGCTCTCCCCGCCTGACGACCACGTCCTTCGTCGATCGCGTGAGGAGTCTGCGCTGCTCGGGCGCACACTCCTCACGCGTTCGAGGCTTTGGGATGTGGTGCGGCCGACACCGGGTATGCGACGTCGCTGTTCGGCAAGTGGCACTGCGGCGAGACCGAAGGGCGACTGCCCACTGATCAGGGCTTCGACGAGTGGTGGGGATACAAAGAACAGCGCCGACGAGGCCGGACCCGACGGATCGCTCGTGTCGTCGAGGTGGCGCAACGTCAAGGCCGTGCTGCGCTACTGCGAAGGGATCTCCGAGCCGATCGTGGAACCGCAGTTTCCGATGTTCTTCGACCTGGCAGCGGGATCCGGGCGAGCACTACAAAGGCACGGGCTACACGGGCAGCCAGGTCGGCGAAGCCGTCTTCACCATTCGTCACCGGTGTGGGGCTGACCCGCCGCGCTTCCCCCGTTGGGTGAAGGCGATCGGGCCGGGAGCCGGCTGATCAGCACTCCGTGGCGAAGGCCGCGGTCGCTGACGGTCATCGAGTCGTGGCCGAGTTTGTCGAGGATGGTCCGCACGATGGACGCGCCGCCGAGGATCACCTCGGCCCGGGCGGGTTGCAGCCCGGCAATGGTGCGCCGCTCGTCGGCGGTCCTGTTGCGGTAGAGCTCGATCTGTCGGTCGAGCTCCGCGTGGTCGACGATCGTTCCGTGCACGACGTCCGGGTCGTACTCCGCGAGTCCATGAACGACCGCCGCGAGATTCGTGACGGTTCCGCCGATCGCAACGACCGCGTCGGGTCGCGGACGGCCGTCCAAACGGTCGAACTCTGCCGCGACCCACGCGAGTGCCTCGTCGAGGTCGTCGCTCGATACCGCCCTGTCGAGCCCGAATCGCTCCGCGACCCGCCCGGCACCGACGTCGAGACTGAACTGCTCGCCGACGTCCTCGTTCTCACCGAACGTGAACTGCGTACTCCCCCCGCCGGAGTCGAAGACGACGAGCCGACCCCGGGCACGTGGAAGAGAGCCGGTCGCAGCGATGTAGGCGAGTCGAGCTTCCTCCTCGCCCGAGATCACCTCGACGACGACGCCGGTGCGATCGCGCACAGCGTCGACGACAACCGATCGATTGGGGGCACGACGCAACCCGGCCGTGCCGACCGCGACGACGTCGAGGCCGAGCCCACGGGCCTCGTCGACCATCGCCACGACCGCCGCGACGGTCCGACTCACCGGTTCGTCGGCGAGCACGCCCGACTCCGGCTGTTCCTGCCCAAGCCTGGTGACCACGGACCGGTCGGCAATCGTGTGGAGTGAGCCATCGACTCGACGCTCCCCGATGTGGAACTTGACCGAATTGGTGCCGACATCGATGACCGCCAGTCGGCGCGCTCCGATTCCGGCCAGCGACTTGAGTCCCGAGGCGACGGGGACATTGCGACGCCCGGCACATCCGCAGCGGCGCACGGTGTCGATCACCCGGGACGGGTCGGTCGACTCGATCGTCGCCGTCCTCGTCGTGAGACCGGCCGCGCCGACCTCGGTCACCTCGACCGCGCATCCGTCGAGGTCGTAGTGAGTGCGCTCCTTGTGGACCGCGACCGTGAACAGATCGGGTTGCACCTCGATCAACTCGGTCAACGCCTCCATCGAGTAGCTCGCGTTCAGATCATCCGGCGGCTCGATCCCGAGCGCCGACAGCACGGTGCGGGCATCATCGATGGACACCGGAAAGGTCGCCTTCAACGTCGGGGTCCACAGTTGGACCCCGTTGTCGTCGACGTCGAGGAGAACCTTGACGTCCATCAACCCGTCACGCACCTTGACCGAGGCGTCACTCCGGCTCGAGAGGAAGTAGCGCTCGTCGCTCACCTGTTCCCGGGCCGGTGTCCGCGAGCCGACGAGGTCGTCGATCATCTCGAGACGGTCACCGAAGGTCCGCCACTCCCAACGCGGCGTGACCCCGGCCAGAGGACGCCTCTCCGAGCCGTTGGACGCAGAGGTCATCGAGGGTCCACGTCAATCCTCGACACTGCCGTCGAGCGGCAGTTGGTCGAGGACGTCGAACTCGTCCCAGTACTGGCGCACGGAACAGATTCGGTCCTGGAGGAACTCCGCGACCGTCGTTCCGTGCACGACCACCCGAATTCCGGACGGTCCGATCTCGGTCGCATCGGGGAGTCGAAGGCGACCCGTGTGCGTCATCTCGATCGTCCACTCGATACACGCGTGGAGCCCACCCACATCGAGCGGTGACACCGTCAGCTCGAAGTCGGAAAACGACGACCCGCGCTCGTCGAGTTCGTCGAGGAATTCCTCGAGCGACTGGGCCGACAGAGTCGGGGTCCAGACACGGACGTCGTCGGCGAGTTCCGTCTCGAGCGTCGGGCGGTCGCCGACGAGTGCCGCGCGTAACACCCGCTCCAGGGTGTCGGCTCGCGCCCGGTTCGACATCATGTCGCGAGGATGCTCGCCTTCATCGACTCGAACTCTGCGTCGGTGAGCACGCCGGACCGGCGGAGTTCGCCGAGTTCCCGGAGCTGAGTGATGGGATCGGGCGCAGCCGCCGGGACCGCCGGCGCGACCCGACGCGTCGACTCGAACCGATCCCATTGTTGCCGGTTGTAGGCAGCCTGTTGCGTCCGATTGCGCGGCAGCGAATACGGCACACGCGTTTCGCGAGGTCGGTACAGGAACAGCATCGAGCTCAGGTCACGTGGACGCGAGAACCTTCGCCTTCTGGGCGTCGAATTCGGCGTCGGTGAGGATGCCCTGGGCGTGGAGTTCGCCGAGCTGCCTGAGCTGCTCGAGCGGATCCGGTGCGGCGGCGACGGGCGCAGGAGCGGGCGCCGGCGCGTACTGCGGCTCCTGGTACTGCTCGGCTTCCTGCTGCGTCGACCAGCGGTTGGCCTGGCGTCGTGAGACGCGGTTGGAGACGGCGGTCGCCGTCCCTGCGACGACCGCTGTGCGGGCGACACCTCGGAGGAGTCGGGGCATGTGCTGTGTCCTTTCGTACGTTGTTCGGAGTCTGACTCGGCTGAGTCAGCTGGTCTCGGTTGCGTCGAGCGACTCGGTGACCGCATCGAGTGGGATGTAGCCGGCGGCGATCAGCTCGGCGCCACCACGCTGGAGACCGGCGACGAAATCGATCGCCCACCGGTTCTCGAAGATCAGGATTCCCGCCGACGAGCCGGGCTGCAGAGCATCGGCCGCGTCGTCGAGGTCGGACTGGTCGAGCATCCCCGACGAGACGCCCGTGAAAACCGCCATGTCGAACTCGCCGTCCACGTCGAGATCGGCGAGCTCGATCGCCGCGACCGAACCGTCGTCGGCGCACGTGACCAGCTGCAGGTCGAGGATGCGAATCACACCCCGATCGACCAGATCCACGAGTGATGCGAGCCCGTCACCGGTCATCTTGTTTCCGGGGAACTCGACAATCAGGTAGCTGATCGGACCGAGGCCCGTTCCATCTTCAGACATTCATCCACTTCCTCTCTTCAGGAGCGGGTCGCGGTTTCGACCAGCTCGAACGCAGTTCTGGCTCCGTTTTCGAACGGCGCCGTCGGAGATGAACCGACAGCGAGTGTAGACCCATCATCACGCCCCGACGGATGGCTCGACATCACCCTCGGCGGGTGAAATCAGTCCTCCGGCTCGGCGACGCTCGACTCCAGTCGGCCTCGCGGTCCGGGAGAACACCGCGTACGGACGCGATGTCACACCCGCCGGTCATACTCGGGCCATGGACCTCGACTCGGCGCTGCGCACACTCACCGGACGCGATGATGCCGAGTTCCGGCCACACCAGCGTGAGGCCATCGAAGCACTCGTCGCGCACCAGCGCGTGCTCGTCGTCCAACGCACCGGGTGGGGCAAGAGCGCCGTCTACTTCCTCGCCACGCACCTGCTTCGTCAGCAGGGCCTCGGACCGACGCTGTTGATCTCTCCGCTGCTCGCGCTGATGCGCAACCAGATCGAAGCCGCCACGCGCCTCGGCCTGCGGTGCATGACCGTCAACTCGTCGACGAAGACGACGGTCGACGAGCTGGCCGACGCACTCAACACCGATTCGCTCGACCTGATCCTCGTCTCCCCCGAACGTCTCGCGAACCCCGAGTTCGCCGCGAAGGTGATGCCGATGCTCGAGGAACGACCCGGGATGATGGTGATCGACGAGGTCCACTGCATCTCGGACTGGGGACACGACTTCCGGCCGGACTACCGCCGCATCGGTCGCATGCTCGACGAGTTCGGCCAGGGGCGCGTCCCGATCCTCGGCTGCACCGCAACAGCCAACTCGAGAGTGATCGACGACGTCGCCGAACAGCTCGGCGCCGAACTGACCACCTTCCGCGGCGCACTCGGTCGGTCGGGGCTCGCGCTCGGCGTCGTCGACCTCCCGGCGCAACCTGAACGCCTCGTCTGGCTGGCCGAGCGTCTCGAGTCGATCCCCGGCTCGGGAATCATCTACTGCCTGACGATCCGCGACACGATCGCGGTCGCCGACTTCCTGCAATCACGCGGATTCGACGTCGCGGCGTATTCCGGTGCCACCGATTCCGACGAACGCGAGGTCCTCGAACGCCGTCTGCAGGCCAACGAGCTCAAAGCGCTGGTCGCCACCAGTGCGCTCGGCATGGGGTACGACAAGCCCGACCTCGGCTTCGTGATCCACTTCCAGATGCCCGGCTCGCCGATCGCCTACTACCAACAGGTGGGACGTGCGGGCCGCGCCCTCGACGAAAGCGCGGCCGTACTGCTCGTCGGCCAGGAGGACCTGCGCATCCAGAACCACTTCATCGACCGGGCGTTCCCCGATCCCGACAAGGTCGACGAGGTGCTCGCCGTGCTCGACCGTGCGGGCGGGCCGATCGGGCTGCGCGACATCGCTGCCGACGTCAACGTCAAGTGGAACGACATCGAATCGATCCTCAAACAACTCGATGTCGAGGGCACGGTTCGGCGGACCAAGGGTCAGTCGTACGAGCGCACCGATCAGGTCTGGGTGTACCCGACCGAGCGCGTCGACAACGTCACCCAGGCCCGCCGTTTCGAGCAGCAGCTGATGCGCGACTATGCGGAGACGTCCGGCTGTCGCATGCAGTTCCTCACCACTCTGCTCGACGACCCGGCCGACGACCCGTGCGGCATCTGCGACAACTGCCGCCGTGTCGAGCGCGTTCGTTCGGGAGCGTCGGCGAGCGACGCTCTGATCGACACCGGGGTTTTCGCACCGTTCGAGCCCGACCCCGCCGCACTCGGACGTGCCGCGGCGTTTCTGCGCAACCGTCCGATTGTGCTCGGCCCGAAGAAGCAGGGCGTCCCCGCCGACGAACGCAGCGAGGTCGGACACGCGCTGGCGGTGTGGGGCGACGACGGCTGGGGTCGGTTGATCGAACAGGGCAAGTACCGCGACCGGCACTTCGACGGCGACCTCGTCTCGGCCCTCGCCGCACTCGTCGACACGTGGGCTCCGTCTCCCCCCGTGGCATGGGTCACCGCCGTTCCGTCCGAACGGTCGGGGAATCTCGTCCCCGACCTCGCCGAACGACTCGCCGACGTGCTCGGTGTCCCATATGTCGCCGCGCTCGAGCGGGTGGCTGACCGCCCCCCACAGGAAGAACAGGCCAACAGCGCCCATCAGCGATCCAACGTCGAAGGTGCCTTCGCCGCGACCGGAACGGTGCCGGCCGGCCCCGTGCTGCTCGTCGACGACCTGATCGACTCCGGATGGACGCTGACCGAGTCCGGGCGCATCCTGCGCCGCGCCGGGAGCGGGCCGGTGTTGCCGCTCGCTCTCGCGACGACCCCGATCCGCATCTGATGAACGCTGCGTCTACGGTTTGACGATCAGGTCGAGATCGTCACACCCGGCGGCTCCGTGCGGCCGATGCTCCGGCCGGCGCGGGCCGGGTCGCGTCGTGACGTTCCATGGGCGAACGAGGACGGTTGCGGCGATCGTCGTCGGCGTGATCATCGCCACCGCCACCGCATGCACGAGCGGCGGGGCGTCGGACTCGACATCGGCGAGGGACACCGAAGCCACGTCGCCCCAGACCTCCGCTCCGAATGACGACACGCAGACGGTTCCACAGGCCGACGAAGTGGTGGAGACCGTTCTGCCGACCGAAGCGACGATCCCACCAACGGAGCCACCACCCGACACCGTCGAGGTGACCACATCCGCCGAGGTGACCACCCCGATCGAGACCCCCAGCACCGTCGGGGCCGCGCCGCCTGCGACGTGCGCCACGGTGCCGCCCGCTCCCCCAGCCGACGGGCTGTCGACCCAACTGCAGCAGGTCGGCAC
>NZ_JBAVYV010000557.1:0-1969 GCF_049588435.1 Ilumatobacter sp.
GTCCCGCAGCGATGACTCCTACCCGGGTAGCAAGGCTGGTCGACCCCTGCTGGAGCTCCGGCTGCGAGAGCGCAACGGACTGACCCGCACGGCACGGAGGTTCGTTAGGTGGGTGTGCACCGGCACCGCCCTCGGTCGTCGGACGCTGTCGCCTCTCCTCCTGCGACAACGCCGGCTACCCGGACTGGAATACTGGTTCCACCGAACGGTTGACGTCGTCGCCCTTCGAGCTGGCGGGCATGTCCATGCAGGACGACGGCTGCATCCACTGCCTGGCGACTCCACACCCGTCGACGCGGAAATGATCAACGTGTAGCCGGCAGGCGTGGCATCACAGATCCAGGCTGAGCAGCGTCCGAGGTCGGTTCGATGATCACCTCGTTGGTCAGGTCGACCGCTGTCCTGAGGTCATGTCGACGTTCGCCTCTCAGGATCCCGGCGTCGTCGCAGCTGCAACCACAGCACGCACGCGATCGAGCCGAATGATGCCTCGGCTGGCACCCACTGTTGGTCATTCGTCGCCTATGACGTCCCCGAGTACAGTCCAGCGATCGAGCAGCTGCTCGGTCGAAAGAGGGCAGATTCCACATGGTTGGGCACGACAGGACGGCAACGTTTCCCCGCGCTTGGAGACACCCGATGTGGGCGGTCCTGGCGTTGATTCTGATTGCGACCGCATGCTCGAACAGTTCCAGCGACGTCCCGAGTGACGCGACTGCAAGCTCGGTCGAAGCTGCATCCACCGACACAACCGCCGCTGCTGGGTCGGCGACCTCCGACCCGACCGGCGCGACCACGGCTGGCGGCACCGCTGACGACGGCGGCATCTACCGACCGGCTGAGATCGACCCGCTGTCGGAGTATGTGTTCGCCTTGTGTCGGCTCGATCTGACGAGCTCCTTCGCCGCCGACGATCCACTCACCGCCATCGCGGCAGAGATCGAAGGACTCCCGGCGGCCAACGGTGCAGAGCAGGCCGAGATCGCATTCCTGACCTCCGCTCTGGTGATCGCGGCCGAGGCCGACAACATCGTCGCTTCTCCCGAGATGCAACAGGTCGTCAATCTCCTCCGAGCAAGGTGCAACTGATGCGCTCCCTCCGTCTCCTCATGGCCACGATGGCCTGCCTTGCCGTCGTCATCCCGGTGTTCGTGTCCGCACCGGAAACCGCCGAAGCCGCCACTGCCGTCGCTCAAGGTGGGTTGCTGGATCCGTTCCAGCCCCTCGACCCGGCGGCTTTCCCTGACGCACAGGTCGACCCGCGTGCTCCGGCCAACGGTTGCGGCAGCCAGGGTGCCGACGGCATCGACGTTCCCGATGATGGGTTGGGGATCAGCTTCACGCCCGCGTGCAACTGGCATGACCGCTGCTACGGCACAAAGGGGTTGGGCAAGGAGTACTGCGATGCCGGGATGGCGGCCAAAGCCCGCGAAGCCTGCACCGGATCGAGCTCGCCCCGTGCCTGCAACGGGATGGCAGGGGTCTACTGGATGGCAGTCGAGCTGTTCGGTGGTCAGCCGTCTCTCGACGGACAGGAGGCCGGGTGCAACCTACGGCCGGTCGACAACGGGCGAGCGCACGGAGACCCACACCTGGAAACGCTCGACGGGCTGACCTACGATTTCATGGCCGCCGGCGAGTATGCCCTCATCCGGGACGCTGACACCGGCGAGGACCTGCTCCAGGCCCAGCTCTACCCGGAGAGGGACTTCTTCTCCGTGGTCACCGGGTTCGCCGTGCCGGCGGGAGACCACACGATCCTCGTGACCGTCGAGCCTGATGGTCACGACGTCACGGCGACCGTCGACGGCTACCCGGTTCCGGGGACGCTCGGCGTGTTCGACGGTGGTTACGTGGCACTGACGAGTGCTGTAGCTGGCGCCCTCGGTTCGGTGTCGGTGCGCACCACCGACGGCCTGAGGATCGAGGCCATCGTGTATACCGGCCGGATCGACCTGACGGTCCAGGT
>NZ_JBAVYV010000558.1:0-4899 GCF_049588435.1 Ilumatobacter sp.
GCATCGCGGTCCCCACGTTCGGTCCGCAGTGGCCGTTCGCCCGACGGATCAGCCATCTCGCCGGTGCGCCCGTCCCCGACCACGTCGCCGAGCTCCTGATCCACGGCCGTCTCGCCGACAACGGCCGCATGCGGGAACTCCTCGGCGTCGTCCCCGAACAGACGACACCCCAGGTCATCGACGACCTGTACGGATGGCCGAGCGTCATCCGCCGTCCCGCCCGAAAGCAGGTGGCATGATGTCCGAGCTCGCCGACGTCCTCCCGATGCCCGGCATCTCCTCGGTCGACGACGAACCCTCCACCTCGTCGATCGGCGGCGCCGTGTCGTCGGCCGGTCGGCGCGTCGGCGACGCGATCGGATTTCTCGGCTCGACCGCCACCAGCGGTGTCCGCTCCGCCACCGGCCGTCTCGCGCAGGAACAGCGCGGAGCGACCGACGACTGGGGCCGCGATCCGGTCCTGGTGCGCAACATCATGTTCCTCGCACAACTCCGCTGGAACGTGTCGACCGGGGGTGACCAGCACCTGCCCAAGCGCCGTGGCGCGCTCGTCGTCGTCAACTCGCCACGGATGTCGAACAGTGCGATCTTCACCGCGTTCGCGATCAGCGAGGCCGTCGATCGCCCGGTGCGATTCGTCGCCACGCGGGAGTTGTTGCCGGTGACCCGGATCGATCGGCGGATCGGCGGTCTCCTCGCCCATCCCGACGAGATCGCCGGGGCGCTGCGCGCCGACGAGATCGTGGTGCTCGGAGCAGCACCGACCAACGGACTCCGCTCGGTCGGTACCGTCGACCACACCCTGATCGGAGCGGCGTTGGCCTCCTCCACACGGGTCTTCCCGGCTGCGACCACCTCCACGCCGTTCGCGCGCCGGGCGCGCGTCGAGATCGGCCCGGCCACCCACCCGCCGCGCAAACGTCGCGGCCCGCTGACCGAGCTCGAGTTGGCCGACCGGGTCCGCAACGACGTCCACGACCTCCTCGACGAGATGGGCGACCTCGGCACCGGAACACCGTTCGACTGGCTCCCGATGGCCGGCATGGGAGGCAACTGATGACCTACGTGCGCGGAAGCGACGGGACCCGGATCCACTACTCCAAGACCGGTCGGCCGGGTGCTCCGCCGGTGCTGTTCATCCAGGGTCTCGGCGCCGGCAAGACCGGGTGGGCCCTGCAGCGCATGGCGACCGCGCCGTGGTACCAGGCGATCGCCCTCGACAATCGTGGCGCGGGCCGCAGCGACAAGCCGCACACGCCCTACACGCTCGAACAGATGGCCGACGATGCGATCGCGGTGCTCGATCACGCGGGGATCGAGACGGCGCACGTGGTCGGTGCCTCGATGGGCGGTGCGATCAGCCAGATCCTCGCCATCAAGTACCCGGAACGGACCCGTTCGATCACGCTCGCGTGCACCGCCGGGGCGAACCATCCCTGGCGCGAGGAACTCCTGACCGAGTGGCGGGACAACGCGCTCGAAGGCGGGATGGGCATGATGAGTCGCGAAGCGGTCCGGTGGGTCATCGGACCGCGCTCGTTCCGTCGTTTCCTCCCCGCGATGGGCTGGCTCGGACCGCTCGCCCTGGGCCGACCGTCGCACGCCTTCGCCAATCAGGTCGATGCGATCCTGGACGTCGACATGTCGATGGTCGACCGGGTCGAGGAGATCGACGTCCCCGTCCTCGTGCTCGTCGGCAACCAGGACATCCTCACCCCGCGCGGGGACAGCGAGGAGTTGGCCGACCGGATCCCGACCGCGGAGTTGGCGGTCATCAGCGGCGCCGCCCACGGCTTCATGGTCGAGCACGCGTCGACCTTCAACCGGGTCCTGATCGAGTTCCTCGGCCGAGCGGAAACGGCCTGGCAACGTCGGATCGACGAAAGTGAGAACGTCGCGCTCGAGTCCGCATGAAGGTGGTGATCGTGGGCGCGGGACTGTCCGGTCTCGTCGCAGCCCGGGAACTGACCGGTCACGGCGTCGACGTCTGCGTCGTCGACAAGGGTCGATCGGTCGGCGGACGTCTCGCCACCCGCCGGATCGGGTCGGCTCGCCTCGATCACGGGGCGCAGTTCTTCACCGTGCGGACACCGGCGTTCCAGCGACGCGTCGACGACTGGATCGACCGTGGCCTGGTGCACGTGTGGAACCACGGTTTCGACGACGACGACGGCTACCCGCGCTACGTGGGGTCGGCCGGCATGAACTCGCTGGCCAAGGACCTCGCACGCGGACTGGACGTCGAGACGTCGACCATGGCGTTCACCGTCCGCGCGGCGAACGGCGAGCAGCGCTGGGACGTCGTCATCGACGACGGCAGCGCCCGCCCCGCCGACGCCGTGATCCTCACCTGCCCGATCCCCCAGTCGATCGCGCTGCTCGTCGATTCCGGGGTCGAACTCGGCGGACCGATGGCGTCCGCCGACTACGACCGGACGATCGGTCTGCTCGCCACGCTCGACGGTCCGGCCGCGCTCGGGGAATCGGGCGGCGTCCAGCACCGTGACGAGGTGTTCAGCTTCATCGGCGACAACGTCGCCAAAGGCGTCAGCACCGAACAGGCGCTGACGTTCCACGCCAATCCGGTGTGGAGTGAGGAGCACTGGGACGACGACGATCTGGTCGACCGGCTCGTCGCCGCCGCCACGCCGTGGCTCGGGCGGGCATCGATCGTCCAGGCCCAGGTCAAGAAGTGGCGCTTTGCGACCCCGCGCGTGGTCTGGCCCGAACCGTGTTGGACGACCGCCGATGAGTCGATCGTGCTCGCCGGTGACGCGTTCGCGGGACCGAAGGTCGAGGGAGCCCACAGCTCCGGGCTCGCCGCCGCCCACGCACTCGTGCGCTGAAGCGGACTCAGCCGTCGGGAGCTTCGACCGCGGGGTCGAGCACCGGCTCACCGATCGGCACGGTCGTGACGATCGACGCGTCGAGCGATCCATCGAAGACCACCGTGGTCGGCGGAGGGACGAACTCGATCCCGCAGATCACCCCGGTGACCTGTCGGGTCTCGAGGTCGATGATCGTCGTGCTGTCGGGGCCGAACCGACGCAGGAAATCACCGAAGCTGACGACGTCGTCACCGCACGAGTCCTCGTCGCGCTCGATGACCGGCGCGTAGAGGACCTCCCAGCCGTTGACGAACTTGGCGTAGCCCTCCTGGAGATCCTCGATCGGGCCCAACACGACCGTCTCGCGGGGTCCGGCGGGCAGGAGCGCGAACCAGACCACCGCATCGCCGAGCACATCGGCGAGCAACACGCACCGGTCGGGGTCGTCGAAGTTCTCGCACGTGACGTCGCCCGGGGTCCCGGGAGCCACGCGGGCCACCCGGTTCTCGTCGAGCACGGCGTCGAGCAGTCCGACCGTGCGTCCGTCGGCGCCGACTCGGAAGTCCTCGGACACCTCGACATCTTCGACCGACTCGATCAGATCGATCCGCCGCGGGATGAGGTCCCCGTTCTCGTCGAAGTTGGCCGGGGCGATGACGGCGGTGCTTCCGTCGAGTCCCGCGTTGGCGAAGGCCCGGTCGACGCCGATGGCCAGGAGCACGACCGCTCCGATGGCAGCGAGGAACCGCCACGTCAACAACTGTCTCACGGCATCAAAGGTACTGGAGTCGCTTCAGTTCTGGTCGGCACCGATGCCCGGTCAGGCGACGGCCACGGCGGCGGCGCGAGCGGTCGCGTCGCCGATCCGGTCGATCACGTCGTCGGTGTGGGCCAGTCCCACGAAGATGGCCTCGTAGGCACCCGGTGCCAGTGCCACACCCTCCGCGAGCATCGCCCGGAAGAACCGTCCGTACGCCGCTTCGTCGGTCGTCTTCGCGTCGTCGAAGTTGCGAACCGGATCGGCGGCGTCGGCACCACACACCATGCCGAGCAGCGTGCCCACGACCGGGAAGCGCGCAGAAAATCCAGCCGACGCGCAGGCATCGCGCATCAGCGCCGCGAGATGGCGGGCGCGGGCGAGCAGCTCGATGTACACGCCGGGTGTGAGCTGATCGAGCGCGGCCAGACCCGCCGCGGTGGCGAGCGGGTTTCCCGACAACGTCCCGGCGTGGAACACCGGTCCGAGCGGCGAGAGCTGCTCCATCACGTCGGCACGGCCACCGATCGATCCGATCGGGAGCCCACCGCCGATCACCTTGCCGAAGCAGGTGATGTCCGGGGTGACGTCGTAGCGCTCCTGCGCTCCCCCGGGAGCCAGGCGGAAGCCGGTGATCACCTCGTCGAAGATCAAGAGCGCGCCGACGCGATCGCACTCGTCACGGAGCCCCTGCAGGAATCCGGGCTCGGGGGCGACCACACCCATGTTCGCGGCGACCGGTTCGACGATCACGGCCGCCACCTCGTCGGTCAGCTCGGGAACGACGTTGTACGGCGCCACCAGCGTCTCGGCGACCGATGCGTTCGGGACCCCTGCGGTGCCGGGCAGTCCGAGCGTCGCGATCCCACTGCCGCCGGCCACGAGCAGTGCATCGGTGGCCCCGTGGAAGTTTCCGGCGAACGTGACGATCCGGTCGCGTCCGGTCACGCCGCGGGCGAGGCGGATTGCGGTGCTGGTCGCCTCGGTCCCCGAGTTCATCAGTCGCACCCGCTCGCAGCTCGGGACGCGTTCGGAGATCGCCTCCGCCAGCTTCATCTCGCGCGGGGTCGGTGCCCCGTACGACGTCCCGTCACCCGCAGCCGTGACCACCGCGGCGGTGATCGCCGGGTGGGCGTGACCGAGGATCACCGCGCCGTAGCTCTGGACGAGATCGAAGTACGTCGTGCCCTCGACGTCGGTGATGGTGGCCCCGGCCGCCCGAGCGACGACGTAGGGCTCGCCGCCGACCGCCTTGAACGCCCTGATCGAGGAGTTCACGCCCCCCGGGATCGCCCGCCGGGAACGCTCGAAGAG
>NZ_JBAVYV010000559.1:0-27350 GCF_049588435.1 Ilumatobacter sp.
GTGCGGCGCCGATCAGGCCACGGATGCGCGATCCCGCCGGAATCGCCCGGCCGTACCAATCGACGTCGTGGTTGACGAACCGGTCCTCGGCGATCACGGGAGCGTCGCGACGCATCGTCTCGGAGAAGCAGGCGTCGAGGAACGACGTGTCGTCACGACACGCGGCGACGAGCTCCGGATCACGCAGCAGGTTCCACCACAGGTTGCCGATCGCCTTGTCGGTCGTTTCGCCGCCGGCGATGAAGAGCAGGCCGAGGAAGGCGATCACCTCGTCGGCGTCGAGGCGTCGTTCGTCGTGCTCGGCCCGACAGACGCGCGCGATCAGGTCGCGCCGATCGTCGCCGAACGGCTCTTCCATGTACGGCGCGATGTGGGCGGCGAACTCGTCGCGGGCGCGGATGCCGTCGGCTCGCGGTTCGGGTGCCGGTCCGAGTCCGGTCATGATCCGAGTCACCCAACTCCGGAACACCTCCTGGTCCGCGGTGCCGCCGAACCCGAGGAGGGCCACGATCACGTTGACGGGGAGGAATCGGCTGAAGTCGCGCACCAGATCGACGGTGCCACCACCGGGGAACGTGTGGATGAGTCGGTCGATCTCCCGGTCGACGACATCGGCGTACCCGTCGAGACGGTTCCCGACGAACTCGGGCGCGACCGCCGACCGTCGCCACACGTGCTCCGGGCCGTCCATCTGGATCAACGTCTCACCGAGCACCGCGCCGGTCGAACCGGCATAGGTCGAGATGCTGTAGGTCTCGTGTTCGCTCAGGATCGCCGCGACATCGGCGTAGCGCGACACGATCCAGACGTCCTGGCGGGGGTCGTGCACGATCGGGTGATCCTCACGCAGCTTTGCCCACGTCGGGGCGGGGTCGCGGAGGTACCGGTCGCTGTACAGCTCGTCGATGATGTCCATGCGTGCACTCCGAACGTAGCCCGGTGCGTCGCGATGACGCTCAGTCGAGGAGTGCGACCGGGATGTCGACCATGCGTGACCGCAGCCATTCGCCGACCGCCTTCGCCTGCGCGTCCTGGCGCGTCGACGCTGCGACGCCCTCCTGCAGCAGCCCGTGCACCACGAAGTTCAGCGACCAGATCTTCGGGAAGCGGAAGCGCTCGACCTCGAAACTCGCCACCTCGGGCAGCAGCTCGAACAGGCGGTCGGTGGTGAGGTGGTCGTCGAGCCATGCGAACGCGTCGGCGGAACGAACGAACACGCCGAGGTTGGCGTTGCCGCCCTTGTCGCCCGAACGTGCACCGACGATCGTGCCGAGCGGGACCCGTTCGGTGGGACCGGATGGAGCCGCTGCCGGCCGCACCACGGCGACCTCGACCGGCTCACCGGTCGGAGCCACCGAGTCGACCTGCGTCGTCGATCCACCGAGCACATGGACGTACTGGGGAACGAGCGCAGCGTCGATCTTGGCCGGTCGATACACGCCGAACGGACTCGCCGAGCTGGGCCCACCACCGAGTCCGTACATGCCCGGGATACTTGCGAGTCCAGTGTGCACGTTCGCGTCAGCGAACGCCCGACCGACCTTGCGCTCGTCGGCGTCCTTGACGGTCACCCGCCAGATCGCGGTGGCCTCCTCCTGCGTCGCCGGATCGGCCTTGTCGGTCCGGATCACGCGGCTGTCGATCGCATCGAAGTCATCGGGGCCGTAGGCACACGAGTCCCAGAACGCGCTCGCGGCGAGTTCGGCCTTGGCATCGATGTCGAGGCCGGTCAACGCCACGCTGAACGAGTTGCGAAAGCCGCCCATCTCGTTCATCGCGACCTTGAGTGTGGGGGGCGGCGCCTCGCCGGCCACGCCGCTGATCCTGACCCGATCGGTGTCGACCTGTTCGAGCTCGATCGAATCGAACCGAGCCGTGACATCGGGGCCGAGGTATCGGGGCCCGCCGATCTCGTAGAGGAGCTGGCTCGTGATCGTTCCGACCGTCACCGCTCCCCCGGTGCCGTCGTGCTTGCCGATCACCGACGAGCCGTCGGCGGCCACGTCGGCCCACGGGAATCCGAACCGCGCCCGGCCACCGATCTCGTCGCGACCGTCGATCTCGGTGAAGAAGGAGTAGTTCCCTCCCGTCGCCTGCGCGCTGCACTCGATCACGTGCCCGGCGACCACGCCGCCGGCCAGTTGGTCGAAGTCGTCGCGCTGCCACCCGTGGTGCCAGGCCGCAGGTCCGCAGACCACCGCAGCGTCGGTGACGCGACCGGTGATCACGATGTCCGCTCCGGCCGTCAGCGCATCGACGATGCCGAAGCAGCCGAGGTACGCGTTCGCGCTCAGGAACCGTGAGACGTCCCCCCAGCCATCGCTCTCCGGATCGTCCGGGTCGACGAACGGGCGAAGTGCTGCCGAATCGGTCAATTCGCCGATCCGTGGCAGCAGATCATCGCCGTCGACGTAGGCGATCGTCGGCGACAGACCCAGCTTCGCGGCCACCTCGTGGACGGCTTCCGCGCAGCCGTCCGGGTCGAGTCCACCCGCGTTCGACACCACCTTGATCCCACGGTCGAGGCACGTTCCCATCACATCTTCCATCTGGGAGACGAACGTGCGGGCGAAACCCTGCCCGGGTCGTTTGGCCTGGATCCGACTCAAGATCAGCATCGTCAACTCGGCGAGCCAATCGCCGGTCAGGACGTCGATCGGACCGCCCTCGACCATTTCGATGGCCCCCGACGGTCGATCGCCGAAGAAGCCCGAGCAGTTCGCGATGCGGATCGGATCGGTCATCGGTCGTCCGACTCGTCGTCGGAGTCATCGGTCTGGGCTTCGAGCGCGACCAGCAGATCACCCTGATCGACGCGCGATCCGACGCCGAAGTGCACCTCCGTGACCGTCGAAGCAACGGAGGCGGTGATCTTGTGTTCCATCTTCATCGCCTCGACGACCATCAGCACCGCACCGGCCGCGACCTCGTCGCCCGCTTCGACGTGCACCGCGATCACGGTGCCGGGGAGCGGACAGACAGGACCGCTGCCACCGGCCTCCGCGTCGTGGTCATCGAACCGTGGTCGTTGCGTCCACGCGAGCGAACCCGTCGCGCTGCGCGTGCGCACGACCGAGCCGACCGGAGCCGCGTCGATGTGCACCTCGACGATGCGACGGACACCGTCGACCTCGATCGCGACGCGTGATGGGGTCGATCCGACGGACCCCGTGACGGACAGCAGGCGGACGGCGACTCGCCGGCGTTCGTCGGCGGCCAGCGAACCATCGTCGAGCGGTTCGGGCCACGGACCCACGCGCACGTCGGCCGAATTGCCGCACACCACGTACTCGATCGCTTCATCCGTGTCCCCACCGTCGGCGGACCAGCGTTGACGCTGCCCCTGGGTGCGGAGGTTCCGCCATCCCGATGGTGCGAAACCGGTGACGGTGTCCTCGGATCGCGACCTCCGCTCGGTCGCGAACACCGCGGCGAGCAGGAGCGCGAGTCGGTCGTCGCCCGTCGGGCCGGTGGACGCGACCACGTCGGGGTGCTCATCGAGATATGTCGTCGGTGTCCGCGCATCGAGGTAGTCGTTCTCGCCGAGGATCTCGATCAAGGTGGCCAGGTTCGTGGCCACGCCGGTGATCTCCGAGGCGCGCAGTTGACGACGCAGTGTGGCAGCCGCCTCGGCACGACTGGTGCCGTGGGCGATCACCTTGGCGAGCATCGAGTCGTACGCCGACGACACCTCCGCGCCGTCACGGAATCCGGTGTCGACGCGCACCAGGTCGGCGTTGCGTGCACCGATCGAGAACGACGTGATCGTGCCCGTCGACGGAAGCCATCCGGCGGCGGGGTCCTCGGCGACCAGGCGGACCTCGATCGCATGCCCTCGCGGCGTGATCGCAGACTGGTCGAACGGCAACGGCTCGCCGGCGGCCACCCGGAGCTGCAGCTCCACGAGGTCGACGCCGGTCACCGCTTCGGTGACGGGGTGCTCGACCTGCAGGCGGGTGTTGACCTCGAGGAAGTTGATTGATTCGGCTCGACCCGCCTCGTCGACGAGGAACTCGACCGTGCCGGCACCCTCGTACCCGACCGACTGCGCCAGGGCGACCGCCCCCTCGCAGATCGCAGCTCGGGTCTCGGGCGTGATCCCGGCGGACGGCGACTCCTCGACGATCTTCTGATTGCGGCGCTGGATCGAACACTCGCGTTCACCCAGATGCACGACGTTGCCGTGCGCATCACCGATCACTTGGACCTCGACGTGGCGGGCCCGTTCGATGAAAGGTTCGACGAAGACCGTGCCGTCGCCGAACGACGACAGTGCCTCGCGAGAACCGGCCGCCACGGCATCGGCGAGCTCGTCGACGCTGCGCACGACCCGCATCCCTCGACCGCCACCACCGGCGGCAGCCTTGACGAGCGCGGGCATCGGAATCCCCTCGGGGATCTCGACCGCACCGTCGTCGCCGACACCGATCTCGAACAGCGGTGCGGTCGGGACGCCCGACTCGATCGCCAGCTTCTTCGCGGCCACCTTGTCCCCGAGCAGGCGGATCTGCTCGGGTGTGGGACCGACCCAGTTCAATCCGGCGGCGGCCACCTGCTCGGCGACGTCCGCGTTCTCGGCGAGGAACCCGTACCCGGGGTGGATCGCCTCGCATCCGTGTTCGATCGCGATCGCGATGATCGCGTCGGCACGCAGATACGACTCCGCTGGTGTGGTGCCGCCGAGCGCAACGGCGACGTCGACCGCGTCGACATGGAGCGCATCGGCGTCCGGTTCGGAGTACACGCCAACGGTCGAGATGCCGAGCCGGTGCGCGGTGCGCGCGATGCGCACGGCGATCTCGCCGCGGTTCGCGATCAGCAGGCGGGTGATCGTCCGCGACATCGACTCGGGTGCTGTCGCTACGGAATTCGTCGGGACCGACATCAGTGCCTCCACACGCCGTACTCGGTGGCGCCCTGCACCACGTTGCTGTGCGCTGCGGACAAGGCCATGCCCATCACCGTGCGCGAATCACCGGGATGGATGATCCCGTCGTCCCACAATCGTCCGGTGGAATAGAGCGCGGTCGATTCGCCCTCGATCTGCGCCTCGAGGGCGGAGGTCTGGGCGAGCAGCGCCTCCTCGTCGACCTCGGCCCCGCGGCCTGCGGCAGAGTTCCTCGCGATGATGTCCATCACCCCGGCGAGCTGCTTGGGGCCCATCACCGCGATCCGGTGGTTGGGCCAGGTGAAGATGAAGCGCGGGTCGTAGGACTTGCCCGCCATGCCGTAGTTGCCGGCGCCGTAGCTGGCGCCGACCATCAGGTTGAAGTGGGGAACCTCCGAGTTCGACACGGCGTTGATCATCTTCGCTCCGTTGCGGATGATCCCTCCCTGCTCGGCTTTCGAGCCGACCATGAAGCCGGTGATGTTGTGCAGAAACACGATCGGCACCGACATCTTGTTGCACAGCTGGATGAACTGTGCGCCCTTCTTCGCCTCCTCGGAGAAGAGGATCCCGTTGTTCCCGATCACACCGACCGGGAAACCGTGGATCGATGCCCAGCCGCAGACGAGCTTGTCGCCGATCAACGCCTTGAACTCCTCGAACCGGCTGCCGTCGAGCAGGCGGGTGTACACCTCGCGGATGTCGAACGGGATACGGACATCGGCCGACGCACATCCGAGCAGCTCCGCCGGGTCGTACAGCGGGTCGTCGGCGGGCTCGGTCGCACCGGGCCCGAGTTTCTTCCACTGCAGGTGGCGCACGATCTGACGGATGATCCGCAGGGCGTCCATCTCGTCCTGGGCGAGGTAGTCGGACAGCCCGGATGTGCGCGAATGCATGTCGGCTCCGCCGAGCGTCTCCTCGTCGACGATCTCGTCGATCGCCATCTTCACCAGTGGTGGTCCGCCGAGGTATGCCGTGCCGGCCTCCTTGACGAAGACGGTGTAATCGCTCATGCCCGGCGTATAGGCGCCGCCGGCGGTGTTCGGACCGAACGCCGCCGTGATCGTCGGGATCCCGGCCTTCGACAAGCGGGTGAGCGCCTTGAAGCTCGCCCCTCCCTGGATGAACAGGTCGGCCTGGCGGGGCAGGTCGGCACCAGCGGACTCGTTGAGGTTGATCAACGGCAACCGGTTCTCACGGGCGATCTCGTGGAACCGCTGGCCCTTTTTCCACGTGGTCGGGTTCGCCGCTCCCCCCTTGACGCTCATGTCGGTGCCGGTGATCGCACACTCGACGCCCTCGATGACGCCGATCCCCTGAACCACTCCGACACCGACCGGATCCTGGGTGCCCCACGCGGCGAGCGCGGACAGCTCGAGGAACGGAGTGTCCGGGTCGATCAGCGCCTCGATCCGCTCTCGGACGAGCATCTTGCCGCGCTTGCGGTGCCGGTCGACGTAGCGCTGTCCCCCGATCGTCGGGACCGTGTCCATGACGGCCGCGACCTCGTCCCACATCGACTGCATCTCGGCCAGATTCCGGCGGTAGTCGTCGGATGCGGTGTCCAGCTTCGAGCGAAGCGGTGTTCCGATGCTCATGGCGCCGACCGTAGTGCGCCAACCCTCACCGATCCTGAGCGAGTCCCGACCGGGACGTAGTGTCGAGCCCCATGACGACCGCCACTCCCAGCGTTTCCAGCGTGCGTGCCGATCTGATCGCCGAGCAGGACGCACTCGACTCGATCGTGGCTGAACTCGACGACGAGCAATGGGCCCTGCCGACGCCGAGCGATCGGTGGTCGGTCGCGGACCAGATCGGCCATCTCGCCTACTTCGACGAGAGCGCCTCATGGGCGATCGCCGACGAGCAACGATTCCGCAGCTCGCTGGCGGATCTCGCGCCCGTGCTGTCGGGTGAGCTCGACGAGGCCGGGATCGACGACGTCACGCTCGGGGACTTCCGGGCGATGACACCCGCGGAGCTGCTCGTCGCCTGGCGGGAGAATCGACGCGAACTCGCGGAAACGTCGGCCGGGCTCGCCGACGACGCACGAGTCATCTGGTACGGCCCGTCGATGGGGGCCAGATCGTTCCTCACTGCGCGGCTGATGGAGTGCTGGGCACACGGCCAGCACATCGTCGACACCGTCGGTGTCGAGCGTGAGTCGACCGACCGGCTCCAACACATCGCACAGCTGGGGTTCATCACCCGGAAGTGGACCTACATCAACCGCGGAGCCGATGCCCCCACGAGTCCGGTCCGCGTCGAACTCGACGCGCCATCCGGCACGACGTGGTCGTTCGGACCCGAGGACGCCGAGCAGTCGGTCGTCGGCCCCGCCGCCGATTTCTGCCTCGTCGTCACCCAGTGTCGCCACGTGGACTCGACCGATCTCTTCGTCACGGGCGACGACGCGCACGACTGGATGACCAAGGCCCAAGCGTTCGCCGGCGCTGCCACGACCGGCCCCGCCGTTACGTGACGGGTCTGGGTCGGTTCAGGGGGTCGGTGCGCTGAGGCGATCGTAGACGGTGTTGGCGGTGTCCCATCCCAGTGAGCGGCGTGGGGTGGTGTTGATGCGGTGTTCGATCCAGCGGCGGCGATGGTTGCTGATGTTGTTGAGGTCGGTGCCTTTGCCGACGTAGCGGCGAACGAAGGCGTTGCCGTTTTCGTTGGTTGGTCGCTGCCACGGCGAGTTCTTGTCCGCGATGTAAACCTTGATCCCGCATGCCTTTTCGAGATCGCGGTGGCGGGCGAGTTCGGAGCCCTGGTCCCAGGTGAGGGTGCGTCGCTGCCTGGCAGGGACCGACAACAGTGTTCTCACGAGAGCGGCATGGACCGCGTTGGCTGACTTGTTGGCCACCCCGACGAGCCAGAGCCGCCGGCTCGCCCGATCGAAGATCGTGATCATTGCTGAACGGTTGTACGCACCGGTGATCAGGTCACCCTCGAAATGACCGGCCTCGACTCGCTCGAACGCGATCGCTGGTCGCTCACTGATTGGACGGAACCCCTGCAGCGAGTGGGCGAGGGGCCGTTGAGTGTTGCGGTGTTTGCGTTTCCGGCGACGCAGATGCAGACCGGTGCGGGCGCCAGCATCCAGACCGCGACGCTGATAGATCGCTTGATAGATGCACTCGTGGCTGATCAACGCCGTCATGCCATGGATGCCACGCTCGAGTTCGATCGCGATCGTCATCGGCGAATCACGCAACGCCAACCGTTGAGCCACATAGCCAGCCAGGGCGGGGTCGGCCTCGAGCCGGGACTGCTTCGGACGCCTCCGTGACCGGCACGCTCGACGATCAGCAGCCACCACCGAATACTTCTCCGGGCCGCCGTGGCGGGCGATCTCGCGTCGAACCGTCGACGGATCACGCCCCAACTCCCGAGCGGTCTCGATCGCGGACCGGCCAGCAGCAATCCCGACCGCGATCACCTCGCGCTCTTCCAACGACAACGCTCGCCCTGACATGATGAGACCTCCACCGGTTGGTGCTTCTGTGATTCGCAGCGGGAATCATCTCCCGTTTCACACACCAACCGGTGGAACCCCAACTACTCAGCTACGGCGTCCACCCCCTGAACCCACCCAGACCCCAGTTGACACGCTTCGAGATGAGTGTCCGCAGACGGGTTGTGCGATGCTCGACGGATGACCGATCCGATTGCCCGACCGACTCGACTCGTGCTCATCCGGCACGGTGAATCCGCGTCGAACGCCGGGGGCTGGCTGTCGGGGCAGGACTCCTGCGGCGGTCTCACCGAACTCGGCGTGGCCCAGGCCGAGGCGCTGCGCGATCGGCTGTCGGCGGACCCGGAACTCCGTCCCGATCGTGTGGTCGTGTCGACGATGCGCCGCGCGGTCCACACCGCCGAGATCGCCGCTGACCCGACCGGGGTCGAGGTCGAGCAGTTCGCCGACCTGATGGAGCGGACGTCCGGGGAGGCCGAGGGCTTGACGATCGCCGAGTACACCGATCGGTACGGCAAGCCACCGTGGACCGACTGGTCCAACCCGTTGTCTCCCGGGGGAGAGTCGGGCTCCGAGTTCGCCGGTCGGGTCAGCTCGGCACTCGACCGGGTCGCGGCCGAGGGTCGCGGTCGCACCACCTGGGTCGTGTGCCACGGCGGGGTGATCATGGTGACGGCGATCGGTCGGTGGCCGGGGAGCGCAGGGAACGGGATGACCGATCTGACGACGATCCCGCTCGCCAGCCCGATGAACTCGTCGATCAACGAGTGGATGGTCGGCCCCGACGGCGATTGGAGAATGATGCGCTTCAACGATCACACCCACCTCGTCGGCGTGAGCAACGGCGACGCCCCCGCACCGATCTGACCCCCCGGACCCGGATCCCTCGAAACCTCGCGTTGTCGTGAACTGTTCGCGCAGGGAGCGCCGGAAGAGTTCACGAGATGCCCGGCCGTGGGGTGGGCGTGGGGCGGGGTGGGTCAGTCGCGGTCGATGATCGTGCGGAGGTGGGGCCACGCGGCGGTGAAGCCGGCGTGCGTGGGGAGCGCGTCGATCTCGTCGGGGCTGAACCAACCGACCGCGTCGGTCTCGAAGTTGATCGAGCTGCCGAAGCGATTCTCGACCAACACGACGACGGTCGTGTATGCCCAGTCGGCCGACGGGTTGAACACGTACTCACCGAGCAGGATCGGCTCGCCCGGAATGGCGCCGATCTCCTCGGTCGCCTCGCGCATCGCTCCGTCGTAGGGCAGCTCACCCTGGTCGAGCGCACCACCGGCGCACGACCACGTGCCGCCCTCGTGAGCCATCGCGGAACGCTTCTGGAGCATCACGCGTGGTCCCTCGGGTTCGCGGACGACGAACACGACGCCCGCAGCACCGAAGATGCCCCAGCGCACGTGCCCATCTGCACAGCGGATGAACCCGTCGCCGCTTCGTCGTTCGAACACGCCTTCCACTGTGGCCGATCCGCGGGCTCGACACCAATCGGCCGGACGTGAACGATCGACCGGATCGGACGCTCTCGCGACCGGCTCGCCGCGATGCTGGGAAGGAATCTCTCCGGGTTGCGGTTGGATGGCGGTGTGACGAATTCTGCAGACAGCACCGAGACCTTCGATCTGATCATCGTCGGGTCGGGTTCGGGGAACTCGATTCCGGACTTCCTCGGCGACTGGAAGATCGCGATCGTCGAGCGGGGAACGTTCGGCGGCACCTGTCTCAACGTCGGGTGCATCCCGTCGAAGATG
Organism: Ilumatobacter sp.; assembly: GCF_049588435.1. GTDB lineage: Bacteria > Actinomycetota > Acidimicrobiia > Acidimicrobiales > Ilumatobacteraceae > Ilumatobacter_A. Next base: position 10,118 of record NZ_JBAVYV010000559.1, read on the forward strand.
TTCGTGCTCCCGGCGGACCGAGCGATCGAGGCGCAGGAGTCGGCGAAGCTCGGAGTCGACACGCAATTCAACGGTGCCGACTGGGGTGCGATCCGCGACCGGGTGTTCGGCCGGATCGACCCGATCTCCGCCGGCGGCCGTGACTACCGTGCGAACGGCACACCGAACGTCACCCTGATCGAGGGCACCGCTCGATTCATCTCGCCGAAGGAGCTCGACGTCCACGGACGCACGATCACCGCGCCGAACATCCTGGTCGCGGCCGGTGCTCGCCCGGTCACGCCACCGATCGCCGGGCTCGTCGAAACGGGCTTCCACACGTCCGATTCGATCATGCGCCTCGACCGACTGCCCGAACGTCTCGGGATCATCGGCGGCGGGTTCATCGCCGTCGAGATGGGCCACGTGTTCTCCGGCCTCGGCTCGCACGTCACCGTGATGAATCGCTCGAACGGACTGCTGCGCGGTTTCGACGGCGACATCGCCCGTCGGTTCACCGAGCTCTTCTCGGAGCGGGTGGAACTCCGACTCGGACACGTTCCGTCGCAGGTGTCGCGCCTCGACGACGGCCGGATCCAACTGACGGTGGGTGGTGAGAAGGTGGTCGTCGACGAACTCCTCGTCGCGACGGGTCGCGAGCCGAACAGTGATCTCCTCGACGTGGACGCGGCCGGACTCGACTGCCACCATCACGGCACGTTGGTGGTCGACGACACGATGGCGACCAACGTCGAGGGCATCTGGGCGATCGGCGACATCGCCAACGGCTACCAGCTCAAGCATCTCGCAAACGCGGAAGCGACGGTGGCGTTCTGGAACATCGCCCACCCCGACGACATCCGCCACCAGAGCTACAAGGCGGTACCCGGCGCGGTCTTCTCGCACCCTCAGGTCGCATCGGTGGGGATGACCGAAGAGCAGGCGGTCGAGGCGGGGCTCCCGATCAGCGTCGGTCGTCGGGACTACGCCGGTACGGCCTACGGGTGGGCGTTGGCCGACGAGTCCTCGTTCGCCAAGGTGATCGTCAACACCGAGACCGGCATGTTCCTCGGAGCGCACATCATCGGGCCGCAGGCGGCGACCCTGATCCAACCGATCATCCAGGCGATGGAACTCGACACGCCCGCCGAGAAGGTCGCACGAGGTGTGTTCTACATTCATCCCGCACTCACCGAGGTGGTCGAGAACGCCATCCTCGAAGCACTCGTCGAGACGGATCCCGAACGCGTCGCGCCCGCATCGGCCGAGGACTTCCAACCGACCGCGACCGACGCCGAGATGGCCCCTGGACTCGCGACGGCGACGTCCCCGGACGCGTGACCGCGGCGAACGACTCGCCGGTGGCCGGGACGTTCGGTGATGACGAGATCACCGCGATCCGCGCCGCGACACCCGGGTGCACCGACGACCTGATCCACCTGAATCACGCCGGATCGTCGCTGCCGCCCCAACGGGTGCTCGACATCCAGATCGCGCATCTCCGTCGAGAGGCGGCGATCGGCGGGTACGAAGCTGCCGCCGAAGCCGCTGACCGGTCGGCCGCTGTGTACGACTCGATCGCCGCGCTGATCGGGAGCCGCCCGTCCGAGATCGCCCGGATGGAGCACGCGACCGCGGCGTGGAACGCGGCGTTCTGGTCGATTCCGATGGAGCGCGGTCAACGCATCGTCACGCACGACCACGACTACGGAGCCAACCGGATCGCGTTCCTCCGCGCGCGGGAAGTGCACGGCGTCGAGATCGAACGGATCCCGAGCGATGCGGACGGGCAGATCGACATCGATCGCCTTGCGGGTGCGCTGTCCCGTCCGAGCGAGGTCGCCGTGGTGTCACTGGCGTGGATTCCGACGAGTGGTGGACTCGTCAACCCCGCCGCCGAGGTCGGTTCCCTGACGCGCGATGCCGGGGTTCCGTTCCTGCTCGACGCATGTCAGGCGGTCGGACAGCTCGAGATCGACGTCGAAGCGATTGGTTGCGACTTCCTCTCGGCCTCGGGCCGCAAGTTCCTCCGCGGACCGCGCGGCACTGGATTCCTCTACGCACGCGACGCGATTCTCGATCGGGTCACGCCGTCGCAACCCGATCATCACGGCGCCGACTGGGTCGCGCTCGACCGGTACGAGTTCGTGGACGGTGCTCGGCGCTTCGAGTACTGGGAACACGATCACGCGGCATGGCTGGGACTGGGAGCGGCCGTCGACGACGCGAACGAACTCGGCATCGCTCGGATTCACGCGACGATCGACGAACGCGCCGAGGAGCTGCGCGCACGCCTTCGCGATGTGGGCATGACCGTGCACGACCAGGGCGTCGAGCGGTGTGGCATCGTCACGACGACGCATCCGACGATCCCCGTAGGTGAACTCCGCGAGCGGCTCGCCACCGGTTCGATCCATGCATCGCTGACGAATCCCGGTTCAGCGCGCGCCGACCTGGAGGCGCGGGGTCTCGGCTCGCTGCTGCGACTGTCGGTGCACTGCACGACGACGTCGGACGAAATCGACCGCACCCTCGCCGTCCTCCGCATACTCTGACCCGGCAGAGCCGGCACACGTCTCTGCCCCGGGTCACCGCCCCTCCCGGTCGGTCCGCCACGTACCATTCGGCCATGCCTGTGGTCCTGCTTCGCGGCATCAACGTCGGTGGCCACCGCAAGGTGCCGATGGCCGAGTTGCGCGCCGGACTCGCGGAGGTCGGGTTCGGTTCGGTTCGGACGTACATCCAGTCGGGCAACGTCGTCGTCACGGGCGGCCCGAACGACGATCGCGATATCGAGCGTCTGATGAGCACTCTGCTCGCGGAGCGCTTCGACCTCGACGACGTGTCGGTGATGTCGATGACGAGTGAACGGCTGAAGGCGGCTCGCGGCGCGTCGAAACGGGAATTCCCCGATGAAGGGACGGACCCGAAGGATCACGCCCGCCGAACCCACATCGTGTTCCTCGATGCCGTACCGGCACCGGATCGGCGGACGGCGCTCGACCCCGACGACTTCTCGCCCGATCGTTTCGTCCTCGACCTCCACGACGACGTCGCCGAACTGCACGTCAGCTACGCGAGCGGGGCGGGGACATCGAGGCTGACGCTCGACCGCATCGAGCGCGCCCTCGGCGTCCGGGGCACCGGCCGCAACCTGAACACCGTCACTCGCCTCCTCGAGATGTGACCCGCCGGACAACGGGTGCCAGGCACCAGTTGTCCGACTCGCCAACGGGTGTCAGGCACCCGATGACAGTACGGTTCGAGTGTGGGCGTTTCGACGAAGAACTGGGCCGGAAATCAACGTTGTCTGCCGCAGGGTGTGCACACCCCGACGACGACGGCCGAGGTCGCAGCGATCGTACGCACCGCAGCCGGTGCCGGCGAACGGGTGAAGGTGATCGGCGGAGCGCATTCGTTCACCGACATCGCGATGACCGACGGCAACCTGCTCTCGCTCGACGGGATGAACCGGGTTCTCGGTGGCGGCGGTCCCGATGGCCTCGATGTCACGGTGCAGGCGGGCATCAGGCTCTACGACCTCAACGACGAGCTGGCAGCACGGGGTCTCGCGATGCCGAACCTCGGCGATATCGACCAACAGTCGATCGCGGGGGCGATCGCGACCGCCACCCACGGAACGGGCGCCGGGTTGGGCAACCTCGCGACGACCGTGGTCGGGATGGAGATCGTGACCGGCGATGGCTCGGTGCGGCGGACCGACGAGCACGACGACTCGGACCTGCTGAGCGTCGCTCGGGTCGGTCTCGGCGCCCTCGGGATCGTCACCGAGGTCACGCTGCGGTGCGTCCCGACCTTCAACCTGCACGCCGTCGAGACCATCGAGCCGCTCGCGGCCGTGACGGCGAACTTCGATCAGGTCATGCACGGGGCCGACCACGTCGAGTTCTTCTGGATGCCGGGCGCGCGTCGGTGTCAGGTGAAGCGGAACACGCGCACCGATCGCCCGGCGGAACCGCAGTCGAAGATGGCGTACATCCGCGACAAGTGGATCGCCGAGAACCTCGCGTTCGGCACGGTCTGTCGAGTCGGTCGCCGGTATCCCAAGGCGGCACCGCGGATTGCGAAGCTGATCACGTCGGCGGCATCCGAGCGCGAGCTGATCGATCGGAGCGATCGCATCTTCAGCAGCCCTCGCCACGTGCGCTTCGTCGAGATGGAGTACGGCATTCCACTCGATGCCGTTCCGGAAGCGATCGAACGCGTCGGCGCGCTGGTCTCGTCCCTGCCGTTTCCCCCGCTCTTCCCGATCGAGGTCCGGGTGTCGGCGGCCGATGACATTCCGCTCTCGACGGCGAACGGGAGGCCATCGGGTTGGATCGCTGTTCACCAGTACATCGGCACGCCGTACGAGTCGTACTTCCAGGGCGTCGAGTCGATCATGGACGACTACGACGGTCGGCCACACTGGGGCAAGTTGCACTTCCAGACGGCCGCCACACTGTCGGGTCGCTATCCCGAGTGGCAACGGTTCCAGAACGTGCGAGCGCGGCTCGACCCGATGGGAACCTTCGCCAATGCCTACACCGACCGGGTGCTGGGACCGGTGAACGACACCGCGATCGACTGACTCCATCCCCGAGTTACTTGACCGTCCAGTCGGTACAGTAACTCCAATGCAGCCACGGACAGATGCCGGGCGTCGTTGGTCGGCGCTGATGGTCCTCATTCTTCCGGTCCTGATCATTTCGATGGACGCCACGATCCTGGGATTCGCGGTTCCGTCGCTGAGCGAGACGCTGGGACCGACGAGTTCCCAGCTGCTGTGGATCGTCGACATCTACTCGTTCGTGCTGGCGGGGCTGTTGGTCACGATGGGCGCGCTCGGAGACCGGATCGGCCGGCGCAAGCTGCTGATGTTCGGGGCCGCAGGGTTCAGCGTCGCGTCGGTGCTGGCGGCGTTCTCGACGAGCCCCGAGATGCTGATCGCCTCGCGGGCGATGCTCGGTGTCGCCGGCGCGACCTTGATGCCGTCGACGCTCTCGCTGATCCGCAACGTGTTCCTCGACGAGCGTGAACGCCAGACCGCCATCGCCGTCTGGGCGGCCGCGTTCGCCGTCGGATCGGCGCTCGGACCGATCGTCGGTGGTTTCCTGCTCGAGCACTTCTGGTGGGGTTCGGTCTTCCTCGTCGGCGTTCCGGTCACGGCCACGCTGCTCCTCGTCGCACCACGACTGGTTCCCGAGTCGCGCGATCCCAAGCCGGGTGCCTTCGACGTGACGAGTGCCGCGCTGTCGCTCGTGACGATGCTCCCCATCGTGTACGCGATCAAGATCTTCGCCGAGCACGGACTCTCCACCGTCGTGGTGACGGCAGCGGTCATCGGCGCCGTGGCCGGCTTCGTGTTCGTCCGACGTCAGCAACGCATCTCCGATCCGATGGTGGACGTGTCGCTCTTCGCCGTCCCGCGGTTCCGGATGGCGGTGAGCGGCAACCTCATCGCTGCGTTCGGGTTCGCCGGCTCGCTGTTCTTCGTCACCCAGTACCTCCAGCTCGTCGTCGGCATGTCACCGCTGCGCGCCGGTCTGCAACTGCTTCCGGCCGCCGTCTCGTCGGTCACCTTCACGATGCTCGCCCCGGTCGTCGCGCGGCGGTTCGGGTCGTTCACCGTGATTGCCGCTGGACTCACCATGGGTGGCATCGGATTCGCGATGCTCACCCAGATCACGGCGGAAGGATCGGTCGCCCTGACCACCGCCGCGGTGATCGTGCTCAACGCGGGCCTCGGAGCGTCGATGACCGTCGCGCTCGACGGGATCCTCGCGGCGATTCCGGCGGAGCGTGCAGGTGCCGGGGCCTCGGTGTCCGAGACGGCGATCGAACTCGGCTTCGCGCTCGGGACCGCCGTGCTCGGCAGCATCGCTGCGGCCGTCTATCGAGGTGGTTTCGTGGCCATCGACGGCGTACCGAGCGAAGCCATCGAAGCATCGCGGGACACGTTGGGTGCAGCGATTGGCGTGGCTGACGATCTCGGTGGAGATGCCGGTGCCGCGCTGCGCGACGCGGCGGACACGGCGTTCGTCGACGGGTTCCATGCTGCTGCACTGACGGCATCGATCGCCTTGGTCATCGTTGCCCTCTGGGCTCTGCGGACGAGACGTCAGGACTCGGTGGTCGTCGAGCCGGCCAGCCTCAGCGTCGAGAGCGTGCGCTGACATGGCTCGTCCGACACAGCGCGAGGTGATCCTCGATGCGTTCCAGGACCTGATCGTCGACGTCGGTGCGGCGAACGTCACCCTCGAAGCTGCCGCTTCCCGTGCGGGCGTCTCCAAGGGCGGCCTGCTCTACCACTTTCCGTCGAAGTCGGATCTCTTCGCGGGCCTCGTCGATCGGCTCGCCGACGCGATCGACGACACCATCGCCGATGCGCCCGACGACCCGGCCGATGTCGTGCGCTGGTACATCGATGCCGCCACCGATGTCGTCGATGGTGAGAACACCCTCTGGCTCGCGTTGTTCGCCGCCACCGACGCGGTCGACGACGACGTGGCAGTGCTCCTCGGCGATCTGTTCGCCCGCTATTCGAGGCCGTTGGACGTGCTCCCACCACTCCTCGGCGAACATGTCCGGCTCGTGGGCGACGGGCTCTACTTCAACGCCCTCGTCGGCGGACCGATGCCCGCAGCCGAACACATCGCGCAGATCGCCGGCTCACTCGTGCGCGGCCTCTCGTCGTCTTCCGACCACTCCGACTGACCTCGGCCGCCAGCCTGGGGCAGCGGAGTGGACGGCTTTCAGCGCACACACGGTCCGGTCTCGACCGGGGTGAGCGCTGCGAGCCGGCCGGGTTCGCTGACGATGTCGGGGATGTCGATCGCCCATGCCCGCTCGCCGTTCTTCGTGCTGCGCGCCCAGATGATCCCGACGACCTGACCATCCACGACGACGGCTCCACCCGAGTCGCCGGGGTCGATCGCGGCGTCGACCTCGAAGCCCGATCGGGTGACCGACTCATCGAGGTAGATGTCGGTGGTGTCGATGTCGACGTGGCGCAGCACGTCGACATCGGTGAGCCGGGTGACGACCTCGCCGTCGACGAGGCGTGCAAACCCCACGACCCCCAGCGTTCCCGCCTCGACCCGTTCGTCGGCGATTCCGAGCGGGGCGCCGAGATCGGCGGGCGTGGACAGCACCGCGAGGTCGAGGTCGGGATCGAACAGGACGACGTCGACCGAGTGCGATTCGCCGTCCTGATCGATGACGCTCACTTCATCGGCCCCTGCCACCACGTGGGCGGCCGTCAGCGCGTGGGTGTCGTCGACGAGCGATGCGGTCCCGAAGGTCTCGCGCGGTCCGCACCCGTTCGCCCGAACGTCGAGCACCGCCTCGCGGATGGCCTCTCGGTCGTCGGGAGCGTCGGAGTGGGGCGAGGACGAGCAGGCGGCCGCGCTCCCGATCGCGATCGTGGCGACCGCGACCATCCCGAGGCAGCGTTGGGTCATGGCATCGCGGTGCGCGACGAGATTTCCTTGGCGACCGCGCCGTAGCGCTCCAACGTCTCCGCATCCGCAGTCCCGGCGCTGTACAGCACGAGTCGATCGGCGATGTCGGCGTAGGTGTCGATCAACCGATCCGCGAGGTCGTTCCAGTCGGCTTCGGTGCAGAACGCTGCGAGGTGATCGTCGGTGACCTCCGCGGCCATGCCGGCGAAGTCGCCCGCCTTCTGCTTCGACCGGATGCGCTCGGTCGTCCCCTCGAAACCGGCATCGTCCCAGATGAACGCATAGTTGGGGGTCGATCCGTAGAACGACAGCGAGGCGCGAGCGACTTCGCGCGCTGCGTCGCGCTGCTCGTCGGTGTCGCCGACGATCGTGGTGACCGGCACGATGACATCGGTGTCTCCGGCCGGTCGACCCGCGCGCCTCGCCCCCTCAGCGAGACACGGGATGACGTGGCGGCGGAGGTATCCGGGTTCACCGATCGGGTGGACGTGGACTCCGTCGGCGACCTCGCCCGCCATGGTCAGCATCCACGGATTGACGGCGGCGACGTCGACCTTTGGGTCGTGGACGACGAGCGGCCCCGGGCTCCACTGGCGGTTGAGGAAGGTCAACTCGTAGAAGTCGCCACGGTGATCGAGCGGCTCGCCACGAAAGCCGGCGAAGCACGCTTTGACCGCACGTACGTAGTCGCGCAGGCGTGGGCCAGGGTGTTCGAACTCGGCTCCGTAGCGCCGCACGACGTGGGTCCGGACCTGGGTTCCGAGGCCGAGCCGGAACCGTCCGCCGGTCAACTCGTGGAGTTCCCAGGCGTTCTGCGCCGTGATCATCGGACTGCGCGGAAAGGCGACGGCAACACCCGTCGACAGCTCGAGTCCCGGTGCCCCGAGCGCCGCGGCGGCTACCGCGGTGAACGCCGTGCGGCCACCTTCGGTGAGCAGCATCCCGTCGAATCCGGAGCGCTGTGCGCCCGCGGCTGCGGTGCCCATCTCGGCGAGCGGTTTCGGGAAGGTCATCGCATCGACGCGCACGATCGGACCGTACCGGACGGTGGATACCGTGCGAGGACGTGCACCCCTTGATGACGATGCTCGACGCGGCCGCGACCGGATCGTTTCCGCCGGTCGACGGCGAGGTCGAGGTGCTCGATCCCGGCGTCGACGGACATGCCGCGATCGTCGAGTTCACCGGTCACTCGATCGTGCTCGGCGACGTGCCGCTGTCGGAGCTGGTCGCGATGGGAGCCGACGGTTTCGGCGGTGCGAGCAGCCCCGAGATCAAACTGAGGCTCGCCGGTCCGGGTGGATGGGTCGGTTGCCAGGACGCGGTGCTCGTCGCGTCGGGACGCGAGGCGGCACCGGGGAGTGGTGTTCTGAGTGTGCGCACCGACCTCGACGACCATCCGCGGGTGGCCCGCTCGCGCGAGCACCGCGATGCGGTTGTCGTGCTCGGTGATGAGCGCGGCGTGGTCACGTTCGGCAACGGGCTCGTCGGCCGTCGAGAGCTGTCGGTCGAGTTGTTCGACGCCGAGCCGCGCAGTGCATCGGCGGGTCGGTCGTTGATCGAGGCAGCACTCGGACACGTCCCGCGTGCGGAGTTCGTGTGGGCACAGGTGTCGCCGGGAAACGCCGCGTCGCTGCGCGCGTTCCTCGCCTCGGGGTTCGTCCCGATCGGTGCCGAGACGTTGATCGTTCCGTCACGCTGATCGTTGACGCGGCGCGCTGATGGAGTCGACCGGGAGGGCGTCGGGCGCGTCGTGGTGGGTTCGCTACGGTCGCGACATGTCACAGCAGGCCATCACCGGACTCGAGGCCGAAATCGCCCGGGCGACCGAACTGTTCGCATCACTGAGCGCGGACGAATGGCAGGCGCAGTCCGGATGCGATGGTTGGCGCGTCCAGGATGTCGCCCAACACATGGCGGCGGTGTTCCAGCAGATCGCGGCGCCCGACACCATCGACGCGGGTGACAGTGGCAAGGCGGAGGTCGCCGCCGAGGTCCCGGTGCAGGATCGCAAGGACTGGTCGCCCGATCAGGTGATCGTCGCCTACGACGAGTGGTCGCAGAAGGGCGTTGCCGCGTTGAGCGCCTTGCAGCAGCCACCGATGGCCGAGACCGTCGTCCCCCTCGCCGATCTCGGCGAACATCCGATGCACCTGCTCGGGAATGCCATCGCCTTCGACCACTATTGCCATCTGCGCCACGACATCGGTGCCGCCGTCGTTCGCGCCGGAGCATTGCCGCACGACCCCGATGTTTTGGCACCGACGCTCGAGTGGATGCTCGCCGGGCTTCCGCAGATGTGTGCCGCAGAACTCGCCGGCGTCGCGGCACAGCCGGTCAACCTCGTGTTCGAGGGACCGGCCGCGAACACCTGGTGTCTGACACCGGGTGGCGGCGGCGGGGGATGGATCGTGGCGAACGGTGCCGACGACGACGCGCCGGTGGTGCGCACGACGGCGCACGATTTCGTCTCGTGGGGAACCAAGCGGGCCGATTGGCGTGACTCGACGACGGGTGACGTGACCAACCCGGCCGTGGCAGAGGTGCTCGACGCGATCAACATCATCTGACCACGCGTTACGTAACGGGTCTGACCCGTTACGTAACGTGCGGTGGTCAGTCGAGGCGCTTGCGGAGTTCGACGTAGACCTCGTCGCCGGCGAGGACCGAGAGTTCGTCGGAGAGGCTGTCGACGACGGGATGATCTCCGCTGTACGCCTCGCCACCCTCCGAGCGTTCGGTGCAGCACCACGCCATCTTCGACGCGTGATCCCCCCAGTCGGCGCGCGACCAGCGTCGGACCGTCGCGGTTTCCGGGCCTTCCGGATCGTCGTCGTCGACGAGCGCCCAGTCGACGCGCAGCGGGAGTTGCCAGCAGACCGACGGCTTCCACTCGGTCGGCGAATCGCCTGCCTCGAGTGCGGCGATGTGGAGGGCGCATCCGGCTCCACCTGCGAATCCGGGTCGGTTGAGGAACACACACGCTCCATCGACGACACGCGTGTGCGTCCGGTCGGCGTCACCGTAGAAGCCGGCGACATCGTCGTGGAGAGCGGTTCCGGCCGCATGGAACTGCCACTGCTCCGGGGTGAGCATCGACACGTAGGCCGAGAGCTGTCGTGCTTCTTCCTGGCCGGGCTCGCCGTCACCGAAGTGGGCGCCGAGTGAGCAGCAACCCTGATGTAATTCCTCGGCGTCCTCGGCAAGGATGCCCTTGCACCCGTTGCCGTACAGGCAGGTCCAATTCGACTCGAGGAACTCGCGCTCGAAACGCCAGACGGTGTCGTCCGAGGTGATCTCGACGAAGTCGGCGGGCGTTGCAGCGGGCTGCTCTCGATCGTCGCTCATCATCGATTTCCGAAGTGGATGACGGTCGGGCGGTCGGCGATCTCGAGGGGATCGTCGCCGAGCGCGACGTACTCCGAGTCGCGACCGTCGATGACGACGTACCCCGTGCCGTCGGGAGCGACCACGGCGACCGAGGCGGCATCCACCAACGTCAACTCTCCGTCGCTGAGCAGTTGTGGTGTCGTTCCCTGGAAGGCGATGGTGCAACCGTCGTACGACTCGTCGGTGACGAACGAATCCTCGATCTCCGCGACCACGGATCCCGATTCGACGTCGAGGACCGTCGTGGCCGATTCCCGGCCCGAGGTGGAGACGGCGACGATGCACCGCTCTCCGCTGCCGGGCCGACGTGCCGGAGCGCCCGGTGCGCTCGCGATCTGGGTGCCATCGGACTCGAGCACGTACGTGTCGCGTGTGCCGACCACGACGAGTCGGTCGCCGTCCGCGACTCGCTCTCCGCTGGACACCTCGATCGGACGATCGTCGGGGTCGCTCAAGGAGCCGACCTCGTCCACGGAGCCGTCGGCATCGACGATGGTGATCGTGCCGTCGGTGGAGACCGCGAGGATCCGCCCGTCGTCGCGCAGCAGTGTGGCCTTCGGGGCTGCCACGTCGATCGATCCGAGTCGCTCGCCTGCAATGTCGTAGAACTCGAGCTCCGATTCGTCGCCGGCGGGCTGTTCGGTGACGATCCGTTCGTCGTCGATCGCGATCACCCGACCGGCGCGCGCCTGCGCGCTCGAGTCGGCGAGGTCGATGACGACCGATTGAAATGCGTTGGGGACGGGGACCGCCACGTGGGTCGCCGACGGATTGACGATCACGTCGGCGGAGAAGATCAACGGATCGTCGAGTCCGGCCACGTCGGCCACGCTGAGGGTCGAACGATCGCGGGTGTCGATGATGCTGATGTCACCGCCGAGGTCGTTGCCGGAGATCGCGATCGCGGGATGGTCGGGGCTGACGACCAGCGTCTCGTCGGGGCCCGAACGGCCCTGTCGCTGGGAGCCGTCCGCCAGGTCGGTCTGGACGATCTGACCGGCGTCGGTCATCGTGACGAGCACGTGGTCGGCGACGAGCGATTGGGCGTCGAGCAGATCGTCGCTCGCCGCGTACGTCTCGATCTCGTCGCCGTTGCTCGGATCGACGAGTCGGATCTCGTCGGTCTCGAGCACGACGATCGTGTCCCAGTCGACGGCCGCAGCGGAGGAGGTCGACGACGAGTCGTCACCGCCGATCAACCGGCCGATGCCGATCGCGCCGAGCGCGATGACGATCACGACGCCACCGATCACGAGTGCTCGTCGGACCAGGAAGTTCGGCTCGTCCCATTCCTCGTCGTCCCACCGTGCGTCCGGGTCGTCGGACGAACCTCCCGCGTCGGGACGGCCACCTGCGATCCCGCGGGGCGGGGTGGGATCGTCGTCGACATCGCCGGCGTTGTCTGGCAACGGGCGGTGATCGGGCACGACCGAGATCGTACGCGCTGTAGCGTCGGGATCGTGGAGTTCTCGTGCCCGCGATGTCAGTCAACGACCGTCGACGACTTCTACGGTCCGTGCGGCACGTGCCGCGGTGATCTGGTGGCGAAGTTCGCGGGTCTCGGGCGCACGGTCGACGTCGCCGAGTACGAGCCCAAGATGAACGTGACACCGAACGCGGTCGCGCTCAAGGACGACTGAGCCTCGGGCAGCCCGGACCGGGTGGCCTCCGCCCAATCGAGAGCCACTACCCTCGGGCCGTTCCCACCCGGCCCAGAGCGGAGATCACATGACAACGACCGAAGTCCAGACAGTCGCTGCCCGGGCCGTCGATGCGGTGAAGAGCTACGGGACCGGCGACGCCGCCGTCCACGCCCTCGCCGGGGTGACCGTCGACTTCCCGCAGCATCGTTTCACGGCGATCATGGGACCGTCGGGATCGGGCAAGAGCACGTTGATGCAGTGCGTCGCCGGCCTGGATCGTCTGACATCGGGATCGGTGTTCATCGGCGACACGAACCTCGAGACACTCGACAAGACCCAGCTCACACTGCTGCGCCGGGACCGCCTGGGGTTCATCTTCCAGCAGTACAACCTGATTCCGACGCTGTCCGCCGAGGAGAACATTCTGCTTCCGCTCACCCTGGCCGGCGAGGACCCGAACCGGGAGTGGTTCGACACGATCGTCGACACGGTCGGCATGCGCGATCGATTGAAGAACCTGCCGAGTCAGCTGTCGGGTGGCCAGCAGCAACGTGTGGCGGTAGCGCGAGCCCTCGTTCCGCGACCGGACATCGTGTTCGCCGACGAGCCGACGGGTGCGCTCGACTCGAGTACCGGGATCGAGATCCTGACGTTCATGCGCCGTGCAGTCGATGAGTCCGGTCAGACGATCGTGATGGTCACTCACGATCCACACGCCGCGTCCTACGCGGACAACGTCCTGTTCCTCGCCGACGGTCAGATCATCGACGAGATGGCCGAGCCGACCACGGATCGAGTGCTCGACCGCATGAAGCGATTCGAGGGCTGATCCTCGATGCTTCGCCTCGCGCTCCGCGGAGTTCGCTTCAACCTCGGTCGCTACATCGCCACGCTGGTCGCGATCATCACGGGCGTCGCATTCTTCGCGGCGACCGGATTTCTCGGCGACCGCGTCATCGACGCGCTCCAGGGTGACGCCGACCGACAGTTCGGAAGTGTGGAGGCCGCCGTCGTCGTCGATGACGTGTCGGACGCCGCAGCCGACTTCGGCGGCGAACTCCGCATCGATGGTTCCGACGCTGATGCCATCGCCGCCCTGCCCGAGGTCGCAGCGATCGGTGGTGATCTCTCGGGCAGCGTGTCCTTCCTCGCCGACGACGGCGGAACGTTCGCCGACGGAGCGATCGGTCGCCTGTGGATCGAGGACGATGACCTGAATCCGATCGACATCGACGAGGGTGCGGCCCCGGCCGCGGATGGCGAGATCGCGATCGACACGAGGACCGCCGACTCCGAGGACCTTGCGATCGGCGACCAGGTGACGATCCTGACGTTGGCCGGGCAGTTCCCGGCCGAGATCGTCGGCATCACCTCGTTCGGCAACACCGATGCACAGGACGACGGCGGCACCGTCTCGATCTCGGGGGCCAACGCGTTCGACTGGTTGAACTCGGGCCAGGTCGAATACGAAGACCTGTTCCTGCGCGGCACGGTCGACGAGGTCGAGCTGCAGGCGGCCGTCGAACCACTCGTCCCCGCCGGGTACAAGGTGCAGACCGGTGACGACTTCCTGAAGGACAAACGTGGTGAGGTCGGCGCATTCGGCCAGACGCTCAAGACCGTTCTGCAGGGATTTGCCACGCTGGCGTTGTTCGTCGGCGCGTTCGTCATCTACAACACGTTCAGCGTGATCGTCGCGCAGCGGCTGCGTGAGCTGGCGGTCCTCGCGGCCATCGGTGCGACTCCGAAGCAACTGAAGCGGTCGTTGCGATACGAGGGCCTCGCGATCGGTCTGCTCGGATCGGTCCTCGGGGTGATCGCCGGCTTCGGGTTGACGTTCGTGATGATCGCGGTCCTCGAGTTGTTCGGGGTCTCGCTTCCCGGGCGCGGGATCAGCATCTCGCCGACGACGGTGATCCAGGGCATCCTCGCGGGCACGATCATCACCTTCCTGTCGGTCATGATTCCCGCACGTCGCGCGGCGAGGACCGAGCCGATCGAGGCACTGCGACAGGCTGCGGTCGAGAGCGCGACGTTGACGACCAAGCGGATCGTCACGGCCTTGGCCCTCGTCGGCCTCGGTGCAGTGGGAATGCTCTTCAGCGGGTCCGCGCTCAGCATCGCCGCCTCGGCGGTGGTGCTGTTCGTCGGCGTGATCGTGGCCGGTCCGCTCATCGCGGTGTTCGGGGCCAAGGTGTTCAGGCCGATGCTGCGGTGGTTCGGCCTCGAAGGTCGCCTCGCTGCCGACAACACCGCGCGCAACCCGCAACGCACTGCGACCACGTCGAACGCGCTGTTGATCGGCGTGTTCCTCGTGACGCTCGTGACCGTCGCCGGCACGAGCGTCAAGGACTTTGCCGTGGACGAGATCAACGCGCTGTCGAGCGCCGATTTCATCATCACGAGTGACGGCGGAACCATCGACGACGACCTCGTCGCCAGCCTCGAAGAAGTGGACGGGGTCGAGTTCGTCACCGCGTTCCGGCGTGAGGTCGTCGCGATCGATCGGGTCGATGCGACGCCCGATGGCGAGTCGGGCGAGGATGCTTCGGATGGGTTCGTGATTCCGTCGGCGGTGTCGACGGGGGACCTCGATGCGATGGTCGAGGCCGCCTCTATCGAGGTGATCGACGGAACGCTCGACGACCTGGGGCCCGGCAAGGTGTTGACTCTCGACGACGGGGATCCGCGCCCGATCGGCTCGACGGTGACCTTCACGAGCAGTCAAGGTGCCACGATCGATCTCGAAGTCGTGGGAACCATCGGGTCCTCACTCGACACGACGTTCACCGGGAGTCTCATCGACTCGGACACGTTCGACGAGTTCGTCGGTGAGACCGCTCCGACGGTCGCCTTCCTGGACGCCGCTTCGGGGTCCCAGAGCGATGTCGCCGACAGCATCGACGACATCACGAGCCTGCGCCCCGACATCTCCGTCCAACAGGGCAATGCGCTCGGTCAGATCGTCGGCACGATCTTCGACTTCCTGATCAATGCCGTCAACGGCTTGCTGTTGATGAGCGTCGCCGTGGCGCTGATCGGAATCGTGAACACGTTGTCGCTGTCGATTCTCGAGCGGCGTCGCGAGTTGGGGCTGCTGCGCGTGATCGGAATGGTCGACAAGCGCGTGCAACGGATGGTGCGGATCGAGTCGGTGCTGATCTCGGCACTCGGCACGGTCTCGGGCCTGGTGTTGGGGGTTTTCACGGGGGCTGCGCTGATCCTCGCGATCGACCGGCTGACCTCGGCCGACATTGCGCTCAACTTCGCGCCGCTCCAGTTGTTGCTGATCCTGGTGCTCGGTGTCGGTCTCGGCTTCGTGGCTGCGCTGATCCCGGCGAAGCGCTCGACGCGCCTCGACGTGCTCGACGCCATCAACGCCACCTGATCTCGCCCATCCTCCGGGCAGGCCGTTCTCGTGAACATGTTCGGCGCTCCGTGCGCGAAGAGTTCACGAGAAGGCCGGGGCGGCGGGGGCTGGAGCGGGCGTGGTCGGGGTGGAACCGGTGCGGTCGAGGACGCCCTCGTGACCGCAGTTGCAGCGCCACTGCAGGACCGGGCCATGGTCGGTGTTGACGAAGCCGGTGACGTTGCGCCGGGTCATCAAGATGGTGGAGTCGTGGGTCGGGCAGAACGCTGAGAACATCATGTGGCAAGAATGCGCTGGTACGTGTCTTCCTGCCAATGGCAGAATGGCACCCATGACCTACAGAACTGCCAGCCCGATGCGGCAGGAACGCGAGCATCGGGTGGCGGTTTTGCTGTTCGATCGGCCCTCGATGTTCGAGATGTCGGTGGCGATCGAGGTGTGGGGCAACGACCGCACCGAGCAGGGGGTTCCGTACTCCGAGCTGCGGTTGTGCAGCAACGAGGGACCGCGCCTGCGCGGTGACAACGGGTTCGACCTGGTCCTCGATCACGACCTCGCTGCACTCGAGTGGGCCGACACGATCGTGATCCCGAACGGCAAGCGACCGACACCGACCATCGACTACGAACCGGCGGTCGTCGAGGGATTGCGGACGGCGTACGCGCGTGGCGCACGGCTGATCTCGTTCTGCTCCGGAGCCTTCACGTTGGCGGCGACCGGGCTCCTCGACGGTCGGACGGCGACGACCCACTGGACCTACATGAACCAGTTCCGGGCGCGACACCCGTCGATCGCGTTGCAGCCCGATGTGCTCTACACGGGAGGGGATCGGTTGTACACGAGCGCCGGTACGTCGGCCGCGATCGATCTGTGTCTGCATCTGTTGCGCGAGGACTGGGGCGCTGACGTCGCCAACACGGTTGCGCGGCGGATGGTCGTGCCGCCCCACCGCGATGGTGGTCAGGCGCAGTACATCGAGCAACCGATCCCGGTGTGCATCGATGTCGAGGGGGATCTGCGGGCCGTGCTGCAGTGGGTCGAAGGAAACCTCGAGCGACAACTGACGGTGGACGAACTCGCCCGGCGCGCGGCGATGACCCCGCGCACGTTCGCCCGGCGCTTCAAGGCGGCGACCGGGACGACGCCGCTGCAGTGGATCCTTCATCAGCGGGTGGTGGCGTCGCAGCGGATGCTCGAGGTGTCGTCGATGTCGGTCGACGAGATCGCCGCCACCGTCGGCTTCGGGTCGGCCGCGGCCATGCGTCAGCACTTCACCAAGGTCGTCGGTTCGACCCCCAGCGCCTACCGCGCAACCTTCCGCCACGCCGCCTGACGTATCAACTGGGGTCAGGGTGGGTTCAGGGGGTGGACGCCGTAGCTGAGTAGTT
>NZ_JBAVYV010000560.1:0-4225 GCF_049588435.1 Ilumatobacter sp.
TGCGCGAACAGTTCACGAGATCGGCGGGTGGGGGGTCACCAGCGGAGGATCGCGGCGAGGCCGTCGTCGAGGCTGGCGACGTTCGGTATGACGTGGATGTCGGCGTCGGTGAGCAATGCCTGACGGATCGCCCGATCGATGGTCCCCGAATCGTTCGATTCGTCGTCGTGGACCAGGAGCGTCTCGACGCGCCCCTCGGCGAGCGCGTTGGTGACCTCCAGCGACGTCGTCGTGCGGTGGTCGACACGCTCCCTGAACTCGTCGAGCAGTGCCTTGGTGTCGCCGGCCGCGATGTTTGCCACCAGCCTGACGATCTCGTCGGCTGCACCGTCGGCGTCACCCGCGCCCACGGCGTGCACCGGGACATCGAGTTGGTCGTCGAGCAGATCGACGAGCATCGACTGTGCCCGGGTCGGGCCGACCACGGCGACGATCCGCGCTCCGACCTCGTCGACCAGTGTCGACACGGCATCGGCGACGTCCTCGATGTTGTCGTCCCACGTGTTCTCCGCACGCTGCTGGAACCGTCGCTGCGACCATCCGCCGGGATGGCCGCGATGGATGTGCAACGTGTTGCCGTCGACCTGGTGCGTCGCCGTCACGGACCCGCCGTCGAAGGCGATCAGGTCCGCCCCCGCAAGGTCGGTTTCGACCACGACGTGGGGAAGCACCCGTTGGCGTGCTTCGATCAGCGGAGCGAGGCGGGGGAGCGGCCCTTCGGTCAGGGACGGCCGACGTACCGGTTGATCGATGAACTCGACGAACGTCGGTCCGGACCGCGGGCGAATGGCGATGACGGAGGCACCGTCGCCGTGGTCGAGCGCTTCCAGGTCGGCGGTCATCGCCGTGACATCGGACGCCCAGTCGACGGTGGCCGAACGCAGAGCGTTGTGGATCTGGACGTCGAAGCGATCGGCTGCGCCGGCGACGTCGCTGCGGGCGGGAATCAGAGCGGTCAGGAACGGTCCGTCGTGGCCCACGAGGTCGCGAAGATCGGTCATCGTCGAGGTGCGGGCGAGGGTGCTTCTCATGTGGAGGGGGTACCACCCGAACCGCTCACTGAAACGCTGGAGCCGGGCGCCCAGTCGGCGTTCTTGTCGAGATGGCTGCGGTCGGTGACCGCAAGGCCATCCACGATGTCGGCGATCGGAGCGATCAGATCGATGCCGGCAGGCCCGAGTTCGCCCGACAGATGGGACGCGTTGGCTGCGCACGCCAGCTCGTGCAGACTCGCCACCGCGGTCTGGTGCTGCGA
This sequence comes from Ilumatobacter sp., assembly GCF_049588435.1. Classification (GTDB taxonomy): domain Bacteria; phylum Actinomycetota; class Acidimicrobiia; order Acidimicrobiales; family Ilumatobacteraceae; genus Ilumatobacter_A. The sequence goes on from NZ_JBAVYV010000560.1 coordinate 1,256, forward strand.
CGCCAGCCCGCAGCGGGCGCCGTCGGCGACCGTCGAGAGCAGGCCGTCGATCTCGGAGTCGATGTCGCGTCCGGCCGCCTGCTCCGATCGGCGGATCACGTCGAGCCGATCCGCGATCGCGCCGCCATCGACCTTGCAGGGCTGACACTGCCCGCAGGATTCGATCGCGAGGAAGCGGGCGACCCCGTGTGCCGTCGCTGCCAGGTCGGTGTGGTCGTCGAGCACGATGAAGCCGGCGGCACCGAGTCCCGATCCGGCCGCGCTGAAGGCGTCGAAACACAGCGGCGTGTCGAATCGGTCCGCCGGGAGCACCGCGTTCGCCGTGCCGGAAATCGCGCCGATCACCGTGTGATCGTCGACGGCTCCGTCGCCGAGCGAGTCGAGCACGTCCCAGAACGGCGTCCCCATGGCGAACTCGGCGACTCCGTGTTCGGCGACGGCCCCCGAGATCGTGCAGATTGCGGTTCCGGGCGTCGCGTCGGTGCCGACCGATCGGAACTCGTCGACGCCGTGCGCGAGCACGAACGCGACGTTCGCCATGGTCTCGACGTTGTTCACCAACGCGGTCGTACTTGCATCCGTCTCGTCGACCCGTTCGGCATCGGCCTCGCCGGCGAGTGAGAGGTCGCTCGCTTCGTTCCCTTCACCGACTTCATCGCCGAGCCCGCGCCGGTACGGCGGCGTGACGCGGGGGAGCGGCGGGCGACCTTCGACCACCTCGAGGAGTGCCGATTCCTCACCGAACAGATACGAAGCCGGCCCGGTGACGACCCGCAGGACGACGTCGTCGATCCCACGGGACTCGAACGCGGCGATCGCCGTGCGGAGGCGCTCGATCTGATCGGTGAACTGCTCCTTGACCGCGAACACCACATTCTCGGCGCCGACCGCCCGGGCGGCGATGAGGGCACCCTCGACGACCTGGAAGGGGTCGTTGCTGATCAGCGTGCGGTCCTTGAAGGTGCCGGGTTCGCCTTCGGCACCGTTGACCACGACCGACACCGGTCGTGTCCCGGTCATCTCGGTGACGGTTCGCCACTTCGTCCCGGTCGGAAATCCGGCGCCACCGCGTCCCCGCAGGCCGCTGGCCTCGATCATCTCGATGATCTCGCGGGGACCGATCTCGGCCGCTTTCTGGAGTCCGCGCCCACCGCCGAGGGCGGTGAAGTCGTCGAAGGTGTCCACGGTGTTGCGGCGCAGGATTCGGTTGGTGCGAGCCATGCGTCGCGGCCTACCCGGTCCGGCCCCCGCCGAAACGCACCCCGTCGCTCCGGATCGCCCCGGATCGCCCCCGGATCGCCCGCCAACGCCGATCTCGTGAACTTGTCCGGCGCTCCGTGCGCGAACAGTTCACAAGAACAGCTTGGGGACGGGGGGTCAGGTCAGGGTGACGGCGCGCGCACCGGAGACGAGGCGGCCGATGCGCCAGGTGGTCTCGGGGATCGCAGCTTGCACCTCGTCGGCGTCCTCGGGGGCGCAGACGACCACCATGCCGATGCCCATGTTGAGGGTCCGGTACAGCTCCTCGGTCGACATCTGCGGCGTCAGTTCACGCACGAGCGCGAACAGCGGAGGGATCGGCCAGGAAGCGAGATCGATCTCGGCGCCCACGCCGTCGGGGAGCACCCGCGGCAGGTTCTCGGGGAGCCCGCCACCGGTGATCTGGGCGAGCGCCTTGACCCGGTCGGTGGCCAGCACCGCCCGAAGCGGGTCCAGGTAGTTGCGGTGCGGTTCGAGGAGAGCATCGGCGAGCGGACGGTCCATGCCGGCGATCACGGTGTCCATCGGCGCCCACTCGAACACCTTGCGCAGCAGCGAGTAGCCGTTCGTGTGCGGTCCCGACGAGGCGACACCGATGAGCACGTCGCCGGACCCGACGTCGGTGCGGGGGAGCAGGTCGGCCCGATCGGCGACACCGATCAGGGTCCCGGCGATGTCGAATGCTCCGTCCCGGTAGACGCCCGGCATCTCGGCGGTCTCGCCGCCCAACACCGCGCAGTTGGCAGCTCGGCACGCCTCGGCCATCCCCTTCACGATGTCGGCCACCATGTCGGCATCGAGCACGCTCGCCGCGATGTAGTCGAGGAAGAAGAGCGGTCGCGCGTTCTGCACCAGCACATCGCCGATGCAGTGATTGACGATGTCGGCCCCGACGCCGCGGACGCGTCCGAGGCGCGCGGCGAGTTCGACCTTGGTGCCGACCCCGTCGGTCGATGCGACCAGCACCGGTTCGTCCAGTTCCTTGATGGCCATTCCGGAGAAGACGCCGCCGAAGCTCCCCACGCCGTGCAGGACACCAGCGCCCGAACCGACGTCGTGGGTCGACTCCACCGCCGCCTTCATCTCGGTGACCGCTCGTGTTCCCTCGTCGATGTCGACGCCGGCGTCGGCATAGGACGCGAGTGCCGCTCCGGGCGCGCGCCAGGCGATGTCCTGACGGACCTGCATTCCGCGGAACTCGATCGCTGCCATTCGGGCATATGCGATGCGGCGGGCCTCGGCCAGATTCTGGCCCAGACCGGTGACGGCGAGAACCCGGCCGCCGGCGACCCGACCGTCGATGACGCCGGCGTCGAAACGGAGCGCGATCCCGTCGTGAGCCTCGTTGAAGGCCTCGTCGTCGGTCACGCGATCCACGATCTCGTCGCCCGCGACCGGGGCGATCGGGTATCCCTCGGCCGCAGCGACGACCGTCACCGAACTCCGCGAACGGGTGACCATCGGGATGCTCGTGACGGCGCCGCGTGTGGCCGCAAGCGCCAACTCCGCAAGGTCGGTCTCGAGCAGCGGGAGGATGGCCTGGACCTCGGGGTCGCCGAAGCGTGCGTTGTACTCGATCAGCAGCGGTCCGTCGGTCGTCAACATCAGGCCGGCGTAGATCACGCCGACGTACGGGGTTCCGGCGGCAGCGAAATGGTCGAGCACGGGCTGCACGAACGTGGCAAGCAGCTCGTCCGGGCGGTGCGGGAT
>NZ_JBAVYV010000561.1:0-1955 GCF_049588435.1 Ilumatobacter sp.
GTGACCCGTCGATCACCCAGGATCGGACCCGGCCGGGCGGGGTATCCGGCCGATTCGTTGCGCTGACGACCGTCGACGCCTACCTGCGAGACCACGCCCCTGAAGCCGTCTGGACCCGGCATGGTCGAAAGGTCTTCGAGGCCGATCTTCCGATCTACCTCGCCGAGTTCGAGGACGGGGGCGACGAGTTCCGCACCGAGATGATGACGGCGGTGGCTCCGTTGATGGCATCGCTGTCACCATGCGCCGTCGACGCTCAGGATGAACTGCACCAATACCTGTGTCGATACCTGGTCTCGGGAGATGAACGCGGCGTGCGCGGGATCGTGCGCCTGACGCGTCGACCGCGCACGATCGGACTGGTCATGAGTGGGTTCGGCATGCTCCCCATGCACGATCGACTTCGCCTCACGCTCGTCGGTGCCGAGAAGGCGATCGGTCGGGCGCTTCGGTGGTTCCGGACCCTCTCGAACGAGGCCGGGGACCCCCCGGGCGATCCGGTCCCTCGCCGGTGAGGCGAACGGGAGTCCGAACCTAGTTCGGAGGAGCGATCGCCTCGTTGGCCCGAGCCAGGTCCTCGACGAAGTCGACCTCGATACACACCGACTCGGTGACGTCCACAGGTGCGTAGCGAGCACCGTCTCTGTCGATGGACAGTTCGATTGCCCTCTCGAAGTAGTCCGCATCGCTGCATTCCTCCAAGCGGGCAATCAGTGACGCCTTGTCGTTCGAGCAGACGTAGTTGACCCCGACCGCTTCGCCGAGCCCGTCGACGACGGTCTTGGAGAGCTCACGAATCGCCCCACGATCATCCAGGTTGTACTTGACCTCCTCGGCCCCCACGGCGGCCGTATTGACCGAGATGAACGATTCGTCGGCCTCGATGCGGGGTCGCAGCAGGGGGAGAAGATCGCTGTCGAAGACGACATCCCCGTTCATCCACAGTGCACTTTCGTCGCCCGTGTTCTCGAGCGCCCGCAACAGGCTCTTGGCGGTGTTGGTCTCGCCGAACCTCTCGTTGTATGCGAAGAGCAGGGCAGGGGCTGCCTCCATCACCAGGTCCTTCTTGAAGCCGACGGCCACGATGACCGGTGCGGTCGGGAACATCTCCTGTGCGGCCTCGACCTGGCGCTGCATGATCGAGCGGCCGTCGGTGAGCACCGTCAACGGTTTGGGAACGGGTCGACCAAGCCGCGAGCCGACCCCTGCAGCGAGGATGACGATGACCATGAGGCTGCGAGGCTACCTGCGATGGTCGGTCGAATCCCGAGGCAGCAACGTCGCCATTGCAGAGAGTGCTACGACCGGCGAAGAACGGTCAGTCGCCATCGAACTGGGAAGGCAGCTCGATTTCGTGGAGGAGGGGCGAGGTCGCGAGATTGACACTGACGTTCAGGCCGAACTCGTCCCGCAACTCGCGGGCGGCCGACTCGACCATCCAGCGGTCCCCGCTCTCGATCCCACGGATGCAGGTGTGGTAGAGGTGGCGCATCGCTTCGGGCGTTCGTCGGTACCGGCGGTTGGGGGTGTCGAAGCTGATGTCGAAGAAGGCGACCGGCGCCCTCCAGTTGCCGTAGTTCTCGTCAAGATACCGCTCGGGGTTGTTCGGAATCCACCATCGTTGACCCTGCACGATCATCGGTTCCAGTTCGGATGGTGTGTTCCACCACTCGTGGACACGGGTGCAATGCCACCAGCGGCCATCGCGCAGTTCGTGGCGGAAGAAATCCACGTGGAGGCCTGATGGGTGGACCGCGACGAGCCACATTCCCTCCACCAGGACCGTCGTCTCCAGACCCGAGCCCACGAGCGCGTCCTCGACATCCTGCAGTCGTGTCTCCGGCAGCAAGCCGAGGTCGACGTCGTGGTCGTACTCCAGGAACGTGCCCTCGCGGAGAAATCCGAGCAGCGTCCCGCTCATGAGGAACGGTCTGATGTCGCGAGAGTCCAGGCGA
>NZ_JBAVYV010000562.1:0-4582 GCF_049588435.1 Ilumatobacter sp.
CGAGTCTGTTGATGTTCCTGTTCCTCGGGATGCTCGTCGCCGATGACGGGTTGGCGCTCGTGCGGTTCGACGATGCCGCGTTGGCGCAGAACGTGGCGTCGGTCGCACTCGTGATCATCCTGTTCGAGGGCGGCCTGGGAACCGAACCGAAGGCATTCCGGGCGGTGGGGGTACCCGCTGCCTTCCTGGCGACGCTTGGGGTGATGATCACCGCCGGGGTCGTCGCTCTGGTGGCCTGGTTCGTGCTGGATCTGGAGTCGACGACCGCGCTGATCCTCGGCGCGGTCGTCGCCTCGACCGACGCCGCCGCGGTGTTCGCCGCCCTGCGCTCCGAGTCGCTGCCGCGACGAACGCAGCGACTGCTGCAACTCGAATCGGGGATGAACGACCCGGTGGCGGTGCTGCTGACGATCGGCATGGTCGAGGTCTGGCGCGGGGATCCGAGCGCCTGGGATTGGGTGAGTTTCCTGACCGTGCAGCTCGGAGCCGGCGTGATCGTCGGGCTCGGAGTCGGGTGGTCCGGACGTTGGGTGGTCGCTCGGATCGCCGGTCCGGCGATGTCATCGCTCGGTGTGATCACGCTCGCCATCGCCGCGATCTCCTACGGCGCAGCCGCGGTGATCGGCGGCTCGGGCTTCCTCGCCGTGTACCTGACGGGCGTCGTCCTCGCCGGGGCACAGCGTTCGGCGCGAGGCGTGCTCTCCTTCCACGAGGGCCTGGCGGCAACCGCGCAGGGGGTGCTGTTCCTGCTCCTCGGGATCCTCGTGTTCCCGAGTCGGCTGCTGGACAACCTCGGGATCGCCGTGGTGATCGCCGTCGTGCTGATCGTCCTCGCTCGACCGCTCGCGGTCCTCGCCGTCCTGAGCTGGTCGCGGACACCGCTCCGCCGGATGGCCGTCATCTCGTGGGCGGGTCTGCGGGGTGCGGTCCCCGTCGTCCTGGCGACGATCCCGTTCACCGCCGGCCATCCCGACGGCGCACTCGTCTTCGACGTCGCGTTCGTCGTCGTGGTGTTGTCGGTCGCGGTCCAGGGTCCGACCGTCGGGATCCTCGCGCGTCGGCTCGGCGTGGTCGCCGAGGAACACGTGACCGTGCGTCCCGAGATCGTCCCGGTCGATGCGCTCGATGCCGACGTGGTCGAGGTGACCCTGCCCGTCGGCTCCCGGATGCATCACTCGACCCTGCGCGACTCTCCACCGCCCGGCGGGTCGCGGGTTGCGCTGATCCGCCGCGGTGACGAGACGATCGTGCCCGACGGTGACACGACGCTGGAGGCCTCCGATGTCCTCCTCGTCGTCGCACCGAAGCGTTGCGATCTCGATGAGATGGAATCGTGGGGTCGCGTCGCACCGTCCGATCGGTCGCACCCGCCCGACGAGTCGGGGTAGCCCGGCTCGCGGAGTCGGCGCTCCACCCGCTCGTCACGATCCGCTGCCGCCCCGGCGCTCTCATCGGTAGCGTCGGGAGCGATGAAGGACCAAGGTGGACCTCCGACGACCGAGCGGCGACGACGGTTGCTCGGAATCAAACTGCGGGCGCTGGTGTCGGAGCATCTCGGCTCTCCGGTCGATGTCGAGCCCGTCGAGTTCGGGACCGGCGCCGGCTTCGTGCTCGACGGCGCCGCGTGGGTGATCGTCGACGGACCGGCAGGCCGCACCCTCGGAGCTTCGCTCGCATGGGCCGTGCGCAATGGGGCCACCTCGCTCGATGTCGTGGTCGATGATGGGGGAGGACAGGTCGCCCGTCGCGCCGGCGGATTCGACTTTCCGGTCGGTGTCTGGTTCCCGGAGGAGCGCGCGCTGCTTCCGATCGTGGCCGAGACCCGGCCCGAGGCGCCGTCGCTGTCTGCCGATCACCTGGAGTTGCTCCCGATGATCGAGGCGGGTGGTGCGCGTCCGCACACCGAACGCGGCGTCGTGTCGGGCGAGGTGCGCGGCCTCGAGGTCTGCCGGGTCGTGGACGAGCCGACGATCGGCAACTTCGCCGAACTCAACGACGTCCCCGAGGACCTCATCGCCGCGCGGGTCGACGCATCCGACGGCATCATTCTCGAGGTGGGTGTCGGCGCCAACGATCGTGAGGCGTTCCAGCTGATCCACGGCCACCGGCCGACACAGGAAGCGCTCGCCGACGTCGTCTCGGCCGTCACCGCGTATCGCAGCCTCGACGCTCCGCAGCACCCACTCAACCGGATGGCCCCCGAGCGCTTCCTGCGCTGGCAGGTCGAGGAGGCCCCCGCACTCCTGGGGCTCACATCGCTCGAGGCGATCGATCCACCGGTCGACCGTCAGAGCATGAAGCACCCCGAGCCGTGTGCCGCCCGGGGCATCGACGAGTCGGGGGCGGCCGTGGCCGTCGTGTTCTCGGCGGGTGTCGATCTCGATCTGATCCCGTTCGTCGCGGATGTCTCACTCGGTCTCGATGACGAGATCGAGCGGATCGTCGTCGCCGTCCCGGGTCGCGACCTCGTTCCGGTGACCGCCGACCTCGCCGCCCTGCTCGTTCGTCCGATCGAACTCGTCGCGCTGTGAGCACGGGAGCCTGACGTGGCGACGATCGACCGGCGTGCACAGATCGTCGACGAGTACGAGACGCTCGAGCACCAGCTCGCGGACCCGGAGGTACTGGCCGACCCCGATCAGTTGCGTACGGTGTCCAAGCGCTACAACGAACTCGGTCCGGTCGTCGCCAAGGTGCGCCGATACGACGAACGCCGGGGCGACGCCGATGCCGCGCGACAGATGCTCGACGGATCGAGCGGCGACGAGCGACAGATGCTCGTCGACGAGATCGAGACCGTGGCGATCGAACTCGCCGCACTCGACGTGGAACTTCGCGACATGATGATCCCGAAGGATCCGCACGACGGCCGCGACGTGATCGTCGAGATCCGTGGTGCCGAGGGCGGCGAGGAAGCCAACCTGTTCGCGCGTGACCTCTTCGAGATGTACGAGAGCTACTGCGCGACGCATCGTTGGAAGCTCGAGACGCTCTCGTCGTCGACGAGTGACATGGGCGGATACAACGACATCACGTTCGTGGTCCACGGCGACACGGCGTGGCGCCACCTCAAGTTCGAGGGCGGCCCGCACCGGGTCCAGCGGGTTCCGGTCACCGAGAGCCAGGGTCGGATCCACACGTCGTCGGCCACGGTGACGGTGTTGCCCGACGTGGACGAGGTCGACGTCGATGTCGACGAGCGCGACCTGGAAATCGACGTGTACCGATCGAGCGGCGCCGGCGGGCAGCACGTCAACACCACGGACTCCGCGGTCCGCATCACGCACGTGCCGACCGGTGTGGTCGTGACCATGCAGGACGAACGTTCGCAACTCCAGAACCGCAACCGTGCGATGCAGGTCCTGCGCGCTCGGTTGTTCGAACGCGCGGAGGCAGAGCGCGCCGCCGAGCTGTCGAGCGAACGTCGCGCTCAGGTCGGCGGCGGTGGCCGCAGCGAGAAGATCCGGACGTACAACTACAAGGAGAACCGGGTGACCGATCATCGGATCGGGTTCACCGTGTACCGACTCGCCGACATTCTCGGAGGCGATCTCGACATCGTCGTGAACGCACTCGCCACCGAGGAACGGACGCGACTGCTCGCCGAAGGTTCGATCGATGACGTCGGCGGCTGACAGCGACGGGCGGGCCGACCGAGCCGGTTCCGGAGATCCGGCCGGGTCGGACGAACGCACGATCAGTTGGCGCGTGTTGTTGGCGGAGACGACCGTGCTGCTCGACGATCCCACCCACGCTCGCTGGATCTGCGAGACCGCGACGTCATCGACGCCGGACGAGTTCACCGCGATGCTCGACCAGCCAGCGACCGAGCGGGCCGTCGGCCACCTCGACGCGATGGTCGCGCGGGCACGCGCCGGTGAGCCGATCCAGTACGTGTTGGGGGGCTGGGGATTTCGCCGTCTCGACCTCGCGGTCGACGAGCGCGTCCTGATCCCCCGGCCCGAGACCGAACTCGTCGCGGAGGTGGCGATCGAGTTGGCGGCCGGCGCCGGTCCGATCCGCCGGGTCGCCGACCTCGGCACCGGATCGGGGGCGATCGGCCTCGCGATGGCCGACGAACTTCCGCACGACGGCACCACGGTCTGGATCTCCGATGCCTCGTCCGATGCGCTCGATGTCGCTCGTTCGAACCTCGCCGGAATCGGTCGTGGGGCGGTCAACGTCGTCGTCGCCGAGGGGTCGTGGACCGACGCGTTGCCCGTCGGTGTCGCGTTCGACGTGATCGTCTCCAACCCGCCGTACGTGGCGGATGCGTCGACCGAGATCGAATCGATCGTGGCCGACTGGGAACCGACCGATGCGCTGTACGCGGGACCCGATGGGCTCGACGACATCCGCCTCCTGACGCGTACCGCGCCGGCCCACATCCGGCCCGGTGGCTGGCTGGTGCTCGAGCACGGACACGACCAGGGCGATGCCGTCCGTTCGCTGCTGACGTCCAGTGGCCTGGTCGACGTGGAGACCCGACGCGATCTCGCCGGTCTCGATCGGATGTCACTCGGCCGCCGTCCCGTGCATCTGTTCGACGTGGAGACCCCAGCGTTACGTAACGGGTCAGACC
>NZ_JBAVYV010000563.1:0-4436 GCF_049588435.1 Ilumatobacter sp.
GGCTCGCCAAGCCCGGCGTCGCCGCCGTCGCCCGGACCAAGGCGTCCGTGATCGTGCTGGTCAGCTGTGACCCGGTGTCGCTCGCACGCGATGCTCGACTGCTGGCCGACGAGGGGTACGCGATGGAGCGCGTCGAGGTGCTCGATCTGTTCCCGCAGACCCCGCACGTCGAATGTGTCACCCGCTTCGTCCGTCGCTGACCGAGCCCGTGCGGGGCGGAGGTCCCGTACGCTCGGTGCGGTGATCGACGTTCACTGTTCCGACGAAGTCCGTGACACCCTCGACGCCAGTGGTCCGGTCGTCGCGATGGAGTCGACGATCTATTCGAATCTCGGCCTGCCCGCTCCGGCCAACGGCGAAGCGCTCGACCGTTGCATCGCGGCGATCCGCTCGCAGGGTGCCGTTCCCGCGGTGACCGCGGTGCTCGACGGGGTGGTGCGCGTCGGTCTCGACCCGTCGGAACACGAGCGGATCCTCGGCGACGCACGCAAGGCTGCCGAGCGCGACGTCCCTGTCGCGGTGGCCCAGCGTTGGGAATTCGGTGCGACCACGGTGTCGGCATCCGTCGCGATCTCGGCGGCCGCGGGCATCCCGGTGTTCGCCACGGGTGGGCTGGGGGGAGTGCATCGAGGAGCGGAGCTGACCGCCGACGTGTCGGCCGATCTCGATGCGCTGGCGAGCCATCGCGTCGTCACCGTGTCGGCGGGCGCCAAGGCGTTTCTCGACCTCTCCCGCACCCTTGAGTACCTCGAGACGTTCGGTGTTCCGGTCCTCGGTTGGCAGCACGATTGGTTCCCCGCGTTCTACACGCGGTCGTCCGGGCTTCGAGTCGCACACCGGGTGGAGACGGCCGGTGAGGTGGCCCGCACATTCGACAACCTCACGCGTCCCGCATCGGGCGTGCTCGTGACCGTGCCGATTCCCGAGCAGGACGAACTCGATGCAACCGAACTCGACCGGGTGCTCGACGACGCGCTCGCCGAATGTGATTCCGTCGGAATCGTCGGTGCCGCGGTGACGCCGTTCGTGCTCGACCGGATCGCCCAGGCGACGGATGGACGCAGCATCCCGGCCAACCTCGCGCTCGCCGAGAACAACGCGGGCGTGGCTGCCGAGATCGCCGTCGCGATCGCCGCCGGCTGATCAGTTCGCGGCGTGAGCGTCGCGACCAGCGAGGGCCGACACCGCGTCGGGGACGGCAGCGTCGCAGCGCAGATCTGCCGCAGTGGTCGGCTCGCCCCACCGGGTGCCGAGTGGTACCAGGCCCGCCCAGTGCGGACCATCCATGTCGCCGTCCTCGTCGATCGGGTCGCCCGCACGAATCTTCGCCGAGGCCTCGGTCAACGGAACCGCGAGGACCAACGTCTTCTTCACGTCGGATGCCGACGGTGGCCGTGCCGTGTCCCAGACCGGCGCAATATGGTCGTTGATCACGCGGAGTGCGGCGAGCCTCTCGTCGGGGTCGTCGATCGCGGTGGCGGTCCCACGGATGACGACCGACCGATAGTTCATCGAGTTGTGGAATGGCGTGCGTGCGACGACCAATCCGTCCACGATCGTGACGGTCACGCACACGTCGACCGTCCGGCCCGCGCGCAGCATCGCGTTCGCGACGGCACCGTGCACGAGGACCTCGTGACCGTCACCGCCGTCAGCATCGCCGTCGGAGGTGGATGCGACCACGGGACGCACGCCGTAGGCCATCGGGAGCACGATCGGACCGTCGGCGGTGGCGACTCCGACGTGGGCGATCAGACCGGCGGAGAGGATCGAGCGGATGCGGTCATCGTCGTAGACGGCCCGGTTCGCTCCCCGGCGGACGGTCGTACGCGTGGACGCGGGGGTGTGGGGCATCGCGGCAACATAGCCAATTCACCGATGCGCCCGATGCCCGGTTTTCGGCGCGTTCGTGCCTGGCACCGACGGTCAGGTCACCGATGCGCGTTCGTGCGTGGCACCGACGCGCAGGACGGACGGGTGATGTGGGCGATCCGGTCGGCGAGGCCGTCGAGGAACTTCCGGCGTCGCTCGTCGGACGCCGTGTCGATGCCGTACAGCGCGATCCAATCGGTCCGCGAGCGCGGATGGCACATCGACCGCAGACTGCGTGTCATCGTCCGCTTTCCGCCTTCCCCCTGCACGCTGTTCACGAGCTTCGACGAGCCGTGTGACGTCACGGCCACCAGTCGTCGGATGTTGCGCAGCCGCGGTCGAAGGCGGGTCGCGCCGTCCGGGAGGTCCCATGCGACCCCTGACGCCCAGACGCGGTCGATCCAGCCCTTGAGCATCGCCGGTTGGCCGGACCACCACGTCGGATAGACGAGCACGAGCGTGTCGCACCAGCGCAGGTCGTCGGCGTGCTGCTGGACGTCGTCCTCGACACCCGGCTCGAGATGTCGGCGGTGCTCGTCGGCCGTCAGTTCGGGGACGAAACCCTCGCGGTACAGGTCGTGAACGCGGACCTCGGCTCCGGCCACGGCGAGCCCGGCTCGAACCTGCTCGAACGCGCTGGGGATGAACCCTTCCGGGCACGGGTGGCAGTGGATCACCAGCACCCTCCGCGCCGAGGTCGATCCACCCTTCACAGCTCGCTCAACTCTCGCTCGACACGGGCCGCGAACTCGTGACGCCGTACCTCGGTGCTGCCGTCGATGCCGTACATCCCGAACCACTGGCGCGACGTTCGCCAACCGCACGAGAGGCGCAGCGCCCGCATCAACGTCCGGCGGCCGTTGTCGTTGACCGCCCGCACGTACCAGCGCGGGGATCCGTACGTCGAGATCCCGATCAGGTGCTCGACGTTGGTCAGCCCGGGTCGGACCTTGCCGGTCCGCTCGTCGAATCGGAATCCGACACCGGGCACCATCACCCGCTCCAGCCACCCCTTCAGGATCGCCGGGAGTCCACTCCACCACGTGGGGTAGACGAACACGAGCGCATCGACGCTGCGGATGAGGTCGGCGTGGTGCGCGACGATCGGGTCGAGAATGGGTGCATCGCCGTGGTAGGCGATGCGTTCATCGGTCGACATTGCGGCCCGGAAGCCGATCTCGTACAGGTCGATCAACTCGACTTCGTGCCCGCCGGCTGCGAGGCCAGCCACCGCTCGGGATGCCAACTCGTGGGCGAAACCGTCCGGGCGCGGATGGGCGACGATCACCGCGGCGCGCATCGCAGGCGGTTCCGGTCAGGTCGTGTCGAGGGCGTCATGCTCGGTCTCGGGAATCGGAGTCGGAGTACGCAGGGTCCGCGCCTGGATGATCGCGACGATGATCAGGAGGACGGCGAACATCGCGTTCGAGAACGTCGCGCTGAGCGACCGCGCGATCAGGCCGCCGATCACTGCGAAGAGCACGCCGGAGACACCGATCGCGCCGCCGACACGCATGTCGACGTTGCGATTGGCACGGTTGCGCCACGTACCGACGAGCGACGACGGGAGGATGACGGCCACCGAGGTGCCCTTGGCGAGCACCGGAGGCATCGAGAACAGGACCACGAGCGCCGGGACGATGATGACGCCGCCGCCGATGCCCAACAGGCCGGCCAGCGTGCCGGTGACGAACCCGATGGTGACGAGGACGAACCCGGTGGCGACGGTCAAGGTCTCGCGACCCAGGGCATCGCTCGGCACGAGCAGTCGCACCGCGGTCAAGACGATCACCGCGATGAAGATGATCGTGAGCGGCCGCTTCGGGATGATCTGCAGCAGGTGGGTGCCCACGACCGCTCCACAGATCGCTCCGGTGGCGAGGAGCAACGCGACGTGCCAGTCGACGTGGTCGCCGAGCGCGTAGGTGGCCAGGCTGGCGGCCGCGACAGGAATCGTGGCGGCCAGCGACGTGCCGTGAGCCAGCCGCCGGTCCATCGACATCATCGTCAGGAGCGCCGGGACGATGACGATTCCGCCGCCGATGCCGAAGAGTCCGCTGAGCAGTCCGGCGGCGGCGCCGATGACCAGGCCGCGCCAGGGAATCGTCCCGAATGAGCTCGATGTACTGGTCACCGGAACGGACACGGCGTCACCCTAGTCACGCGCACGGAGGTTCGATCCAGACGTCGGAACGCGTCGAAGAGGCTCGAAGCTGCTGTTCCCGTGCATCGCGTGCGAGAAGTTGGCGTTTGCCATCTCGCCGAGCGGTCGCTCATGAGTACCCTGTCGATCGTGGCAACGCCAGAGAACCAGACCGGAGGAACAGGGGCGGATTTCGGTGCGAACTCCTGGCTCGTCGAGGAGATGTACGAGCAGTTCGTGCAGGATCCGAGCTCGGTCGGCGACCAGTGGCAGGAGTTCTTCGCCGATTACAAAGCGACAGCGCCGTCGGTCGCCGCTGCCGCTGCTTCGTCACCGCAGGTGCGCGCCGTCGCCGCTGCGCACCGCTCCGGAGGCGAGGCCGCCGAACGTGATCTGCCCGCCCCGTCGACCGCAACACCGG
>NZ_JBAVYV010000564.1:0-8841 GCF_049588435.1 Ilumatobacter sp.
GTAGATGAGCCCACGCGACGCTTCGATCTCGGTTGCCATGTCGGCGAGCATGAATGCGATCGCCTGGTTCATGATGATCGGCTTGCCGAACGCCACGCGCTCCTTCGCGTACTCGAGCGAGTACTCGAAGGCGGCGCGTGCCACACCGAGCGCCTGCGCGCCCACGGCGGGACGGGTGGCCTCGAAGGTCTGCATGGCGGCCTGGGCGTTGCCCTTCTCGCCACGATGCACGCGGGCGAGACGCTCGTCGAGCTTCTCCTTCCCACCGAGCAGGCAGCGGCCGGGAACGCGCACGTCCTCGAGGACGACCTCGGCGGTATGGCTGGCACGGATGCCGTGCTTCTTGTACTTCTGCCCCTGGCTCAGACCCTTGGTTCCGGGCGGCACCACGAACGACGCGTGACCCTTCGAGCCGAGTTCGGCGTCGACGACGGCGACGACGACGTGGATGTCGGCGATGCCACCGTTGGTGATCCATGCCTTGGTCCCGTTGAGCACCCACTCATCGGTCTTCTGGTCGTACACGGCCGAGGTGCGGTAGCCGTTGACGTCGGAACCGGCGTCGGGCTCGGATGCACAGAACGCGCCGAGGGCGAGCTCGCCCTTCTCGTTCGAGTAGCACTGCGGCACCCACTCCATGAGCTGCTCGGGCGTGGCCGACGAGGCGATTCCCGCAGCGGCGAGGCCCGTTCCCATGATCGCCATGCCGAGCCCGGCATCGCCCCAGAACATTTCCTCGATCGCGATCGGCATCGACAACCCAGTCGGATCGTTGAACATGGTCTCGGCCATGAACTCCCAGCCGTACAGGCCGATCGAACGTGCCTCCTCGACGATCGGATACGGGAACTCCTCGCGCTCGTCCCACTCCTCACCGGCGGGCCGCATGACGTCTTCAGCAAACCCGTGAACCCACTTCTGGAGGGTCAGCTGATCTTCGTTGAGGGCCATCGAGAAATCGCTCATGCCATCAAGTTACCCCCGGGTAACAGCGCCGTCTACCCATCGGTAACTTCGTCGGCGAACCGTCATGGTCCGCCGCGGACGCAGATCCGGACGCCGATCCGGTCTCAGCTCCGCACGAGGCGGTACACGCCGTCGGTCAGGCTGAGCAGGTACAGCTCTCCCGCGGGATCCTCGCCCCAGCCGACCAGCACGTCTACGACGTCGGCATCCATCCGGGTGACGCCACTCTCACCGATCGCCCAGATCGGCCCGGTGAGGTCGCCGAACAGGTAGGCGCCGCGCAGCTCCGGAATCTCCTCGCCCCGATAGACATGGCCACCCATCACGGCCACCCCGTCCGAACGCGGGTAGTCGAACACGGGTGCGGTCATCCCCTCGGGAGCGTCGTCGCGGCGCTGCTCGCTCCCCTCGAACCAGTTCCACCCGAAGTTCTGCCCGTTGGTCCCGCCGGGAATCACGTCGATCTCCTCGCGGCTGTCGTTGCCGACGTCGCCGACCCAGATGTCCCCGGTCTCGTCGTCGAGCGAAAACGTCCAGGGGTTGCGAAATCCGCGGGCCCAGACCTCGGGACGGTCGTCGACACCATCGGCGTACGGGTTGTCCTCCGGAATCTCGTAGCCGTCATCGTCGAGTGCAGGGCGCACCCGCAGCAGCGACCCGAACAGTTTCGTCGTGTCCTGCGCGTCGCGGCCGTTGCTCCCGCCGCCGTCTCCTGAGCCGATCAATAGATTCCCGACCTCGTCGAAGACGAGACGGCCACCGTTGTGGCCCAGACCGGGTTGGTCGATGAACAGGACCTCGCGTCGCGAGGCCGGGTCGGCGACGCCGTCGACCAGCTCGAAGGACACGACGCGGGTGTCGTTTTCGAGGTCGGTGTAGTCGAGGAACATCCGACCGTCACGGGGGTCGAAGGCGAGGCCGAGCAACCCACGTTCCGACCCGGATTCGAACGCAACGGTTTCGGCGGAGAGATCCAGGACGAGTTCGGTCTGCCCGTCGTCGACCCGATGGACGAAGCCGTCCTCGGTGGCCACATACATCGACGCGTCGTCCGCACGCCAGGCGATCGCAGTCGGGAACGAGATGTCGACGACCTGTTCGACCCCGAGCCGGATCTCCTCCAACGCGGCGTTGGCCGGTGGAGGGTCGGGAGGTGCGGTCGTCGTGGTCGTGGTCGCGGTAACCGTCGTCGACGGCTCGATCGCGGTCGGTCCCGCCGTGATCGGCATCTCGGTGTCGGACGGCGCGATGGTGTCGTCGGTCGGCGGTTCGGTGCTGTCGGTCTCGACCGGGGCAGCGATGCTCGTGGTCGGATCGCGAGCGATCGTGCTCACGAGCAACGGCTCACCGTCGACCTGGCCCGTCTCGACGGAATCGAAACCGAACTCGGATCCACCGCCGCACCCACCTGCCACGAATCCGACAGCAACGAACCCGATCGTTGCGATCGCTGCGGCGCTTCTCATCGCCTCATGATCGCGCCTCGACTGGCCTCGTACGTCCCGAGGCTCGGTCGAGGCCCCACGGGCGACCGATCGTCAGCGACGAACGGTGGTTCCGTCCTTCGTCGTCTCGACCGTCCAGCCGTCGACTTGAAGCTCGGCACGGATCGCGTCCGCTGCCGCGTAGTCCTTGTCG
The DNA here is from genome assembly GCF_049588435.1 of Ilumatobacter sp. Lineage (GTDB taxonomy): Bacteria > Actinomycetota > Acidimicrobiia > Acidimicrobiales > Ilumatobacteraceae > Ilumatobacter_A. The sequence goes on from NZ_JBAVYV010000564.1 coordinate 2,605, forward strand.
GCGCGAGCCTGATCGAGCGCGGCAGCCTTCGCTGCAACGTCGTCGGACACATCGTGACCACCGGCCGAGAGCTCCAGTCCGACCGCGCCGCAGATCTCGAAGACCGCAGCGACCAGCGGGGGTGCCGCCTCGCCGTCACTGTCGATCGCAGCGTTGGCTGCCCGGACGGTGTCGAACACGATCGACATCGTCTTCGGCGTGTCGAGGTCGTTCTCCATCGCGGCGCGGAATGCGTCGATGATGGCCGGGTCGGGCTCGGCCGACGCCACGTTGGCCGCGCGGGCGGCGAACGCGTCCAGTCCGGCGAGCGAGGCAACCGCCTGGTCGATCGCCGACTGTCCGAGCCTCACCGGGCTCCGGTAGTGGGACTGCAGCAGCACGATGCGGTATGCCCGCGGGTCGTAGTGCTCGATCAGATCCAACAGGTTCGACACGTTGCCGATCGACTTCGACATCTTCTCGCCCTCGGCGTCGACGACGAACCCGTTGTGCATCCAGTGGTTCGCGAACGTCTTGCCGAGCGCCACCGCCTGCGCCCGCTCGTTCTCGTGGTGCGGGAACCGCAGATCTTGGCCGCCGCAATGCAGGTCGAAACCCTCACCCAACAGATCGAGGCTCATCACCACGCACTCGCTGTGCCACCCGGGCCGCCCCGCACCCCACGGCGACGGCCACGACGGCTCATCGGGCTTGGAGAACTTCCACAACACGAAGTCGGCGGGATGCCGCTTCTGACCCGCACCGAACACCTCGCGTTCCCCACCTCCGGCACGCATGTCGTCGAGCGTCTGGAACGCGAGCAGGCCGTAGTCGTCGACCGACTCGACGTCCATGTAGACGCCGTCCTCGGTGACGTATGCGGAATCCTGCGCGACCAACTCGGCGATCATCTCGACCATCTCGTCGACATACTCCGTCGCGTGCGGGATGTCGTGCGGACGCTGCACGCCGATGCCGTCCATCGCCTCGAACCACATCGCCTCGCACTTGGTGGTGATGTCCTTCCACGGACGATCCTCACGCTTGGCTCGATTGATGATGTGATCGTCGATGTCGGTGATGTTCGATACCAGGCGGACAGCGAGCCCGCTCCACTCGAGATAGCGCCGCAAGATGTCGTAGCTCAGCGTCGCCCGACCGTGGCCGACGTGAGCCGGCCCGTAGACCGTGGGCCCACACAGGTAGATGCTGACCTTGCCCGGCTCGCGCAGAGCCAGTTCACGCACGGAGCGGGTCGCTGTGTCATACAGGTGCAGCACGACGCCGATCCTACGACGTGGACCCGCCGGACCCGGGACCGATTGATCCACTCCTGTCGAAGCACCGCGTCCGCGAAAGGTGGTTTGCCCTCTTCACAAACGGGCATCCTTTTGTTACATTCACGTTACGGAAGTAACTCGACCGAAAGGAAGACCATGCAGAACGAAACCCCGAACGCCGACCGGAAGTCCGAGACCTTCACCGGGCATCAGGTGGTCGACCCCGACGGCCATTCACTAGGTGAGGTGTCCGACGTCATCTACGACGACTCGACCAACGAGGCGACGTGGATGGTGGTCAACCCCGGCCTCATCAAGGCCGAGCACTACGCCCCGATCGAGGGCTCGTACACGACCGACGACGGCCGAATCGTCGTGCCCTTCGACAAGAGCTGGTTGAAGAAGGCCCCCAAGGCAACGGGGAGTCACGTCCTCGACGGCGCCACCGTCCAGGAGCTCGAGCGTCACTACGAGACCTCGAACCTCTGACCAACCCCCGTTCCTGATCCCCACCCCTTCCGGTGAGGTGTGAGACCACCCGCACTTCTCACATCTCACCGGAGGCGCAGGTCGTGACGGCAAATCCGGCCGGTCCAGCAGCGAGGTCGGTCGGTAGCCTCGCGAGCGATATGGCGAACATTCCCGACCGGCCGACACTCGACGGCATCGAAGACCGCTGGGCTGACCAGTGGGACACCGATGGCACCTATCGCTTCGACATGTCCGTGTCACGAGATGGTGTCTTCTCGATCGACACGCCGCCGCCGACGGTCAGCGGATCGCTGCACATGGGCCACGTGTTCAGCTACACCCACACCGATCTGATCGCCCGCTACCAGCGGATGAGCGGCAAGGCCGTCTTCTACCCGATCGGCTGGGACGACAACGGTCTGCCGACCGAGCGCCGAGTCCAGAACTACTACGGCGTGCGGTGTGATCCGAGCCAGCCGTACGAGCCGGGATTCGAGCCCCCGTTCCGCGGCGATCCGCCGAAGAAGCATCAGGCCGTGCCGATCAGCCGACCCAACTTCCTCGAGTTGTGCGATGAACTGGTCGAGCAAGACGAGAAGGTCTTCGCCGCCGTCCTGCGACGCCTCGGGCTCAGCTTCGACTGGAGCCAGCACTACGCCACGATCGACGAGCGGTCGCGTCGCACCAGCCAGCGGGCGTTCCTCCGCAACGTCGAGCGCGGCGAGGCATACAGCCAGGAAGCCCCGACGATGTGGGACATCGACTTCCGCACCGCGGTCGCGCAGGCCGAGATGGAGGACCGAGAGCGTCCCGGGGCGTACCACAAGATCCCGTTCAGGGTCGCCGGACATCCCGACTCGACCATCGAGATCGACACGACCCGCCCCGAGTTGCTCGCGGCGTGCGTCGCGCTGGTCGCCCACCCCGACGACGAGCGCTTCCAGCCCCTCTTCGGCACGAAGGTCATCGTGCCGCTGTACGGCCAGGAGGTCGAGGTCAAGGCACACGAACTCGCGCAGCCCGACAAGGGAACCGGCATCGCGATGATCTGCACGTTCGGCGACACGACCGACGTCACGTGGTGGCGCGAGTTGCAGCTCGGTCTGCGGGTGATCGTGGGGCGCGACGGTCGACTGTTGCCCGACGCACCGCAGGGGGTCGATGCCGACGCCTACGCGACGATCGCCGGAAAGTACCCGAACCAGGCGCAGCGCGCCGTCGTCGAGCAGTTGATCGAGAACGACATCCTGATCGGCGAGCCCCGCCCGATCGAGCATCCGGTCAAGTTCTACGAGCGTGGTGAGCGTCCGCTCGAGATCGTCACGTCACGCCAGTGGTACATCCGTAACGGCGGACGCGATGCCGGTCTCCGCAACGGCCTGATCGCTCGCGGACACGAGGTCACGTTCCACCCGGACCACATGCGCCACCGCTACGAGAACTGGGTCGAGGGTCTCAACGGTGACTGGCTCGTCAGCCGCCAGCGGTTCTTCGGAGTCCCGGTCCCGGTCTGGTATCCACTCGACGCATCGGGCGAGCCGGTTCACGACGAGCCGATCCTGCCCGGCGAGGCCGACCTCCCGATCGACCCGTCGACCGACGTCCCCGATGGATACACCGCCGACCAGCGCGACCAGCCCGGAGGCTTCGTCGGCGATCCCGACATCCTCGACACGTGGGCGACGTCGTCGCTGACGCCGCAGATCGCAGGCCACTGGGAGGAGGGCGACGGCCTCTTCGAGCGCGTGTTCCCGTACGACATGCGCGCTCAGGCCCACGACATCATCCGGACGTGGTTGTTCTCGACGATCACCCGCAGCCACCACGAGTTCGACGTCGTCCCGTGGAAGCACGCGGCGTTGTCGGGCTGGATCCTCGACCCGGATCGCAAGAAGATGTCGAAGTCGAAGGGCAACGTCGTCACCCCGATGGATCTCTTCGAGCAGTACGGCACCGATTCCGTGCGCTACTGGGCCGGCTCGGGTCGACCCGGGGTCGACACGGCCTACTCCGAGGACCAGATGAAGGTGGGCCGCAAGCTCGCCAACAAGCTGCTCAACGTCTCCAAGTTCGTCCTGTCGTTCGGTGACGTCGACATGGATGCCGCCCTCGCCGACACGGTGAACGACCCGATCGACCGATCGATGCTGGCGAAGCTCGATCAGGTGATCGCCGAGTCGACGACCGCATTCGACGCGTACGACTACGCCCGTGCGCTCGAACGCACCGAATCGTTCTTCTGGTGGTTCTGCGACAACTACGTCGAACTGGTCAAGAGCCGTGCATACGAATCGATGGGCGCGGAAGCTGCGGCATCGGCGCGTCGGGCATTGCGCGAAGCGCTCTCGACACTGCAGCGGATGCTCGCACCGTTCCTTCCGTTCGCGACCGAGGAGGCATGGAGTTGGTGGAACGACACGAGCATCCACGTGTCCTTCTGGCCGGTGGCTTCCGAACTCGGCGGCGACGCGTCCCTGATCGATGCGACCATCGACGCGCTGACCCTCGTGCGCCGGGCCAAGTCCGAGGCCAAGGTCAGCCAGCGTGCCGAGGTCGAATCCGTCGTGATCTCGGCGCCCGAGTCTCTGCACGCAGCGTTGGAAGCGGGGAGTGCCGACCTGGGCGCAGCCGGAACGATCGCTCAGATCTCGACGGTGACCTCGACCGACGACACCCTGTCGTGCGACGTCACCATCACGCCTCCCGCGAACGCCTGACCCCACCGCCCACACTCCCCGGCCCTCCGCGCACGGCGAGATTCCGAATTTCGTGAGATCGTGACGGCCAGCGTCACGATTCCACATTTTTCGCCACACCGGACGCGCGGGCGAGCTCGACCATCGGGAATTTCGATGGATCGTGACGGTCAGCGTCACGATCTGACGAAATTTGCGTGTGGGGCGGGAGGACCGAGACGTCCAGCTTTCGTGGCGGCGGAGACGGTGGCGAGGCGCCGGGAAGTTGGGTGATGCCGGAAGAGTGCGGAGCAGACTGGATATCGTCACTGGGTCATGGCATCGGAGACCCCCACCGGCGGCGATCGGTCGTTGCACCGCACGTGGCCGCAGAGGCTGCTGATCGGCCTCGTCGGATTCACGGCCTTCTGCAGCCTCGTCGCAGCCGTGCTCGTGTTCGTCGCGCAGCGACAACTCGAGGATCGCCAGATCATCGCGCTCGAACCATCACAGACGCAGCCGGCCGACGGGTCGAACTCGGACGGCAACACCGAGGTCGTGGAAGCAGGAGCGACACCCGACGGAACCGATCCCGCGGTGCCGGTCGAGACCTTCCCGCAGGCCGAGCCGGAGGCGCAGAACATCCTGATCACCGGCGCCGACAACAACGCGTGCCTCGACCCGGAATCGCGATTCGCGGCAGCGTTCGGCGACCGGTCGAGTATCGGAGAGCGCAGCGACACGATCATGATGTGGCGTGTCAACCCGGGTACCGGCCAAGTCGCCGTGCTCTCGTTCCCGCGCGACCTGTGGCTGCAGATCGACGGCCGTTCCAGCAAGGGGCGGATCAACGAGGCGTACCAGCGCGACAATCCCCAACGCCTGATCAACACGATCTGGCAGAACTTCGGGATCGAGACCGACCACTTCGTCCAGGTCGACTTCTGTGCCTTCAAGGAACTCGTCGATGCGGTCGACGGTGTCGCCGTTCCCTTCGACACCCCGGTTCGCGACGGCGCCACCGGTCTGGTCGTCGAACAGACGGGATGTTTCACCTTCAGCGGTGAGCACGCGTTGGCCTACGTCCGATCGCGCAAGATGGAGTACCTCACCGAGGACGGGCGTTGGGAACGCGACGGAACATCCGACCTCGGGCGGATCTCGCGCCAGCAGGACTTCATCCGTCGCGTCGGCGACAAGTTGATCTCCAACGCCTTCTCCCCCGACGTCGTGCGTTCGCTGCTCGACGTCAGCAAGGAGTACATCGTCACCGACGACGAGTTCACCCTCGACCGGATCCTCGAACTCGCCGGTGTCCTGCAGAACACCGATCCGGCGACGATCACCACGTACCAGATCGAGGCGACGAACCAGACGATTCAGGGCAACGCGGTGCTCCAGCCGAACCTGAGTTCACAGAACATGTTGGATGTCATCGCGCTCTTCCGCGGTGAGGTCAGCCTGGCCGAGCGGCCCGAACAGAACATCGACATCACCGACGCCGATCCGTCCACCGTCCCGACCCCGCCCCAAACCACGGTTCCGGTGATCGATCACGACGCAACGACGACGACCACCACCACCGATTCGAACGACGACAACTCGGACGGCGACGATTCGAACGACGACAACTCGGACGGTCGATCTGACGAGACGCTCAACACCGAAACCGCGTCGACCACGGTTCCGATCGTCGAAACCGAGGACATCGTGTACGGCGTGGTCCCCGACGCCAACGAATCCTGCACCTGATCCGACCGACGTGCTCCCGCGACCAGCCGGTCGCAGCAGCCACCCGTGTCAGCTGTCGAGCACCCGGGTGAGCGCAGCGG
>NZ_JBAVYV010000565.1:0-4060 GCF_049588435.1 Ilumatobacter sp.
GTGACGGGAGGCGTCACGATCCCACGAAATTCGCCCCGGGCCGGGGTGGGGTGGGACGGGAAGGACCCGTCGGCGCTTCAGGTACGGCGGAGGATGCGGAGGCTGCCGGTGGCGGAGGTCTCCTCGAAGCGGCCCGATTGGATCGCGGGGAGGTAGATCTCCTCGTAGGGCGGGCGTCCGCCGTCGGCCGGGTCGGGGAACACGTCGTGGATGGCGAGCGTTCCACCCGGGGCGACGTGTGGGGTCCAGCCCACGTAGTCCTGACGGGCTGGTTCACGCCCGTGACCACCGTCGATGAACAGGAACGCCAGCGGCGAGGTCCATGCCGCTGCGACCAGCGGCGACCGACCGACGACGGCGATCACCGAGTCCTCGAGGCCGGCATCGTGGATCGCGGCACGGAAGTACGGCAGCGTGTCCATCTTGTCGATGCGCTCGTCGACCACGTCGCGGTCGTGATGCTCCCAGCCGGACTGGTTCTCCTCCGAGCCACGATGGTGGTCGACGGCGAACAGCACCCGATCGGCGCGTTCGGCCGCGTCGCCGAGCCACACCGTCGAGCGGCCACAGTACGAGCCGACCTCGAGCAGTGGGGCATCGGGCACCGCCGCCATCGCCGACACCGCAGCGTCCCACAGGGCATCTCCCTCATCGGCCGGCATGAAGCCCTTCGTGGCCAACGCCAGATCGCGACGCGCCCGGGAAAGACGCGCCGCGGTCACCAGTTGTCCCAGTGGATGATCGTGTCGGGATCGGGGCGCATCGCCTGCTTGAAGTCGGTGCCCTTCGTGTGTGCGATCGGGCTGAGGCAGACCTGCTGGACCTCATCGAACGGAATCCCGACCACGTCGGCGATCTCCTGTTCCATCATCAATCCGACCGTGGTCCAGGCGGTTCCCAGACCGCGTGCTCGCGCGGCGAGCATGAAACTCCACATCGCCGGCAGCACGTTGCCCATCGTCGATGCCGCGATCATCCCCGATGCCCCGTCGACTCTGCCCGAGGCGGTGCAGGCGATGACCAGCGCGGGAGCCTGCCCCATCGTCTGACCGAGGTAGTCGGCCGACGTTGCGACGCGATCCTGTTGTTCCTGCTCAGCAGGTGTGTCCTTGACGATCGAGCCGGCGTAGACGCCATCCATCGACTTGTAGATGTCGAAGCACTGTCGATAGATGTCGCCGATCTTCTCGCGCTTGGCCTCGTCCTGGACGACGACGAACTGCATCGTCATGCTGTTCGATCCCGATGGCGACTGCATCGCGATCCGGACGCAGTCGCGAATGTCGGCGTCGTCGACCGGACGGTCGTAGTCGAGGCGCTTGCGGACAGCTCGGGTCGTGGTCAGCAGTTCGTCAGTGGTGAGATCCAGCAAGGGCATGGCGCAACCCTACGCGGCACCCGCCACCCGGGTGGCACCCACGAACGAGACTGCCGAACGGGCGCGATTTCGTGGCAACATGACACCCTCATGGCTGCCAACTCGCCGATTCCGACCGCTGCCGACAACCAACTGGCGCTCGATGAGCTGGTCGCGCTGCTCGACCTCGAACAGATCGAGGTCAACATCTTCCGTGGAGCCTCGACCGACGAGGAGCGGGTGCGGGTGTTCGGTGGGCAGGTGGCCGGGCAGGCCCTGATCGCCGCCGCACGAACGATCGACGAGCCCGGTCGTCAGGTGCATTCACTGCACGCCTATTTCCTCCGTCCCGGCGACCCCAAGCGACCGATCCTGTACGAGGTCGATCGGATCCGTGACGGTCGGAGCTTCTCGACGCGCCGAGTGGTCGCAGTCCAACACGGCCGTGCGATCTTCAACCTGCAGGCCAGTTTCCACGATCACGAACCCGGTGGTCCCGACCACCAGATGACGATCGACGACAACCTGACACCACCCGATGAGCTTCCCGACTTCCACACTCGGATGGAGCCGTACCGGGAACGGATCGGCGACTGGTACGACCGGCCCCGCCCGATCGACCTGCGCTACGTCGATGGCGATCCGATGAGCCGTCAGGGTGGCTCTGCGGCTTCACAACACGTCTGGCTGCGTGCCAACGGCGCACTTCCCGACGACGACGTGCTGCACGCCTGCATCCTGACCTATGCGAGTGACATGACGTTGCTCGACACGGCGTTGCTCCCCTTCGGTCTGCCGTTCGACCACCCGGGGCTCCAGATGGCGAGCCTCGACCACGCGATGTGGTTCCACCGACCGTTCCGAGTCGACGAGTGGCTGATGTACCAACAGCAGGCGATCTCCACCGGCGCCGCACGCGGTCTCGCGGGCGGAGCGATCTTCACCGCTGACGGTTCGCTGGCGGTGAGCGTCGTCCAAGAGGGTCTGGCAAGGTTCACGAAATGAGCGGACGAAACCTGACCCGTTGCGTTGCCGCGCTCGCGCTGGCGGGCATCGTCGCGGGGTGCACATCGGGGAGTGATGACGCCACGCCCGACACGAGTGCCGACCCGGCGGCGACCGCTCCCGTCGACTCCGACACTCCTTCGACGGAGACACCTCCAACCGAGCCACCGACGACCAGCACCACTCCGCCTGCCACGTCACCTCCCGCGTCCGGCGGAGCGACGCAGGCGCCGGCCTCGACGTTGATCCCGTCACCGGAGGCAGATCTTCCCACCCAGGCCCCCGGACAAGGCGTGCCGGTCACCACCACGCCCGGGCCGCTGCCCGAACCGGCGGTTCGCCTGATCGAACTCGGGACCTACGACCGCCCGGTCGAGACCGCGATCGACGCGGGTGACGGACGGATCTTCGTCGTTCAACAGGGCGGGACCATCGTGGCCGCCGACGACGAGTCCGACGCGGTCGTGTTCGACATCTCCGAGGTGTCCGCGACGACGTTCAGCGGTGCCCAAGGAGAACAGGGCCTGTTGGGCTTGGCCTTCCATCCCGACGAGGACCTGGCCTACGTCGACTTCACCAACGCAGACGGAAACACGGTCGTCGCCGAATTCGCCTTCGATCCGACCACGTACGAGTTCGACCCGACCAGCTACCGCGAGATCCTCACCGTGGAACAGCCGTTCCCGAACCACAACGGTGGGGAGTTGGACTTCGGACCGGACGGATACCTGTACATCGGCCTCGGTGACGGCGGAGCGGCCGACGATCCGGACCGGACGGCGCTCGACCTGTCGTCGCGGCTCGGCAAGCTCCTGCGGATCGATCCGACAGCGACGGACGACGCACCGTTCACCGTTCCCGACGACAACCCGTTCGTGGGCACCGACGGGGCCGATCCGACGATCTGGGCACGCGGACTCCGGAATCCGTGGCGCTTCTCGTTCGACTCCCTCACCGGGGATCTGTGGATCGCCGACGTCGGCCAGGGACGTCTCGAGGAGATCGACCTCGCTCCCGCGACAGACGGACGAGATGCGGGGCGCGGGCTCAACTTCGGTTGGAGCGCGTTCGAGGCCAACGAGGCACTCAACACCGACCAGGATCCAGCGGGCCATGTCCCGCCGGTCGTTTCGTATCCCCACGAGAACGGTGACTGCTCGGTCAGCGGAGGGGTCGTGGCGCGCGACTCGTCGCACCCCGCTCTGAACGGGTGGTACGTGTACGGCGACTTCTGCTCCGGGCGGTTGTGGGCCCTCGACACCACATCGGTCTCGTCCGGCTCCGACGGGCCCGTCGGCACACCCCGGATCGTGGAGCTCGGTACGGTCCCGGCGCTCGCGGCGGTCACCGTCGGCCCATTCGGCGACATCCACGCCGTCTCGAACACCGGGCAGTTGTACCGGCTCGCGCAGGCCTGAGGCACGCCCGTCGGGCGTTGCCCGCGGGATCAGCCGACGCGCTCCACCTCGATCGATCGCTCGGCCACGTCGACCGCCGTCAGCTTGACGCGTACCGGATCACCGGGGTCGACCCGATGCGCCACCGTCCGCGTCACGACCGCCGGATCGCCGATCTGGATGCGGGCACCGCGGTCGTCCTCGTCGGTGATGACGGCATCGAAGGTCTGCCCGACTCGGTCCTCGAGGAGGATGGCCTCCGCGAGGTCGATCGCTGCGCGGTCGACGCGGTTGGCGAGCG
>NZ_JBAVYV010000566.1:0-13249 GCF_049588435.1 Ilumatobacter sp.
GAACCGATCTCCGAGCGGGCGGCGGTCGCGAGCGCGATGGCCGCTGCGTCGCCCGCGAGCGACGCTGTCCGATGGGCGGAGTCGAGTCGTTCGATTCCGGCGACCGGGTCGTCGACCATCAGCGCCGCTCCCCCCGCAATGTCGGCGAGCACACGATCGAGATATGTCGAGGTGTCGTCGGCGACCACGAGTTGAGCCGCTGCGAGCGCCTCGTCCCGCATGCCGGCCATCGCCGATGCCAGCGCGGTCACCGATCGGGAGTACGGGCTCGGCTCGCGTACCTCGAGCAACGTCGCGAGCGCTCGATCGGGATCACCGACCTGACACAGCCCGAGCGCGAGCGTGATCCGGGCTTCGGAGCCATCCGCATGCATCGCGAGCATCCGCGACAGAGCGACCTCGCTCAGAGCGACGGCGCGTGCTCCGAGGCCGAGGTGCGCGGCGGTTCCCGCCGCGGCCATCGTCGGGATCGCGAGATCCCCGAACGAGTCGGCCAACGACAGCGCCTCCTCGAGGCTGCGTTCGGCCTCCTGATTCCGACCGAGCGCCACCAGCGCCCGCATCCGCGGAGCGAGCGCCTGCACGATGCCGAAGCGGTCGTTCAACTCACGAAATCCGGCCAGCGCGCGGCGGGAGAGTTCCTCGGCATCGGAGAAGCGGCCTGTCCACAATCGGATCGACGCCATCAGCGAGTCCATCATCGCCGGCGCCCAGAGTTCACCGACCTCGACCGCGTCACGCCGCACGACGGTCGCCAGGCTCTCTGCATCGGAGAAGCGCCGTTCGAAGAACCGGACGTACGCGAGCAGGCCCAGCGCCCAACTCGATCCCGATCGATCGCCGAGCTCGTCGAACAGGCCCGACGATGCGGTCAGCCGCTCCTCGGCGAGTCCGGTGTCGCCCGACAGGAACGCCACCCACGCCTGATGCTGGCGGATCCAAGCGAGTCGCCGACGATCGTCGAATTCGTCGGCCATCGTTTCGGCCTCCGCGAGGATGCGGTCGGCCTCCTCCAGCGAGCCTCCGAACACCTCGACGAATCCACGGTCGCTCAGCGAGGTGACCAGCTCCGGGTCGGGTCCGAGCTCGGTGAGCAGGTCGACGCTCATCGTCAATTGCTCACGGGCTCGGTCGAGGTCTCCCTGCTGCTGACTGATCACGCCGAGCAGTCGCCGGGCGATCGCCTCCTGTCTGGTGTCGCCGTCCTCGACCGCCGATTCGAGCACGTGCTGCGCGTCGATCTCGCCGAGCGCCGACTCTCGACGCTCCACGGCGGCCTTGGCTCGAATCAGCCGGAGGGTGCGCACCGTTCGTGGTTCCGCGGACGTCCCGAGCAGGTCGAGCGCGCGGGTCGACTGGCGGATCGTCTGACTGAACCCACCGACGTCGAGTGAACGGTTCGCGGCCGTGGTGAGAAGTTCGATTGCGCGTTGCTCGATGTCGTCGGGAACTCCGTCGACGGGCCCGACCTCGGCGACGAGTTCGGCGGCTGCTGCGGCATGGTGCGCGATCTGATCGATCGGGCCGACGTCGAAGCTGCTGATCACCTTCGCTGTCCCGGCATGTCGTTGTGCTCGCGAGGACTTCGTGAGTGTCTGATAGGCGACCTCGCGGATGACATCGGAGCGAAATCTCCACCAACCCTCATCGAGGTCGAGGATCCCCGCATCGACCAACCCGTCGATGTCCACGGCATCGAACGGCTGGCCGAGCGCCGACGCGAACCGTTCGAGACCGCTCAGCGCACCGGTCGCTCCGAGCACCGACGCGTTGTCGACGATCTGTCGTTGGCCGGCCGGCAATGCATCGAGGCGGGCCGCGATCAATGCGCGCAACGAGCCCGGAAGCGCCTCGTGACCCGGGTGGTCACGACTCACCTCCGCGAGCTGGGTGAGGAAGAGCGGGTTGCCCCCGCTGCGTTCGAAGAGTTGGTCGACCAGCTCCGCTCGCGCGTCATCGCCGAGCACGAGGTGGACCAGTTCGTCGGACTCCTCGCGGGTCAGCGGGCTCAGCGGGATCCGGATGGTGACCGGGTGATCGTGCGCCGGGGGCCAGTCGATCTCCGCGTTGTCACGGTGAGCCGTGACGACGAGCACGGGTCGATCCGCGAGGGACCGGCTGACCCGGCCCAACAATTCGAGCAGGAGCGGGTCGGCCCACTGCAGGTCGTCGATCCACACGACGATCGGCACCAGCTGCGACCGCCGATGGATCCCCTCGACCACCACCTGCATCATGATCTCGCGTGCCTGACTCGGCGGCACCCGGTCGAGCTCGGACGGATGACCGAACAGGTGCATCGCCCCCTCGATGAACCGCTGGAGCCGGGCATCGGTCTGGTCGAAGCCGTAGAGCTGAAGACCGCTCTCCTCGACCACCTCACGCAGGCGGACCGACGGCACCTCCCGATCCGCGCCGATCAGCTTGAACAACGCCGACGCGATCGGCGCCCAGACGTTCGTCTCGCCGTACGGCGCGCAGACCCCGGCGAAGACCACGACGTCAGGATTCGGGAACTTGGCGAGCGACTCGTTCACCAGGCGTGTCTTGCCGCTACCCGCCTCACCTGATACGGAGACGATCGCGCTCCGTCCCCCGGCGACGAGCCCCATCACCGATGCGAACAGCTCACGCTGGCTGATGCGACCGACGAACGCGCGGTCGTGCGGCGACCGGTTGCGGACGAGTCGCTGACTCCGGCCGGTGACCTGGAAGACCTGCTCGGTCTGCTCTCGACCGCGCACCTCGGCCTCGGCGACGAGCACCCGTTCGATCACGGGCGACAACTGCGCTTCGGTCGCTGCTCCGAGGTAGGTCCCGCCTGGCGGAGCCATCGTCTGGAGGCGCGACGCCACGTTCACCACGTCACCCATCGCGGTGTAGTCGTCGGTTCCCGACTGGCGTCCGACCACGACCTCACCGGTGTTGATCCCGATCCGCAGTTGCAACGGTTGGTCGAGGCCGACCTCGTCGACGACGTACCCCTCGAGCGTTCCGTGCATCTCGATCGACGCCCGGATCGCACGTTCCGGATCGTCCTCATGCGCGACCGGAGCACCGAAGATCGCCAGGATCCCGTCACCGAGCACCTTGTCGACGTGTCCGCCGAAGCGATCGATCTCGATGATCAACCGCTCGAAGGCGTCGTCGACGAGCCGTTTCACCCGCTCGGGATCGAGGTGCTCGGACAGGGCCGAGTATCCGACCAGGTCAGCAAAGACCACCGTGACGACCCGGCGTTCCTCGACCGCGTCCAACCGCACCTCGTGCCCGCAGAACGAACAGAACCGCGCGCCTTCGGCCAGCGGTTGGGAACACGACACGCAGGTCATCAGGCGTCGAGCGTACGGCACGGAAGCCTCCGGCCGAGGAGCGCGCTGTCGAACGGCGCCGATCGCCGACCCCGACCGGATGCCAGATATCGAAACCGGGTATGGCCTCGGGCAGATTTCGGGCAGGCTGTACGCCATGAGTACCGATCTCGCGCCACCCGCACCCTCCACCCCGTCGACGACCGCGGCCGGAGCGATCGACGCCACGAAGGTCTATGGCGTCGGCGATGCGGAGGTCCGCGCCCTCGATGGCGTGACGGTCGGCTTCGAGACCGGCAAGTTCACAGCGATCATGGGCCCGTCCGGCTCCGGCAAGTCGACGCTCCTGCACTGCCTGGCGGGCCTCGACGCACTGTCGTCGGGAGCGACCTACGTCGGCGAGACCTACCTGGCCTCGCTCGACGACAAGGCCCTCACCGAGCTGCGCCGCACCAAGGTCGGATTCGTCTTCCAGGCCTACAACCTGATCCCGACACTCACCGCGGACGAGAACATCCGCCTGCCGATGATGCTCGGGGGCAACGCCGGAGACGAAGCCTGGATCGCCCAGGTCATCACTGCGGTCGGGCTGAAGGACCGCGTTCATCACCGTCCGAGCGAACTCTCCGGAGGGCAGCAACAGCGGGTGGCGGTTGCTCGCGCCCTCGCGTCGCAGCCGGAGATCATCTTCGCCGACGAACCGACCGGCAACCTCGATTCGACGACCGGCGCGGAGATCCTCGACTTCATGCGCAGCGCGGTCCGCGAGTTCGGCCAGACCATCGTGATGGTCACCCACGACCCTGTGGCGGCCTCCTACGCCGACCGCGTCATCTTCGTCGCCGACGGCCGGATCGACGGAGAGCTGACCGACCCGACGTCCGACGAGATCCTCGAGCGGATGAAGCAGTTGGGGAACTGACGTGGCCGGTTCGATCGCGCTCATTGCGCGCAAGAGCATCCGCGCCCGGATCGGCCGCACGATCGCGATCGTGTTCGCCGTGGTCGCCGGTGTGTCGTTCGTCGCCGGGTCGTTCGTGCTCGCCGACAGCCTCACCCGGTCGTTCGACGGTCTGATCGAGGATCTCGTCCAGGACGTCGACCTCCAGGTCCGCGGCGTCAACGCGTTCGAGGACGACAGCTTCGGGAGCGACAACAGTCCTCCTCCGGTTCCGATCGAGGTCGCCGACGAACTCGAGGGCATCGACGGCATCGCAGTGATCGAACCCGACCTCACGGCGCGCGCCCAGATCCTCGACGACGACGGCGAGCCGATCACCACGACCGGGGGCATGTTCGGGACGCAGTACGAGGACGACACGTTGGCCGGCGTCGAGCTCAAGGACGGTCGAGCCTCGATCGGGCCCGACGAACTCGTGATCGACGCCGCGACCGCCTCTCGGGAGGGTTTCGAGGTGGGCGACTCGCTCAGCTACTCGACCGATACCGGGATCTACACCGGTGAGCTGGTCGGCACGGTCGGAACGCCCGACAGCGACAGCTTCCTCGGAGCATCGATCATCGCACTCGATCTCGACTCGGCGCTCGAGCACTTCGGTGCCAACGGTCTGGTGGACCAGATCAACGTCGGTCTGACCGAAGGCGCTGATGTCGCAACCGTCGAGGCCTCGATCGCGTCGGCGATCGGGGACGACTACGAGATCGTCGACCGCGAGACGCTGATCGAGGAGTTCCAGGATCAGATCGGGCCGCTGATCGGGGTGTTCGGGACCGGACTCCTGATCTTCGCGTTCATCACCGCGTTCGTCGCCGCCTTCATCATCAACAACGTGTTCCAGATCACGATCGGTCAGCGGCTGCGGGAGCTGGCGCTGCTCCGCGCCATCGGCGCGTCGGGCAAGCAGGTGCGCCGGATGATCACACTCGAGGCCCTCGGTGTCGGTGTCGTCGGAACCATCCTCGGCGTCCTCGCCGGGCTCGGCGTCGCCCAACTGATCGTCGTGGCATTCAACGCCGCCGGAGCCGGATTCCCGTCGTCGTCGCCGGTCCTGCTGCCGCGGACCGTTCTGGTGTCGGCGATCGTGGGGATCGGCGTGACGATGCTCTCGGTCATCGTGCCCGCCCGCCGCGCCGCCAAGATCCCGCCCGTCGCGGCGATGCGCCCCGAACTCGGGTTCGCGGCCATCAGGTCGCGCCGACTCGTCGTCGGCACGGTGACGGCAATCGTCGGGCTCGCGATGTTGCTCGTCGGGTTGTTCGTGTCGCCCGGCGGAACGATCGGACTCGTCGTGCTCGGCGGCGGTGGAACGCTGCTGCTCTTCCTCGGCGTGGCGAGTGTGTCGGCCACGGTGGCCACACCGGTCACCCGCATCATCGGGTGGCCGATCGCCAAGCTGTTCAAGACGCCGGGCAAGCTCGCCCGCGACAACGTCGCACGCGCGCCACGCCGGACGTCGTCGAGCGCAGCCGCGCTGATGATCGGCGTCGCCCTCGTGAGCGCCGCCGCGGTGTTCGCCTCGTCGCTGCGCGAATCGATCACGGCGGCGTTCGACCGATCGGTGTCGGCCGACTACATCGTCCAATCAGCGGGAGGCCAGGGCGGGCCCGGATCCGGTGGGTTCCCGCCGATCGTCGTCGACACGCTCGCCCAACTGCCCGAGATCGAGACGGCCACGCCGTTCCGTGTGGTGACCGCACAGGTCGACGACGACACGAAGGTCCTGACGGCGGTCGACCCCGTGGCGGCGTCGCAACTCGTCGACTTCGACGACATCGAGGGCAATTTCGCCGACCTCGCGGTCGACTCGCTCGCTGTCCACGACGAGGCAGCCGACTCGGCCGGGTTGGAGTTCGGTGACACGGCGACGGTGACGTTCCAGAACGGAGAGACCCGCGACCTGACGGTCGACATGATCTTCGCCGACAACTCGTTCGGGCTGAACTGGTTCATTGATCTCGACCTGCTCGACGATGTCAGCGGTGACGAGACGCAGAGCGACGTCTTCGCGCTGGCAGCCCTGAAGGACGGGGTCGACCCCGAGGTCGGCGATGCGGCCGTGCAAGCTGCGTTCGAACAGTTTCCGCAGGCCACGGTCCAGTCGAACGCCGAGTTCCTGCAGGAGCAGGAGGACCAGATCAACCAGCTGCTGTTCATCATCGCGATCCTGCTGTTGTTCGCCATCGTCATCGCCGTCATCGGCATCTCGATCACGCTGGCACTCGGGGTGTACGAACGGACCCGCGAGATCGGGTTGCTGCGGGCGGTCGGGATGAGCAGACGCCAGACCCGCAAGTCGGTGCGTTGGGAGGCCGTGATCGTGTCCGTGTTCGGGGCGTTGATCGGCGTGGTCCTCGGCACGTTCCTCGGCGTCGTGCTCTGCCTGGCGGTGCCCGACAACATCATCAGCGACCTCGCGTTCAGCCCCGGGATCATCGTGATGATCCTGATCGGCGCGGTGATCGCCGGGCTGCTCGCCGCGTTGTACCCGTCGTTCAAGGCGAGCAACATGAACGTCCTCGACGCCATCGCCACCGAGTAGGTCCCCTCCCCTCCACTCCGCTCCGCTCCGGTGAGATGTGAGTCCACCCCTCGGTCCCCACTCTCACCGGAACGCACGTCCATCCCGCTTCGGTGAGACGTGAGACGGAGGGGTGGCCCAGACTCTCACCGAAAGCTTCGAGCGGCGGATAGGACTGGGGGATGGCACTCGATCTGGACCGACTGGACGACGATGTGATGACGTTCCTGCGTGAGCGTCATCTGGCGACGCTCACCACGCTGCGACCCGACGGATCGCCGCACGTCGTCGCGGTCGGGTTCAGCTACGACGCGGCGGCGCGGGTTGCGCGCGTGATCACGTGGGACACGTCACAGAAGGCCGTCAACGCGGGACGGATGGAGGCCGCCGGACAACGGGCCGCCGTGTGCCAGGTCGATGGTGGGCGGTGGCTCACGCTCGAAGGCCGTGTCCGGCTGGTGACCGGGCGCGACGCCGTTCAGGCCGGTGTGGACGGGTATGCCGAGCGCTTTCAGCAACCGAAGGAGCGCGACGATCGGGCCGTGGTCGAGATCGACGTCGACCGCGTTCTCGGCCGCGGCTGACGTTCGCTGCGTCGGCGGCGACCTCGGCCACCGACGCTCGCCCTCCGCTCGTCACATCGCGACGAGGCCGAGGTCGGACCAACGATCGTCGGTCTCCTCGATGATGCCGACGTCGGCGAGGAACGTCGTCAGCTTCCCCAGCCCGGAGACGATGTTGGCTCGGTAGCGGGGGTTTGCGGCGGCAACATCTGCGCCACCCACGATGCCGAGGTGTTCGAAGACACCGGGGTTGAGGCTGATCGACACGACCTCGGCCACGAGAATCGGTGCTGCGTCACGGACGATCGCGTGGTCGGCGGTGTCCAACTTCGGCCAGACCTCGGACAGGTACGACTTCGCGAAGCTGACATGGCGCGCCTCCTCGAGCACGTGGAGTCGAGCGATCTGGCGCGACACGGTGTGGAGGCGGTCGTCGCGCATCGTCGCCCGGTTGACGTGATCGAGCAGTTCCTCGATCGCCAGGATCAGGAGGTACGACAACACCCGCCCGCTGCTGGTCTCGTCGAGCATGACGGGGCGATGGGGCGCGTACGACGGGGTTCCGGCACGGCGGACGAACTCACCGAACATCGCGGAGTGGCGGCACTCGTCGGCCACTTCGATCAGCAGATAGCGGTGGATCGGATCGGTGACATCGATCTCGGTCAGGTGGCGCAACACGACTTGCATCAACGCGTTCTCGAACCAGATTCCGGCGGAGTACGTCGCCGCCGCCTCGTGACGGCTGTACGTGATCCGCTCCGTCTCGGTCATCGCGTCCCACTCGGGGGTGCCGTACAGAGCGAGCAACTCGGGCGGCAGGTGGAAGGCGGAATCGTCGATCGGGACATCCCAGGTGATGTCTCGGAACGGATCGTGGGACTGACGATCGGATGCGGCGATGAGTTGCTCGGCACGAAGTGTCGTGCGCGGCGTCGGAACCGGTGCGGCGACCGATGGTTCGGATGGTGCGGCCTGTGGGGTGGCGAGCGTGGTTGTCATACGACCCATCCTGACGTTGACAGTGTTCACTGTCAACGTGATGTGACAGTGATTACTGTCACTGTCGCCACCGGTGTGGTTCAATGTGCCCGTGCCCGATGACGACACCGCCGACCCGAGCGCGACCTACACGCTGGCGGAGCTCGCCGTCGCGAGCGGGGTCAGTGAGCGGACGGTTCGCTACTACCAGTCCGAGAGGCTGCTCCCCCGGCCCGGCAAGAAGGGCCGAGAAGCGGTGTACACCGACGAACACCTCGACCGGTTGACGGTGGTCGGTGAGCTACGCGATCGCGGGCTGACGTTGCAGACGATCCGTGAGCTCGTCGCGTCCGACTCCCCGACGACCACGGTCTCGGAATGGCTCGGTGTCGATGCCACGCTCACGGCTCCGTGGTCCGACGATCGGCCCGGAACCCTGACCCACGATCAACTCGCTGAACAGATCCGCCGCTTCGGAGGCGATCGTCCAGGGGTCATCGGTGAACTGCAGGCGGCGGGCTACCTGCACCAGCAGCCCGACGGAACCTGGCTGGCGCCCAGCCCGACGTTGCTCCAACACGCGCTTCGACTTCGCCAGGCCGGAATCGACGTCGACATCACCGCTCGGGTACGCGACCTGCTCCGCCGCCGACTCTCGACCGCTGTCGACGACACGGTCGAGCTGCTGGTGGAGCGCACCGGCACCGGTTTTGCCGGCGGAGCATCTGCGGACGAACTCGAGACCGCCATCGGCGCGCTCCGGCCCGTTGCGCGTGAGATGTCGAGCATCATCCTCGCCCAAGAAGTCGAACGGGCACTGGCCGACCTCCTGCGCTCCGGCCCCACCAAACTCGCCGGCTCCCGCCGCCGTTGACAGCGGCGAGCGGCCGACCACGACGTCGGCGGCTCGGTTCGGGGTGTTCGACCCGAATTCCGGGCGGGTCCTGACGGCCGGTGTCACGATGTCCCGGACATTGTGCGGGAGCGGAGGACGCGGGTCAGACGACGTCGCGATTCCAGGGAAGATCGCGCAGGAATCGTTGCGCGGCCGGATGCGGATCCATCACCGGCGTGTCATCGGGATCGTTCGCCACACGCGGATCGTGGTGGTTCTGACAACCGGGGCACCAGTACAGGATCCGGTTGTGGACGCCCATCCGGCGCATGTCGACGCTTCCGCTGCATCGAGCACACCGCTGCCCGTTGCGGCCGTACACGGCGAGCCCGCCACGGACGTCGTTGGCGGTGACGCGACGGGGGTGGTGGAGGTTGGCGCGCAACTGCGACGCCGCCGTGTTCACGATCCGCACCGCATCGGCCTCGGACAGATCGCCGACCCGAGCGAACGGGCTGATCCCGGTCGCCCAGAGAACCTCGCATCGATACACGTTGCCCACGCCGCACATCACCCGTTGATCGAGCAGGACCTCGGCGATGCGCGCCTCGCTGTCGGGAAACGACAGCAACAGGTTGACGACGAGGCTGAGGTCGGCATCGGGTTTGCACAGATCGGGGCCGAGCCGGCCCATGCCGGGATGGCGGCGCTTGTCCGGGCGACGATAGGTCTCGACCAGCGGGGCGTTGAAACACACCGCGACCCAGTCGGCGTTCTCGATCGCCGCACGCATCTGCTCGTAGGGACGGCGCCACT
This sequence comes from Ilumatobacter sp., assembly GCF_049588435.1. GTDB lineage: Bacteria > Actinomycetota > Acidimicrobiia > Acidimicrobiales > Ilumatobacteraceae > Ilumatobacter_A. The sequence goes on from NZ_JBAVYV010000566.1 coordinate 9,986, forward strand.
GTTCGCCCTGACGGTAGAGGTGCCACGAACCCGACATCCGCATGTGGGTGTGCAGGATCATCCCGTTGTCCCACTCGATCTCGAGATGCTTGCCGTGTGACTCGACCTTCTCGATCGTGCGTCCGGCCTGCGGCACCGGACCGATCAAGCGGGGGGCGTCGAAGCGGATCATCGCCTTGCCACCGAGCGCCGTACGAAGGGCGCTCGCGGTGCGGTGAATGGTGTCCCCCTCTGGCATCTCGGTGCCAAGACTACGCGATCGCGCGGCACGGCTGTGGGACTGTCTGCGGTCGTGCGTTCCATGATTGACTGACGCCGTGATCGACGACCTCCGTCGCAATTTCGCCGCATCCGATCGACTCATTCCACGTGTCGTCCTCCAACCCGCGGCGCGCTTCGCGGCGGTCGAGACGGCCGGAGGAATCGTCATGTTGGTCGCTGCGGTCGCCGCGCTCGTCTGGGCGAACTCTCCGTTCTCCGACAGCTACGAACAGCTCTTCTCGACGGTCATCGGATTCGACATCGGTGACGTCGTGGAACTCGATCTCACGTTCCACGAGTGGATCAACAACGCGCTGATGTCGCTGTTTTTCCTGGTGGTCGGACTCGAGATCAAGCGCCAACTCGTCCACGGTGAACTCCGCGACCGTCGGGCCGCTGCGTTGCCGGCACTCGCGGCGCTCGGCGGAATGATCGTCCCGGCCGGGATCTATCTGCTGGTGAACGCCGGGGGCGCCGTCGACGGTTTCGGGATTCCCGTCGCGACCGACATCGCATTCGCCGTCGGGGTCGTCACGCTCGTCGGATCGCGGATCCCGCTCGGCGTGCGGATCTTCATCCTCACCCTCGCCGTCGTCGACGACATCGGGGGCATCCTCGTCATCGCCGTGTTCTACGCCGAGGGGGTGAAGTTCACCTGGCTCGCGGCGGCGGTCGGCTGCGTGGTGGCCGCACGCGTTCTGAGCCGGATCGAGGTGAGGTCGCTGGTGCCGTACATCGTCTGTGGCGTCGTGTGCTGGTACGCGCTGCTCGAAGCTGGCGTCGAGGCAGCGATCGTCGGAGTGGTCTTCGGTCTGCTCACCCCCGCCCATCCGTTCCACGATCCGAGTCGCTTCGTCGAAGGCGTCCGCGATCATGCCGCCCACTTCATGGCCGACGACGAGAACGACATTCCGACGGCGCTGAGCCACTACATCAAGGAGACGTACTCGCCACTGGATCGGATCGAGCACTCGCTCACCCGAATCGTCGCATTCGGTATCGTGCCGCTCTTCGCGCTCGCGAACGCCGGCGTGCGCATCTCGACCGAGGGGCTCGACCTCGCCGTGTTCGGCGGCGTGTCGCTCGGACTGGTCGTCGGCAAACTGGTCGGAGTCGTCGCCTTCACGTGGATCGCGGTGCGCTTCGGAGTCGGGCGCCTTCCGGCGGGAACGACGTGGGGGCACATCGTCGGCGTCGGAGCCACGGCCGGGATCGGCTTCACCGTCGCCTTGTTCGTGGCGAGCCTGTCGTTCGACGACCCCGACCTCCTGCGGTCGGCCAAACTCGCCATCCTCGCGGCGTCAGCGACCGCTGGCGTGCTCGGGTACGCACTGTTGCGATGGGCAGCGGCGCGGTCTGCGGCTTACTCGGCCGAACGCTGAACCGACTCTCCGGCCGGGATCACCGGGCCGGTTCGCTCAGGGCAGCTTGCCGACGTGCGCGAGCGCGAGGCGGATCAATCGGTCGTGTCCGCTCGTCATCGATTCGCGCACTTCACGGCCCACCGCTTCCTCCGGTGTGAACCAGGTGAGGTCGAGCGCCTCTTGCGTCGGCTCGCACTCGCCCTCGACCGGAACCACGTATGCGAGCGACACGGCGTGGTGACGCGGATCGTAGAAGCCCGAGCGTTCCGGGTCGGGGAAGTACTCGACGACGGTGAACGGTGTGGGGTTGGCCGGGACCCGCGGGAACGCGAGTGGACCGAGGTCCTTCTCGCAGTGGCGCATCAACGCCTCACGCACACGCTCGTTGAACATCACCCGGCCGGTCACGACCATCCGGCTGATCGTCCCATCGGCCGCCACCCGCAGGAGCATCCCGACCTCGGTCACGTTCCCGAGTGAGTCGACGCGCACCGGAACGGCATCGACGTACACGATCGGGACGTTGGCTCGCACCAACTCCAGGTCGTCGTCGGACAACCAACCGGTCGAGGTCTGTGTAGCGGCATCGATCTCTGTCACGGTGCACGATGATCCCACGTCGGGAGGGTTCGCGCATGCATACGCTGCTCGCGATGGATGTGTTCGTCGACTCCGAAACCGCTCCCCTCCGCTCGGTCATCGTCGGCTATCCCGACAACTTCCTGCAGGTCGATCCCGAGATCATCAACGAGACCCAGCGCAAGTTCTACGACGGACCCGACGCGCCGACCGCTGCAGCGGTGACCGAGCAGCTCAACGGGTTCATCGCCGAACTCGTCCGACGCGGGATCGAGGTCGACCAACCCCATCCGCTGCCGTACATCCCCGACCAGATGATGACCCGCGACATCGGTGTCGTCATCGGCGACACGTTCGTCGTGACGACCATGGCCGCACGGAGCCGCCGCCACGAGTGGCGCGGGTACGCCCACCTGTTCGAGCGATTCCCCGAGCACGTGAAGGTGCTGTTCGGGCCCGAGGACCTCGTGCTCGAAGGCGGCGACGTGATCGTCGACCGCGGCAAGGTGTTCGTCGGCATCGGCCAGCGGACGACCCTGGCCGGTGCGGCGTGGCTGATGCAGCTGGTGCCCGACTTCGAGATCGTGCCGATCAACCTGCGCGGGCTGCGTCACGGTGAGGACGTGCTGCATCTCGACTGCTCGTTCCTCCCGGTGGGGGACGGCTACGCGCTGATCTACCCGGACGGGATGCACGACGTCCCGGCCGCCGTGCGCGACACCTACGAGTTGATCGAGGTGACCCGCGAGGAGCAGCAGGTGCTGGGCACGAACGTGCTGTCGATCGATCCCTCGACCGTCATCTCGCAGCCGACGTCGACGCGGATCAACGCGGAGATGCGGGATCGCGGGATCGAGGTGGTCGAGCTGCCGTACTCGGAGCCGCCGAAGACCGGTGGCAGTTTCCGCTGCTGCACGTTGCCGCTCCATCGGGCGCACTGATGTCCGCCGCCGACGCCACCCGCTGGAACGCGCGGTATGCCGACCGTTCCGTCGCCGATCCGTCGCCGCCCGACGTGCTCTCGACCAGCGGCTTGTTCGACGTCATCCCGACCAACGGC
>NZ_JBAVYV010000567.1:0-7934 GCF_049588435.1 Ilumatobacter sp.
TGAAGAACAACTGCGCTACGAGAACCAACTCCTGCGCAATCAGTTGGCACGCAACGCCCAAGCGACGGCCGACCCCACACCCGTCAACGCACCGCCGCCTCCGCCTTCCGACGTCTGATCGACGGCCGATTCGCGATTGGACACGGACGCGCATGGGTACACCGCACCCATGACGTCACCAACACCCGCAGCAGACGAGTCGGTCATCGACGTCCTCGCGCGTTTTGCCGACGACGGATGGACCGCCGACCACATCGCTCGCCCCTACGCCAAGATGAGATGCGGGGTGTGTTCTCGACATTCCCTCGTCGCCGAACTCGACACGGATGCGATGCACCGCGTCGAAGGAGCGTCCGATCCTGACGACATGCAGATGGTCGTCGGCCTCACCTGTCCGTACTGCGCCTCGCGCGGCGCCGTGGTCCTCGCCTACGGGCCGTCCGCGTCGGAGACCGACTCGGAGTTCGTCGGCGCCTTGACGCTCGACAACCCGGCCGACCCGGTCGCCAACGATCCAGGAACGACCATCACGTCCTGACGGAGTACCGTCGAACCTGCTCCACCCGCGGGCACCCCGCATGATCGTCGACGACCTCACCTCCACACCGGCTCGGTACCGTCGATGAGCAGTCGGCTCGGTTCGTTGTTCGACGTGGCGAGCCGCGTCGGTCTGCTCGACCCACGGCGCGCGCCGGCGCTCACCGCAGGCACGGCCCGCTGGGGACCGACGATCGCCGCACCCGTCGCATCGACAGCGCTCGCCACACCGAACCGCATCGCCGTCGTCGACGACCGCGGCACGCTCTCGTTCGGGGCGCTCGACCGACAGTCGAGTCAACTCGCCAAGGGGCTTCATCGACTCGGCGCCCGACGCGGCGACCACATCGGCCTCGCCTGTCGAAATCATCGCGACTTCGTCGAACTGACCGTTGCCGCAGCGAAGGCGGGCCTCGGAGTCGTGTACCTCAACACGAGTTCGGCTGCTCCGCAGATGGCCGAGGTGATGGATCGCGAGCAGATCGCAGTCCTCGCGATCGACGCGGAACTGCTCCACCTCGTTCCGAACGAGGCGTTCTCTGCGCCGGTCATCGCCGTCGGAGTCGGCGGCCGCGACGACGACCACCCGAATCTCTCGCTGCACACCACGGAATCCGTTCGGGCGTCGGCCGGGCTCGGACCGCTGCGCGCGTCGATGCCGGTTGCACCGATTCTCCTGACATCCGGGACGACCGGCACGCCGAAGGGCGCCCGGCGCGGAAACCGAGCCGACCCGTCGGCCGCAGCGGGGATCATCGATCGCATCCCGTACCGCCACGACGACGTGATCGCGATCACCTCACCGCTGTTCCACGCGTGGGGGCTGGCGCAACTGTTCCTCGCAACGGCACTGGGAGCAACGGTGGTCCTGTCCACGTCGTTCGATGCAACCGAAACGCTCGCGCGGATCGAGCGGGAACGGGTGAGCGTGCTCGCCGTCGTCCCGGTGATCCTGCAGCGACTGCTCGCTGCACCCACACTCGACTCGACCGATCTGTCGTCGCTGCGGATCGTGGCGTCGAGCGGCTCGGCCCTGCCCGTGCCGGTCGTTCGCGAGTGGCTCGACCGCGTCGGTCCGAACCTGTACAACCTCTACGGATCGACGGAGGTGGGCCAGGCGACGCTCGCGACGCCCGACGACCTGCTGGCCCATCCGGACACGGCCGGACGGGCGATGACCGGGTCCGAGATCGTCATCCTCGACGACGACCGCATCCGGGTGCCGACGGGAACGATCGGAACGATCTTCGTCGGCAACGGCGCACAGTTCGATCGCTACACGGGTGGCGGCGGCAAGGAGATCGTCGACGGGCTGATGTCCTCCGGCGACATCGGCCACCTCGACGACGACGGATTGCTGTTCGTGACCGGGCGCGCCGACGACATGATCGTGAGCGGCGGCGAGAACGTGTTCCCCCAGGAGGTCGAGGACCTGCTCCTGGCGCATTCGGCGATCGCCGACGTCGCCGTGGTGGGAGTCGACGACGACGAGTTCGGCCAACGACTGGCGGTCTACGTGGTGAAGGAAACGGGCGCCCGGTTGTCGGCGACAGCGGTGAAGAAGCTGGTGTCGGACAACCTGGCGCGCCACAAGACCCCGCGCGACGTGCACTTCATCGACGAGGTTCCGCGCACGGCCACCGGCAAGGTGCGCCGCAACCAACTCGACTGACGATCCGGCTCGGACGTCCCCGGAGACCGGCCGGGTCTGACCGATGTCAGGAACAGGCGGAACTCAGGCGCTCGAAGGCCGCACTCGCTGCGGTGACGAGGTCGCCGACCGAATCTGCGACAGCCCCGGCAGCATCGATCGAGAACCCGTCGGTCAACGATTCGACCGATGCGCCGAACTCGTCGACCGCAGCCTGCAGATCATCGATCTCCTCGGAGGCGACGTCGGATCCACTCTCGCTCAACTCGTCGAGGTCGGAACGGATCGCATCGAACTGCTCGCTCAGACCATCGGTGTCGCCGGAGAGGAAGTCGAGGGTCGCGATTCCCTCGACGTCGGTCCGGAGGCGATCACCGGCGTCGCAGAACGCCTCCTGAGACGACTCGGAGCCGGTGTCCGAACCGCCACACGCCGCGAGAGCACCGAGCGACACGACCACGAGAACAGCGGTGACGGCGCGTCTGCCACCGCGCCGACGGGTCTCCCCGAGGCCCAGCGAACGGGCGGGCTCACAGGTTTGAAGTCGCATGGTCGTGGTCTCCTGCCTGGTGCGGAGGACCGACCGAACGCCCGGGCCCCACTGAATCGAATCTGAGACCTGCAACCTACAGTGACCGGCCATGACGATTCGTGTGGTCCAGTGGGGAAGCGGCAATGTCGGCCAGCACGTGATCCGGACCCTCGTGGAACAGCCGGACATGGATCTGGTCGGCCTGATGGTCACCAACCCCGCGAAGGCCGGCCTCGATGTCGGCGACATCGTCGGCCTGCCCTCCACGGGCGTCCTCGCGACCGACGACCTCGATGAGATTCTCGCCGTCGAGGCCGATGTGGTCCTCCACATGCCGCTCCCCTCCCTGGTCCACGGCGACGATCCCGACGCCGACCTGGACAACTTCTGCACGCTGCTCGCGTCGGGGAAGCACGTGGTCACCACGGTCGGATACATGTACCCGAAGGTGTACGGAGACGGCGTCATGGATCGTCTGACCGAGGCATGCCGGATCGGTGGATCGACGTTCCACGGGACGGGTGCCAACCCGGGCTGGTTCGGCGACCTGCTCCCGCTGCTGATGTCCGGGCTGTCGCTTCGGATCGACCGCATCGACGTGCAGGAGATCAGCAACTTCCAGCACTATCCGTCTCCCGAGATCATGTTCGAGATGATGAACTTCGGGCTGACCCCGCCGCAGTTCGAGGACAACTCGGCTCGACATCGGCGCTGGCTCGACGGTCTGTTCACCGAGGCGGTGCAGATGGTCGCCGACGGCATCGGGGTGTCGACGACGGGAACCAACTCCCAGGTCGAGACCTGGGTCACCGATCGCGATCTCGACACCGCAGCCGGTTGCGTGCCCGCGGGGACCGTGGCCGGACAGCGCTACCGCTGGGACGCTGTCGTCGATGACGTCCCGTTCGTCTCCCAGGAGACCGTGTGGAGAATGCACTCGACCGCGGCGCCCGACTGGCCGGTCGGCGACTGGTCGGTCCGGATCGTCGGTGAGCCCGAGATGAACATCGAGCTGAAGCACGGTTGGAATCGGAACGTCCTCGCGTCGACCGGCGCCCACGCGATCAACGCGGTTCCCTACCTGATGGACGCCGATCCCGGAGTGGTCACGTTCCTCGACCTTCCGATCGTCGCCGGACGCGGCGCACTCACCGGGGTCGGACGGACCCGCTGAACGACAGCGCGGCGGGCGCCGGGGCGTCGACGCTCCGAACCGTGCCGCGACGACGACCGCCACTACCGTCGGCCGTCGAACGACATGGGGGTGTCGCAATGAGCAGATCAACCGACGAGTTCGTCGACTCGTACGTCGAGGGAGTCGGCGACGGCGAGCCGGATCTCGGGCGCATCGTGACCGAGCCCTCGGGTCTCGACGCCGCAGCGATGTTGGAGGCACTCGCCCACCCGTGGTTCACCGAGCCCGGTCGCCAACCCGTTGCGCTGCAGATGATGGCGGACTTCATGGCGCCCGACGACTCGATCTACTACGACGCGATCTACGGCGCGTCCCACGGGCAGTCGGCGATCAGGAACTGGCTGATCCCGGTGATGGCCACGATCGACTTCATCGAGTTCGTCCCGACCGCGTCGCCGTGCGTGTTCGACGACGGACAGGGAGGCACCTCACTCGACGAATGGCAGATGGTCGCCGTGTTCGGAGAGGACCGCATGCCGCTGTCACGCGGCGTCAGCGTCCGCCGCTACCGCGACGGCTGGATCACGTGGGCATGCGACGTGTACGACACCGGGCCGTTCCGGGTGCCTCCCGCGCCGGACGCCGAGGTCGACGTCGACGCCGAACCGCTGCCGGATTGGCCGCGCACGGTCTGGCACCGCGACCACGATGTCGCCGAAAACGCCGTCGCGGACATCGACGTCGGAGCGGACGCCGACGAGTTCCACGAAACCGACTCGGTCTACCACGACCCGATCTTCGGTGAGATCCGCGGTCGAGCAGCGATCCGCGACTGGCTGACGGACGTGATGGGCAAGGTCGGCAACATCGTGTTCGAGCCACTCGGACCCGAACTCGACGACGGAACGACCACCGTGCAGGAGTGGCAGCAGATGGCGGTGCAACCCGACGGGCGTCGCGTCTTCATGACCCGAGGCACGAGCGTTCGGCGCCGCACCGACGGGTTCGTGACGTATGCGGCGGACTACTTCGACACGGCGTCGCTGATGGACCCCGACATCCAGGCGGCCGCGCTCGCCGCGGGGTCCACCCTCACCGCGGACGACATCGCCCGGTACCGCAGCTCCTGACCGCGGTTCTCGACGTCGAGCGATCGGTCCGATTCCACTTCGACACGCGCCTCCCAGGCGGCCCGCCGCGCGGCGGATTGCTAGTTTCGGCAGGACCCGGAACGGCGCGCGAAGGAGTGGGATGTCACCAACAACGGACGGTTCAGCGGAGTTCGAGGTCGATCCAGCGGAGCTGGCGTCGATGACGTCGTCACGCCCGGCCGGCCACGGGCCTGTCCGCGCCTACGACTGGATCGAACGGCACGCCGCGCACCGTCCGAACCAGGAGGCGATCCGCGACCTCGGTTCCGCTCGGAGCTTCACGTACGCCGACCTCGATCGTCGCGTCGACGCGATGGCAGCCCATCTCGCATCGCTCGGGATCGGTCGCGGAGACCGTGTCGCCGTGCTCGCGCAGAACGGTGTCGAGTACTTCGACATCCAGTTCGCATGTGCCCGCACCGGCTCGATCTGTGTGCTGTTGAACTGGCGGCTCACGGTGCCGGAGCTCGAGTACATCGTCAACGACAGCTCGCCGATGCTGATGGTCCACGACGTCTCGTTCACGGAGTCGGCCGTCGAATTGCAGCAGCGGTGCGCGATCGACGCACTGCTCGCGATCGACGGTGGTTCGCCCGACAGCGCCTACGAGCAGGCGCTCGCCCGTCACGAGGGCACGCGGGTCGAGCCGGAGCTGCTCACTCACGACGATGTCATCACGATCATGTACACGTCGGGAACCACCGGCCTGCCGAAGGGGGCGATGATCACCCATGGCATGAACTTCTGGAACGCCGTCAACCTCGGCTTTCCGGTGGGCGTCGGACCGGACACGGTGCATCTCAACGTGTTGCCGCTGTTCCACACCGGCGGTCTGAACTGCTACTCCAACCCGGTGCTGCACGCCGGTGGGACCGTCGTGATCCTGAAGGCTTTCGAGCCCGGCGAGACCCTTCGTCTCCTCGGTGATCCCGATCAGGGCATCACCCACTTTTTTGCCGTGCCGGCTCCTTACCAGTTCATGATGCAGCACCCCGACTTCGCCGAGACCGACCTGTCGCGACTGAGCGTCGCCGGCGTCGGGGGCGCTCCGTGTGCGCTGTCGATCATGGAGGCCTGGACCGAGCGTGGAGTGCTGCTGATGCAGGGGTTCGGGATGACCGAGACCAGCCCGGCATGCATCGCGCTCAACGCGGGTGACGCGCTGCGCAAGGTCGGCTCGACCGGTAAGGCGTTGGTCCACGCCGAGTTCCGGATCGTCAACGGGGACGGTGACGACTGCGCACCTGACGAGATCGGCGAACTCTGGGTCGCGGGGCCGAACATCACGCCCGGCTACTGGAACCGACCCGACGCCACCGCCGACGCCTTCGAGGGTCGCTGGCTCAAGACCGGCGACGCGGCGCGGATGGACGACGAGGGGTTCGTCTACATCGTCGACCGGTGGAAGGACATGTACATCTCGGGCGGCGAGAACGTGTATCCGGCCGAGATCGAGAACGTGCTGTACCAACTCGCGGCGATCGCCGAGGCCGCGATCATCGGGATCCCGAACGACCGTTGGGGCGAGGTGGGGCTCGCCGTGCTGGCGCTGAAACCAGGAGCCGAAATCGACCGAGCGACCGTCGTCGAGCACTGCGTGAGCCGCCTCGCGAAGTTCAAGGTGCCGAGCGACATCGCGATCGTCGACGAACTCCCCCGCAACGCGACCGGCAAAGTCCTCAAACGCGAACTCCGCACCCAGTTCGTCTCCGCCGACGCACCCCAGATCTCCTGAGCGACATGAGCGACATGAGCGACAAGGACGACACAGCGTTTCTCGACATCGCGATCGAGCAGGCGCGGATCGGGCGCTCCGAGGGCGGAATCCCGATCGGCGCGGCGCTCGTCTGCGACGGGCGGGTGCTCGGGGCCGGCCGCAACCGTCGCGTGCAGGACGGCAGTGCGATCCATCACGGGGAGACGAACGCGCTCGAACTCGCCGGTCGCCGACCTGCGGACGTCTACGCCCGCTCGACGATGTACACGACGCTGTCGCCGTGCCACATGTGCACCGGAGCGATGCTGCTCTACGGAATCAGGCGGGTGGTGATCGGTGAGAACCGCACCTTCATGGGAGCCGAGGACCTCCTGCGCGAACACGGGGTCGAGGTGGTCGTCGTCGATTCCGACGAATGCGTCCGGATGATGACCGACTTCATCGCCGAGGAGCCGTCGCTCTGGAACGAGGACATCGGCGAACCCGACGCGTGATGCTGCCCATCCGATCCGCGCCGCTGTGTCAGGCGGGAGCGGGTTGGGCGCCGCGTTGGAGTCGCCCTGGACGATCGCCGGTGAGCACGCCGTTCTCGACGGTGACCCGTCCACTCTTGATCGTCGCGACGTAGCCGTCGGCCGGTTGCATCAGCCGCGTGCCTCCCGCCGGGAGGTCGTCGACCAAGCGGGGCGGCTTGAGCGCCAGTCGGGCGTGATCGATCACGTTGAGGTCGGCGAGGTAACCGGGTGCGACGACACCCCGATCGTGCCAACCCACGTGCTCGGCGGTGCGTTGGGTCTGTTGGTGGACGACGAACTCGAGGTCGATCTGCTCACCGCGTGCTCGATCGCGGGTCCAGTGCGTGATCGCGGTCGTCGGGAACGTGCCGTCGGAGATGACGTTGCAGTGCGCCCCGGCGTCGGACAGTCCGAACATCGAATGGTCGGACAGGATCATCTCGCGCACGTCGTCGAGGTTCCCGTTCGCGTAGTTCATCAGCGGCATGTACAGCAGTTGACGGCCCTCGTCGGCGAGCATCAGGTCGTACATCTTCTCGACCGGTTCGACGCCGTCCGCAGCGGCCAGACCGGAGACGCTGTCCTCGGGGGTCGGCTCGTAGTTCGGCGGGTCGGTCAGCGGATACATGCGGTCGTATCCGGCGTGGATCAGCGCCGGGAAGTCGCGGACGCGCACCTCTGCGTGCTCGGCGATGA
>NZ_JBAVYV010000568.1:0-4372 GCF_049588435.1 Ilumatobacter sp.
GTGGATGGCGTCATCGGGGAGTCGGGCCGCGAGCTGATCGGGAATCGCCCGCATGCCGGCAGCGGGCACGACGGCATCGCCGTCGGCGAGCATCCGGAAGATGATGTCGAACATCCGCCGACTGTCGCTCAGCTGCGGGTCGAGTTGGATTCCGCCGACGAGCGGTCGGAAGAATCGGTCGATCATCGTCGGTGAGAACTTGGCGTACGTGAGCGCCGCCGTGGTCGAGACATCTTCTCCGGTGAGGAGTCGCGCCGGATGCCCACGACGGACGCGTGCCCGCAACAGTGCGATGCGAGCCTTGTCGAGCGGCGTTCCGATCGGTGCAATCGCGGTCGAGACGATGCTGCCCGGTCGACGGAACGGGTCGGCCACGGTCGATCCCTTCCCGTTGCGCCACACGAGGGCGCCCGGGTCGAATGAGCGCAGGTCGAGAGCGGCCATGTCGAGCTGCAGGTTCAGCTCGGGATAGGCGGTGAGCGCGACCTGGAAGCCGCGGTCGAGGATGAACCCGTCGACCACGTCGCTGCGCACGCGTCCCCCGACCCCGTCGGACGCTTCGTGGATCTGCACCTGATGGCCGGCGTCGTGGAGGTGGACGGCACACGCCAGCCCGGCGAGACCCGCGCCGACGATGACGATCGGGTGCTCGCTCACTTCTGCAGGAGGTCGCGGAGCGCGTCGCCGAGGTTCGGATGGGCGAACTCGTATCCGTCGTCGGTGAGGACGTGTGGGACCACGCGCTGCCCGGTGAAGAGCAGGTTGTCCGCGAGTTCACCGCCGAGCAGCAGCTTCGGTCCGAACTTGGGGATCGGCAGGAAGGTCGGTCGACCGAGCGTCTCGCCGAGTGCGTCGGTGAAGGTCGCGTTGGTCACCGGCTCGGGTGCGGTCAGGTTGACCGGGCCCTCGACCGAGCTCGTGAGGAGGTGGATGATCGCACCGACTTCGTCGTCGATGTGGATCCAACTCTGCCACTGTTCGCCCGAGCCCATCTTCCCGCCCAGACCGAACTTGAACAGCGGCAGCTGCTTCTTGAGCGCGCCACCATGCGCCGAGAGAACGATCCCGGTTCGGAGAAATGCAACTCGTGTGCCCTCGCCCGTTGCGGGCGCCGCCGCCGATTCCCACGCTTCGCAGACCTCGGCGAGGAACCCGGTCCCGACCGGCGACTGCTCGTCGAACGTCGTGTCGGGACTTGTTCCGTAGATCCCGATCGCAGATCCCGACAGCAGAACCGACGGTCCGTTCTTCGCGGCGGTCACGGCGTTCGCCACCAAGGCGGTGCCGACCGTGCGGCTCTCGCGAATCGCTCGTTTGTGATCGTCGGTCCAGCGGGCGTCGGCGATGCCCGCGCCGGCGAGATGGACCACGCCGTCGATCCCGTCGAACGCGCCGTCGTCGATCCGGCGCTCGTCGATCGACCAGCCGATCTCGTTGTCTCCGGGTGGATGGCGAACCACGGGAACCACGTCGTGGCCGCTGGAACGAAGGCGTCGTGACAGTGCGGTGCCGACGAGGCCCGATGCTCCGGTGATGGCGATGCGCATGGTCCGAGAGTACGTCGCCGGCGAATCGGTCAAACCTCGAGCCGGAGCAGCGCCGGGGTCAGATCGATTCGGAGATGATCTGGTCGAGCAGTGATTCGTCCACCGCTCCGGCCACGGTCTCGGTCGAGCCATCCGCCTTGACGATCACGAGAGCCGGTTGGAACGCAACGTCGAATCGGGAGTACACGGCGGCCGGCGTGTCGTCGATTTGCGGGAAGGTCAACCCGTGTTCGTCGATGAACCCCTGGTACGAATCCTCGGATCCGGTCCATGCGACGCCGACAAAGTTGACCTGATCCTGATACTTGGCACTCGCCGCCTCGACCGAGGTTGCTTCACGGTTGCAGATGCTTCAAGTCGGCGCCCAGAACCAGAACGCCGTGGGCTTCCCCGCGAGTGAGGCTGCGTCCAGCTCGCCACCGCCTACGAGCGGGCTCGTGAACTGCAGGATCTCGGGAGCGTCGCTCGTCGAGGGCCCGGCGTCCGGTGCGGTGTCGACGGCGATCGGGTCGGACGTCGGTGAAGTCGTGTCGGCGGAGTCGGACGATCCACCGCATGCGGTGACGAACAGACCGGCAGCGGCGACGAGCGCCAGTACCCGGATCCTGCGCGTCGATGCCATGCTCGCAGCGTACCGACGACCCGTCGGGCGTGGAGCGCGTCGGTCCACGGTTTCGGACCTGTTCATCGTCCGTAGGCTGGCCGACCGATGAACTGGGCCACGAGATCGCAGGGCGCTCGATGAAGACCCGCACACTGCTCCTCCTGTCGGTCGGGACCGCCCTGATGATCCTCCTCGCCGGCGGCGTTCTGCTGTTCCAGCTGTCGGGCCAGGAGGACTCGACCGAGGCGACCCCGATCGATGCCCCGACCACCGTCGGCGATGCCGAGATCACGGTGACCGGGTCCTCCGTGGCCGATGGAACGCTGCGCGTCGATGTGGAGATCGGCGGCGTGGACGACGTCGACGGCATCGACCAGTTCGCACTGGTGACCGGCGATCAGCGACTCGAGCCGCTGCGCTCACCCGAACCAGGCCGCTGCACCGAGGTGACCGAGCAGGTCCAACGATGCACCGTCGACTTCGACGTGAGCGCCAGTGAGGGCACCAGCCGCGTGCTCGTCCTGCGTCGCGGCGACGAACAGGCGACCTGGCGACTCGACGTATCAACTGGGGTCTGACCCCAGTTGATCCATCCTGGTGCTCCGGCTACCGGTTACCCGTCGGTCACTTGTCGTCGCAGCCTTTGGACCGGCCGGCGGAGCGCTACGGTGATCGATCGTGAGCGAACAATCCGACCACTTCGATCTCGTCGTCATCGGCGGTGGCCCCGGCGGCTATTCCGCCGCCCTCTACGGAGCGTCGGCCGGTTTGAGCGTCGCCCTCGTGGAGAAGGACGCCCTCGGCGGAACCTGTCTCAACCGCGGGTGCATCCCGGCGAAGGCATTCCTCGAGACCGCCGCCGTCAAGCGCCACGTCGATCACGCCGAGGACTTCGGCATCGAGACCAACGGCACCCCCTCCGTTGCGTTCGCCCGAACCCAGGAACGCAAGCAGGGAATCGTCAAGAACCTGGTCAACGGCATCGGCGCGATGTGCAAGGGCCGCAAGGTCGAGGTGTTCAACGGCGTCGGATCCCTCCGCTCCGGTCGCACCGTCGACATCGCGCTCGGTGACGGCGGATCGGCGACGATCACCGGGGACTTCGTCATGCTCGCGTCGGGTTCGGTCCCGCGGCTGATCCCGAACTTCGAGCGCGGCGGTCCGATCATGACCAGCGACGAGGTGCTCGATCTCGACACCCTCCCCGCACGGGTCGCCGTCATCGGTGGCGGCGCGATCGGCTGCGAGTTCGCGTCGACGTTCGCCGATCTCGGCTCGGAGGTCACGATCCTCGAGGGGTTGCCGAAGATCCTCCCCGGACTCGACAACGACGTCGCGAAGGTCGTCCAGAAGTCGTTCAAGAAAAAGAAGATCACCATCAAGACCGGCGTGATGGTCAACGGCCACACCCCCAATGATTCGGGCGGCACCGTCGTGTCGTTCGGCGACGATGAATCGGTCGAGGTCGACGTCGTCATCGTGTCGGTGGGTCGCCGTCCGTACGCCGATCAACTCGGACTCGACGGCACCGCCGTCGTCGTCGACGAGCGCGGCTTCGTCGTGGTCGACGAGTACTGCCAGACCGGCGAGGACGGCGTCTACGCCGTCGGTGACCTGATCAACACCCCGCAGCTCGCCCACGTCGGCTACGCCGAGGCGATCATGGTGATCAAGCACCTCCTCGGCGAGAGCCCGATGCCGGTGATGTACGACCGGGTGCCGTGGGCGATCTACTGCCACCCCGAAGTCGCATGGGCCGGCCCGGACGAGCAGCAGGCGAAGGATGCCGGGCACGATGTCGTCGTCGCCAAGCACCCGTTCAAGTTCAACAGCCGGGCGATGATCCTCGGCGAGACCGAGGGCCTCGTGAAGGTGATCGCCAAGAAGCGCGCCGACGGAACCGCGGGTCAGATCCTCGGGGTGCACATGGTCGGTCCGTGGGTCACCGAGCAGCTCTCCGGTGGCTACCTCGCAGTGAACTGGGAGGCCACCGTCGACGAGGTCGCGGAATTCATCCAGCCTCATCCGAGTTTGAGTGAGTTGTTCGGCGAAACCGTGCTCTCGCTCACCGGCCGCAACTTCAACGGCTGATCACCCGATCCGCTCACACTTCCCGTACGTAGAACCACTTCAGGACAAAGGACACGCAGATGGCAGACGTCACCCTTCCCCAACTCGGCGAGACGGTCACCGAAGGAACGATCACCCAGTGGTTCAAGGC
>NZ_JBAVYV010000569.1:0-3738 GCF_049588435.1 Ilumatobacter sp.
CAGGAACACCACACCCACCGTCACGACGATCGCCCCGATCCACCCGGCCGGTGCGAGCGCCGTGCCGAATCCGATGGCACCGAGTGCAGCGAGGATCAACACCTCGGACTTGCTGTAGACGGTTCCGACCGCGAAGTCGCGCACCTTGAACGACGCGAGCAGCGCAACCGTCCCGAGGATCTGGGCGACACCGGCGCCGGCGATGATCGGCCAGAAGATCGACGGGATCGACGGCACGTCCTGGCCGACGAGGACGAACACCACGATGCTCGCCAGGACCGCGAGCGGCGCCCCGTAGGCGAAGCGCACGTACCCGGCCGCGCCGGTCGACAGCACGCCACGGAGTTCGTGTTGCCGCGACGTCCGCAGGATCTGGAAGAGCGCCGCCGCCAGCGTGATCGGAACCCACATGAAGATCCCGGTCTATCCGCACGCGGCCCCGTGCGCTCGCTGGTTCTGGACCCCGGTTGCGGGACCCGGGTTGCGGGACCCGGGTTGTCGAGGCCCGACCGGGTCAGTCGACGACGCTCGGGTCCGAGACCAGGCTGCGCTGCAGCCACTGGAACACACGCCAGCCGGAGATCTCGGGTGCGAGCGTGCTTGCGGCGATCTCCGCGGCTTCGTCGCTGATCGCCCGTCCGTCGGGCGCCTTGACGTGGACCTCGGCGACCCGTTCTGCCATGACGAACCAGGCGACGGCGGCTTCGACGGTCCTGCCGACGGTCAACGGTCCGTGATTCCGGAGGATGCAGAGCTTCGCGTCGCCGAGGGCCGCCGCGATCCGCTTGCCACCGTCGACCGACAGGACCTCGACCTCTTCGTCGTCGAAGATCGACTGGTCGAGCACGAACGCGCACGATTCCTGGCTGAGCGCACGGAACGGTTCGACGTTGGCCGACCACGGCGTTCCGAACTGGGTGTGCGTGTGCGCGGCCGAGACCGCATCCGGTCGGGCGGCAAGGATTGGTGCGTGGATGTTGTAGCCGGCGGTGTTGACGGCACCGGTCGGGTTGCCCTCGGCGTCCTTCACCTCACCGTCGGGTCCGACGAGCACGAGTCGTCCCACGGTCGCCTCCCCGAACGGAACGCCCCAATCGAGCAACCAGAAGTGATCGGTGAACTCCGGGTCACGAGCCGAGATGTGACCGTCTCCCAGCTGACCCCACCGCTGAGCGGCGAAGATTCGATACCCGATGGCGCACATCCGTTTCCTGTGGGCGCGCTCGGCGTCGATCGATCGGACCGTTCCGTACGGCTCGACGCCGTCGAAGGGCGGATACTCACTCTCGTCGATCTCGTCCATGCCCTCGACTCTACGATCCGAGCGGCTGCCACGTGGTCGCGGAAGACGCCTGCCCGTGCCAGGGAACCGTCTCCCAGGGGAACAGACTCCAAACGGTCGTGGACGTCAGGTGCCGGTGAATCGTGGCGGGCGCTTCTCGAGGAAGCTCTTCACGCCTTCACGATGATCGTTCGTCTGGAACAGCTCGCCGAGGTTGGTCGAGACCCACGCGCCGAGGTCGTTCCAGTCGGGGTCGACCGCGCGTCGCAACCCGCGCTTGAGCGCCTGCACAGCGAGCGGAGGGTTCGCCGCGATGCGCGCCGCCAGTCCCATGGCGGTCGGGAGGAGTTCCTCATGAGCGACGACGCGTCCGACGAGGCCGATCCGCAGCGCCTCCTCGGCGCCGATGACGTCGCCCGTGAGCAGCAACTCGGCCGCCTTCTCCCGCCCGACAAGTGCGGCGAGCCGGCCGATTCCACCGACGTCGCTGACCAACCCACGCAACACGAACAGCTCACCGAACTTCGCCTTCTCCGACGCCACCCGGATGTCGGCGAACATCGCCAACTCCATCCCCCACCCGACCGCCGCACCGTTCACCGCGGCGATCACCGGGATGTCGGTGTGCAGCAACGCATCGGCCGCCGGGGTGAGCCGCGGCGTTCGTCCGACGTCCGGCGGTGGGGTGTCGCCTCCTCCCATGATCTGCTTGACGTCATCGCCCGAGCAGAACGCCGGATCGATTCCGGTCACGACCAGACATCGTGCCGTCGTGTCGCGCACCGCCGCTTCGAGCGCTGCATACGCCGACCAGTTCAGGGCGTTGCGTGCGCCGGGCCGGTTGATCGTGATCACACCGACGTGATCGTGCTCGTCGTACAGGACCTCGTCGTCGGACTGCTCGGTCATCGCGCCGACGTTAGGTGTCCGATGCGTCGACATGTGCGCCGGAGCGATCGCCGAACCGAGCGGACGCGGCACGTGAAGAAGCGGGCGGACGAAACGGGCGGACGACGATTCAGAGAATCGATTGCAGCCAGGTCGTGTCGAGGTGCTGGTCGATCGTGTCGGCGAGCAGCTCGAAGGTGTCGTCCAACACGGGGGTGACATCGACGGCGAGCAGCCGCCGCAGGAACTCCGGATGTTCGAACAGGCCGTGCACCGTCGTCGCCGTGACGCGTCCGTCGCTGATGTAGCGACGGCCGTCCGTCAGCTCGCCATAGCGGATCTCGTATCCCGAGAACCGCGCGCCGAGCGCGTCGACCTCGACCAGCGCGGTGGTCTTCGTCGAGCCCAGCACGGTGGTGTGATCCAGCAGACCGAGACCATCGCAGCGCAGCGGACGGCCGCCCTCGACGCCGTGTCGGTCGTCGATCGACCTTCCGAGCATCATCGCTCCGCCGCACACGCCGACGCAACGGACACCACGGTCGACGGCTCCGATCACGGCGTCGTCGATGCCGCGCCCACGGATCCAATCGAGGTCGGCGACGACGTGTTTCGATCCGGGAAGGACGATCAGGTCGGTCGTCGGTTCGAGTCCGTCGAAGTCCGAGCCGGCGGTCGCCCACCGGATCGATGCGACCGTGGACAGCAGTTGGAACTCGTCGAGGTTCGAACCGTACGGAAGGCGCGGGATCACCACCCGCGGCGCTCCGGCGGGTGCGGTCGACCGCTCGACTCCGCCCTCCTCGCGCGGGAGCTGATGGGACACCATCGGGACCACCCCGGCGAGCGTCATGCCGGTCAGTTCGGTCAGCCGCTCGGGACCCGGTGCGAGCAGGTCGGCGTCGCCTCGGAAGCGGTTCAGGACGTATCCGTCGAGCCGTTCGCGGGTGGTGTCGGGCACCAGCGCCCACGTGCCGTAGAGATGAGCGAACGAGCCACCCCGGTCGATGTCGGACACCAGGAGTCCGACGGCGTCGGCGTGCTCGATCATCCGGTTGTTCACCTGGTCGCGCAAGTTGATCTCGGCGGGGCTGCCCGCACCCTCGATGATCACCAGCTCGTGCTCGGCCACGAGTTCGTCGAACGATTCCGACATCGGGGTCCACAGTGCGTCGTGACGCTGTGACCACGCCGTCTCGGACAACCCGCGGTCCACCCTCCCGCGCACGACCACCTGGCTCTGGGTGTCGGCCTCGGGCTTGAGTAGCACCGGGTTCATCCGCACATCTGGTTCGACGCCCGCGGCCTTCGCCTGCAACCACTGGGCGACGCCGATCTCTCCGCCGGCCACGACGCGCGCGTTGTTCGACATGTTCTGCGCCTTGAACGGCGCGACATCGACGCCGGCGCGCGCGAACCACCGACACAGTGCGGTGACCAACAGCGACTTCCCCGCGTCGGACGTACAGCCGAGCACCATCAACGGCTTCATCCCACTCCCCCCTGACACGCGACAGAGCGACCGCCAGCAGAACCGTCGGACCGACCAGCGGGCCGCGCGCCACGAT
>NZ_JBAVYV010000570.1:0-1950 GCF_049588435.1 Ilumatobacter sp.
GGCCCGGCCGGCGCACGTGGCTCCGGGACCGATCGCGTCGACGGCAGCCGCGAGCGCGCTCGCCGCATTGTCGACGTAGGTCGTGTCGACGAGGGCCCGACCACCGCCGACCAGTGCCAGCCGGCCCTGAGCAGCGCGTTCGACGATGCGACCGACGAGTTGGGTGTCCCCGGGTCCCCAGACCAGATGCGGGCGGATCGCCACGACCGCACATCGACCGTCCGACGCATCGATCGCCAACCGTTCGGCGAGCGCCTTGGTCTCCGGGTACCACGCACTGCCGTGATCGGCGACCGCGGCATCGGCACCGCCGCCGATGATCGCCTCGCCGACATGTGCGACCGAGGGCGACGACACGTGGACGACACCTCGAGCCCCGCTCCGTCGAGCCGCTGCGATGACGTTCCTGGTCCCGTTGATGTTGGTCGACGCGTACTCGTCGCGGGGACCGACGACGCCGACCTTCGCTGCGAGGTGGACCACGACGTCACAGCCGGTCAGAGCGGCATCCACCGCGCGCTCGTCGCGAACGTCGCCGAGATGCTGGGTCACCCTGGACGACCCCGATGCGGGGCGGCGCTGGAAGGCAACGACGTCGTCGCCGCGTTCGATCAATGACTCGACGAGGGATGCCCCGATCGCACTCGAAGCTCCCGTGACGGCGATTCGCACGCGTTGACCAGCTTTCAGGACAGGAGCGTCGAGGCCCAGGCGGCAACGGCGCTGCGGTCGATCTTCGCATTGTGGCGGATGTCGACCGGCAGCTGCTCGCTGATCAGAACTGCAGCGACATCGACGTCGATCACTGCGCGCACGTTTGCTGCGAGTTCGCTCCCGGCGAGACCTGCGTCGCCATCGGTCTGCTCGATCACGACGACGACCTGTTGACAACCCGCGGGCCCGATCCCGACGGCTGCGACTCGACCCGTCGTGACGAGCCGCTTGGGAGCGAGCACCCGTTCGACGGCTCGTTCGATCGGCACGGGGGTCACAGGGCCACCGGCGGAGTCGATCACGTGAACGCTGCGTCCCTCGACCCACAATCGACCGGCGTCGTCGAGGTGGCCGACGTCGCCCGAACGATGCCAACCGTCTCCCGGGCGGGCCAGGCGTTCGGTGTGCCAGCGGGCCAGGTAGCCCTCCGACACCCACGGCGAACGCACGAGGATCTCACCCATTTCGCCGGTTGTCAGCGACTCGGGAAGCGTCTCGAGTGCGTCGAATCCGAGCGGGACGATGCGCACCTCAGCCCCGGGGATGGCCGGGCCCACGCACACGCCGCGTCCGTCTCCGTCGCGTTCCGCCTCGTCGATGCCATCGAGGTCGATGTCGGCGACCGGGAGAGCTTCGGTCATCCCGTAGGGAGTCCGGATCGATGCGTTCGGGGTGAGCTCCGCGACCGAGTGCAGCGTCTCGGCCGGAACAGGGGCACCTGCGCTGAAGACGAGTCGGAGCTGTTCGATCCCGGCGAGCCCGGAGCTGGCATCGGTGGCAGTCGCGGTAGCGGTCGCGACGACGTTCGCCAGCGCGGATGGCGACGCGAACGCCATCGTCGCACCCAATTCGGAACATGCCTCGTTCAGTTTCTCGGCCGTGAGCGAGCCGGGCTTGGTCACATCGCAATCGGTGAACGCGGTCGGCACGCCGAGCGCCGGCCCGTAGAGCGCGAACGGAGCGAACGCTGCGACGAGGCGATCGTCGTCGGTGACGTCGTACGTCGTCGCGAGCGCGTCACGCTGTGCAGCCAACTGGCGGTGCAGGTACCGCACGCCCTTTGCCGGACCCGTCGCGCCGGACGTGAACAGGACCGCGGCGGCCATGTCCGGTGTCGGCTCCGGAGGAAGCGGTGTCGATGTCGCGGACGAGTCCGTCTCCTCGCCGACGAGCTCGGCCACATCGATGTGGTCGGACTTCGGCGCCCACCGCATCGCTGCGCTCGCGATGCGTGCT
>NZ_JBAVYV010000571.1:0-3590 GCF_049588435.1 Ilumatobacter sp.
GCTCCGCGGCCGCCGGCCCGGAAGGTGACATCTGCGAGGTCACCGACGTCGGCGGCGTCGACGACAAGGGCTTCAACCAGCTCGCGTTCGAGGGTGCTCAGCAGGCAGCCGAGACCCTGGGCGTCGAAGCCCAGGTGCTCGAGTCCGCGTCCGACGCCGACTACGCAGCCAACATCCAGAGCTTCATCGAACAGGACTGTGCGCTCATCGTGACCGTCGGGTTCCTGCTCCAGGACGCAACTGCCGAGGCCGCCGCGAACAACCCGGACCAGCAGTTCGCGATCATCGACGTCGCCTACGAGGAGCCGATCGACAACGTCCTTACCCTGAACTTCGACGTCGCTGAGCCGTCGTTCGTCGCCGGCTACCTGTCGGCCGGTATGACCGAGTCGGGCACGGTTGCCACCTACGGCGGCATCAACATTCCGCCGGTCACCGTGTTCATGGACGGATACGTCAAGGGCGCCGACTACTACAACAGCGAGAACGGCGGCGAAGTCACCGCTCTCGGGTGGGACGGCTCCGACGGCACCTTCGCCGGAAACTTCGAGAACCTCGACGACGGCAAGCGGCTCGCGTCGAGCTTCGCCGACGAGGGCGCCGACATCATCTTCCCGGTCGCCGGCCCGGTCGGTCTGGGCTCGTCGGCATTCGCCGCCGAGAGCGAGGGCGTCCGGATCATCGGCGTCGACAGCGACGGATTCATCGCGAACCCGAGCGAGTCGGGCGTCTACCTCACGTCGGTGCTCAAGAACATCGACCAGGCCGTCATCGCCGCAGCCGACCAGATCGTCGGTCGTGGTGAGTTTGGTGGAGAGTACGTCGGAACCCTCGAGAACGATGGTGTGGGCCTCGCCCCGTACCACGACCAGGAGGGCGACGTTCCCGCCGAGCTGCAGACCCAGGTCGAAGACCTCATCGCCGCGCTGATCGCCGGCGACGTCACCGTCGGCTGACGATGACCTGACGGCGACGTCGTTTCGACGCTCGCCCGAACCGTTCGACGGGGACCTCCTTCACGGGAGGTCCCCGTCGTCGTTTTCGCGGGCTCCGAGCGCCGCTCCCGGCGGGCGAGGACCCGTTGCCGGAGCCGAACGCCGGGCCGACTAAGTTGACCGGCGCATGGAACTCGAGCTCCGCGGAATCACCAAACGATTTCCCGGCGTCGTGGCGAACGACAACGTGAACCTCACCATTCGGTCGGGCGAAGTGCTCGCACTGGTCGGCGAGAACGGTGCCGGCAAGTCGACGTTGATGAACATCCTGTACGGCCTGTACCACGCCGATGAAGGAGCGATCTACATCGATGGTGCGCCCGTCAGGTTCGAATCGCCGGGCGATGCGATCGCCGCAGGGATCGGAATGGTGCACCAGCACTTCATGCTCGTCCCGGTGTTCACGGTCGCCGAGAACGTGGTACTCGGGATCGAGCCCACGCGGGGGCTCTCACTCGACCGGCGCAAGGCCGCCAAGGACGTCGAACGGATCTCGGGCGAGTACGGACTCGGCCTCGACCCCGACGCCGTGATCGAGGATCTCCCGGTCGGGATCCAGCAACGCGTCGAAATCTCCAAGGTGCTGTTGCGCGATGCCGAGATCGTCGTTTTCGACGAACCGACGGCGGTTCTCACACCGCAGGAGATCGACGACTTCTTCCGGATCATCGAGTCACTCAAGGCCGCGGGGCGCGGCATCGTCTTCATCACCCACAAGCTCACCGAAGCGCTCAACGTCGCCGATCGCATCGCGGTCCTGCGACGAGGCCAGACGGTCGGCGAGGCGGACCCCGGGGAGATCGACGAGGTGGGCCTCGCGGAGCTGATGGTCGGGCGTCCGGTCCAACTGGTGGTCGACAAGGCACCGGCCGAACCCGGTGACTCCACGCTGCAGGTTCGCGACCTCCACGTGGTCGGCCAGGACGGTCGGACGCTGGTGGATCACACGAGCTTCGACGTGCACGCCGGTGAGATCGTCGGGATCGCGGGCGTCCAGGGCAACGGCCAGACCGAGTTGGTCGAAGCGATCACCGGTCTCCGCGAGATCCTCTCGGGAAGTGTCTCGGTCGACGGCATCGACCTGACCGATGCTTCCCCGAGAGATGTCCACCTGGCCGGCGTGGCACACATTCCCGAGGACCGCCAGCGTTCGGGTCTCGTCGGCGAGTTCAGCGTCGCCGAGAACATGGTGCTCACCCGCTACCACTCCGATCAGTTCAGCAACGGCGTGACGATGGATTGGCCGAGCGTGCGCTCGAACGCGCGGGAACTCACCGAGCAGTACGACGTGCGCACACCGTCGATCGACACGCCGGCCGGAACGCTGTCCGGCGGCAACCAGCAGAAGGTGATCGTCGCCCGCGAGCTGAGCCGCGATCTCCGACTCGTCATCGCCTCACAGCCCACTCGAGGCGTCGACGTCGGCTCGATCGAATACATCCACGCCCAGGTCGTCGCCGCCCGCGACGAGGGATCGGCGGTGCTGGTCGTCAGCACCGAGCTGGACGAGGTGATGGCTCTCGCCGACCGGGTGATCGTGCTCTTCCGGGGTCGCATCGTGGCCAACGTGCCCCGCGACCAGACCAGCCACAACGAGGTCGGTCTCTACATGGCCGGCGCACTCGAGCAGAACGAGCAGAACGAGCAGACGACCGCATGACCGACGTGCAATCGCCCCCCGAAGCCCCGAGCGACTCGCCGCCCGAGCGCGGCGTGGTACGCCGCGTCCTCGACCGGATCGACACGACCAATGCCGTCACCCTGCCGCTGTTGGCGTTCATCAGCGCGCTGATCATCGGCACCGTGGTGATCGCCTTCTCGGACATCGACAAGCTGCGCGACGGAGACTTCGGCGGGATCCTGACCACGATCAAGGATGCATACCTCGCGCTGCCCGACGGAGCGTTCAACGGATTCCGTCCGATCAACGAGACGATCGTCGCCACCACACCACTGCTGCTCGCAGGCCTCGCCGTTGCCGTCACGTTCCGCGCTGGACTGTTCAACATCGGCGGCACCGGTCAGATGCTCGTCGGCGGGATGGCCTCGGTGTACGTCGGCTTCTCGATGAACGGCCCGTCCATCCTCCAGATTCCACTCGCCGTCGGCGCCGGGATGCTCGGCGGAATGGTCTGGGGGCTGATCCCCGGCATCTTGAAGGCCCGTGCCGGCGTCCACGAAGTGATCTCGACGATCATGCTGAACTTCATCGCCGGATCACTGGTGTTGTACTTCCTCAAGACCGAGCTGTTCGTCCGCGAAGGCCGCAGCGACCCGATCTCGAAGCTGGTCACACCCGAGGGCACGCTGCCGAAACTGTTCGCATTCCTCGATCGACCCGAACTCCGGGCCCACATCGGCTTCCTGTTCGCGCTTGGTGCCGCCGTGTTCTTCTGGTGGCTGATCGAGCGGACGAAGCTCGGGTTCGAGATCCGTGCCGAAGGGGCCAACTCGAACGCCGCCAGGTACGCGGGGATGAAGCCTGCATTCCTGATCATCACGACGTTTGCGGTCGCCGGTGGGTTCGCCGGGCTGGCCGGCGCCAGCGAGGTGCTCGGCACCCAGGGGCGCGCCACCCAGGGATTCGCCGGCGAC
>NZ_JBAVYV010000572.1:0-5812 GCF_049588435.1 Ilumatobacter sp.
CCCCCGGTGACGGCCAGGTTCGCGGGCTGGTGATGCTCGCCGGCAACCCGGTGCTGTCGACGCCGAACAGCGAACAGCTCGCCGATGCGCTCGACGAACTCGAGTTCATGGTGTCGATCGACATGTATCTGAACGAGACGACCCGTCACGCCGACGTCATCCTGCCGGTGCCGTCGCAACTGCAACGGGCACATTACGACCTGCTTCTGATGCAGTTCGCCGTGCGCAACGTGGCGAACTATTCCGAACCGGTCCTCGAGCTCGACGACGGTCAGCCCGATGAGTGGGAGGTCATCGCGAAGCTGTCGCTCGTCGCGCAGGGCATGGGTGTCGATGTCGACCCGTCCGTCGTCGACGATCTTGCGATCGACGGGCTGATCGCGAGCGCCGTCAAGGACGAGAACTCGAACGTGGCCGGCCGGTCCGCGGATGAACTGCGTGCGACACTGGATGCGGCCGGGCGACGCGGTCCCGATCGGATGATCGACCTCCTGCTGCGAACGGGACCCTTCGGCGACGGATTCGGGGCCGACGCGGACGGGACATCGCTCGATGATCTGCTGGAGCATCCCCACGGCCGTGATTTCGGCGCGCTCGTGCCGCGCCTGCCGGAGATCCTGCGGACGACGAGCGGCGCGGTCGAGATCGCCCCCGATGTCCTCGTGGACGATCTCGATCGTCTCGCTGCGGCGGTGACGGAGCTCGACGAGCGTTCGTACGTGCTCATCGGCCGACGGCACCTGCGGAGCAACAACTCGTGGATGCACAACATCAACGTGTTGGTCAAGGGCGCCCCGCGCTGCACGCTGCAGGTCCACCCCGACGATGCCGACACGCTGGGGCTGACCGACGGCGGGGCGGCGAAGGTGACGTCACGCGTCGGTGAACTGGTGGCGCCGGTGGAGGTGACCGACTCCATCCGACCCGGGGTCGTCAGCCTGCCGCACGGATGGGGCCACGATCTGCCGGGAGCGAAGATGCGCGTCGCTGCGGAGCATGCCGGCGTCAACTCCAACGTGCTCTCCGACGATCGTGCGATGGACCCGCTGTCCGGAACGTCGGTGCTGAACGGCATCCCCGTCGAGCTCCAGCCGGCGTGATCGGCGTCGCGGTTCACAGCGAAGCGTGTTGATCCACAGGTTCGCGCCGTCATCCACACGACAATTCACAGGGTTGTCCCTCTTCCTCCCCACAGCCGTTCACCTCTAGTTTGGAGTCTCGTTGCCGACCTGCGGCGGACACGCGGATGCTTGGGGAACCCTTCGGGGACACGCCCTGGACCTGCGATGGACGCCGCGGTCGGCGCTGTTCCACCCGGCAGTAGTGTCGGAGGATGGACGGGGCCGCCACGATCAGTGATGCGGAGCTCACCGCGCTCGCTCTCGCCGCCGACCCGAACGACGTGGAGATCGATTCGGATGCGGTCCCGTTCGGTGGAGTGTCGTCCGACGAAGGTTTGCTCCCGAGCTGGTACATGCCTGCGCCGCTCACGACGATCGGGGTCCATCGCCGACGTCGCGCCGTGATCGTCGCCGGCCTGGTCGTCGCGATGGTGATCGTCAACGGTGTCGGCCTCTGCGTCACCTACGGCATCCCCGAGGTCGGCGATCGGGTCGCCTCGTTCTGGTGAACGTTACGTAACGGGTCTGACCCGTTACGTAACGCGCGTCGATGTCCTGAGATCAGAAGCGGCGACGATGGCGGGACATGCGAACGAACGCGCGCAGTCCGATTCCGGCTCCCACGAGGAGTCCGGCGACGAGAACCAGCCGGGCGACGTCGCCGCCGCTGTTCGGGAGCGGGCTCGTCGAGCCGCCCGTCGGGGTCTTCGCCACCGTGGTCGTGGTGGTCGACGACGGAGCGGTGAGCACGACGTCGCATCTGATCGTTGCATCGGCAGCGCCGGTGTCGGCCTGGTACCCGACTTCGGTCGGGTCGGCGTCGACCGTGGTGCAGACGAGTGGACTGACGCTCCAGCCTGCGGGCGCTGCCCGCCCGGTCAATGTGTAGGTTTCGCCGAGGCGCAACGGTGCGAAGGTCACGCTCGCCGACTCGTTGCCAGTGCCGCTCGCGGTCTGGGGCGAGGTGACACCGGAGCCGACGGGATCGATCTTCACCTCGAACGTCCATGCTGCATCGCTCGCAGCGTTCTCGGCCCGCGCGGTCACCACGATCTCGCTCGTCGGCGCTTGGTTGACGAACGTGCAGGTGACGTTGGTGCCAGGGGCTGGAACGATGTTGGACGGCACGTCGCCGTTGTCGCAGGTTGCGCTCGTGAGGCGCCAACCGGCGACCGGGGTCTCGATCACGGAGTAGGACCGATCGGCAGGCACCGGGGGAGACGTCCACGAGTTCGCCACGGCGCTGGCACCCGTGTCGCTCCCGCCGTCGTCGTCGAGGATGATCGGCTGACCGTCGGGTGTCAGGTTCGTGATGAACTCGAAGTCCGTCCCGTCGTCTGGGATCGCATCTTTCACGATCGTGATCGTCGCCGGCGGCGCGTTCGTGTAGGTACACGTCACGGTTGTCCCCGATGCGATGTCGGCGGGGATCGTGAGGCGTCCCGTGAGTTCGCCGGCGGCATGGATCAGTTCGCCGACGTCGCAGGCCAATGACGGGGCGTAGACGCCGACGTTGGTGTCGGGCAGCATCTCGGTGAGGGTCACGGTCTCGCCCGCGATCGCGCTGCTGGTCACGACGCCGATGTCGAGTTCGGTTCCCGTCGCGCCGCTCGCCGTCGACGCGCCGGACGCATCGCCGTCCGCGCCGGCGATGCTCAGCGTCGCGGTGTCGCCTTCGGTTCCGTCGACCCACTCCTTGTCCATGACGAGTTCGACTCGGCGGAGTGTGTTGACGAACGTGCAGTTCACGTCACCCGACGCGACGGGGACGGTGTAGACGCCGTCCAGGGCACCGGCCGTGTAGGTCAGCCCCGACTCGTCCGTACACGTCAACGCCGCGTCGTACGTGCCGGCGTTGTCCGCAACGAACTCCTCCGCGATCGTGATCGTCTCGCCGTCGAGCATCGTCGTCACGACGGTGTTGCTGACTCCGGCGGCGGTGGACGTGCCGGTCGAGGGCGCGTTCACGTCTCCGACGAGCGACAGCGACACCTCGTCACCGTCGATCGCGTCGGACCATTCCGTGGTGAGCGTGAGCTCGGAGAGGTCCGCGTCGTTCGGAAGTGTGCGCACGGGCCCGAGCCGTGGTGTGACGACGGGTGCGGCCAAGCCCACGAACACCGCGACCTGGCGCCCGCCAGGATTCTGCGGGTTGCTGAATCCTTCGAGGAGCCAGTTGTTCGTCGCCCACACATTCCCTGACGGATCGATCTGCACCGCGGTGATGCGCGCCAGCCCGCTGTTGAAGTAGCCCTCGTCGGGGCCCACCGGATCACCGGTCACGCCGCCGCGACAGTTGCCCTCCTCCACACCGCACAGCCGCATGATGCGCTGGCCAGCGAAGTTGGCGACCCACACGTTGTCCGCACCGTCGATCGCCATCCCCCACGGCCACCGCAGACCATCGCGCTGACCACCGGACTTGGTGAACCTGGTTACGGCGGGGGCCCCCGAGCCCGATGTTCCATCGATCAAGGTCACCGACGCGCGGACGTTGTCGATCCCGCCGGGACCGATCGGCCCGTAGCCGTCGACCGGTTCGACGAGTGGGTTCGGAGGACCTCCGAGAATCGCAGGGCACGGTGGGTTCGGTAACCCCGCGTTCGATACCCACATGTTGCCCTGGCTGTCGACAGCGATCCCCATCGGCTTGTCGAAGTCACCGGCGGCGTCGAGATTGCGCACGGGCGTGAAGTTCGTGTCGATCTCCACCACATTCGATGTCGCGTTGGCGGTGAACCAGGCATCTCCCTCGGCATCGATCGCAACGTCGAACGCGTTGTCGAATTCGGGCACCAGTTCGGCGTCGACCTCGGTGACGAACATGAAGTCGTACGGCGTCGTCGGGAAATCGGATGCGAACCGGCCCACCGACCCGTCGACGCACCCGGCGAACCAGATGGTGCCGGCGAGATCCGACTCGATCCCCTGCGGCTGACCGCGGCCTTCCGGATTCTCGGGATCGGGTCGCATCTGGTCGATGATGTAGCCGCCGGGCTCGCTCACCGACGGGTCTCCGTCCGCAGACAACGGCACGCCGTCGGCGTCGAATCGAGAGACCGACACGGCGAGTTCCTCCGGCGTCTGATCACACTCACCGGTCGCTCCGCCGCCCACGGGTTGTTGGCCTTGGAAGCCGAAGTTCGTGATCCATGCCGAGTCGTCCGGCGCGACGGCCATTCCGTATCCAGCTCCGTAGAGTCCGCCGCCACCCACACCGTTCTGGGTCTGATCGTCGCCGCCGACCGGCGATCCCGGGGCCAGTTGACCGGTCGGAGTGAACTTCACGGCGAGCGTGCTTCCGCACGTGACTGCGTCCGGGTTCCCGTCGTACGCATAGTTGTTGTTCACCCAGGCGTTGCCCTCGGAGTCGAAAGCGATGTTGCCCGGACCGTCCATCACCGCGCCGTCCGGACCACCGCTGCCGTCATAGAGCAGCATCAGGGCGAGGGTGTTGACGTAGTCGTCTGCGGCGGTGTCGGTTGCCGCGCCGGCCGTGAGGGCGGGCGTGTACAAAGGTTCGGTCTGCGCCAGAGCGACGAGGTCGGCGACGTTCGAGCCGGGTGTCTGGGCGATGTTGGACATCGCGTCGAGGGTGTTCGTCGGGAGCGATCCGTCGACGGCTGGAGCGAGGGCGAACAACGCCGAGCAGTCGTTCGCAGATCGGACGCACGAGGCCAGCATGTTGGCCAGCGAGTTGACGGTCCGCAGGGTCGTCGTCGCATCACCGTTCGGCGGCGTCTCCAACACATCGCCGATGCCGCCGTCGGCCACGTCGACGAGGTTGCGGAACGTCCCGGCAGCATTCGGCATCCCCGGGTCGGGGCCGCCGATCGCGGCGCCCTCGATGAACTGCGCCATCGCGAACGAGGTCGCCACCGTCGTGCGCTCGTTGACGATCACCGATGCGGGGACGTTCGAAGCGCCGAGCACCGATGCCAGGCGCACGCCGTCGGGACCCAGTGCGATGGCGTAGAGCACGGCATCCGGATCGGCCGGCGACTCGTAGCTGACGCTGAAGGCGCCGTCGGCACCGGCGGTCGACGTCCCCAGGACCTGGGCGTTCGAGATCGTGCTCCCCGCCCGCAGGATCGACACCGTCGCGTTCGGAACGGGCTCCGAACCGCTCAGCACGAAGCCCGCCTGGACCTCGGTGTCGACCTGACGGACGAGACCAGCGGGGGCGGCGGCGACGACCGAGGCGGACAGTGCCAGCAAGAACGCGGCCACGCCCGCTGCACACAACTTGAAGAACGACGAGTTGGACATCCCGATCCGATCCTGGTGATGGCGAGAACCACCGTTGGTCGCCGGCGATTCAGATGTGAACACTACATTCGGCGTCGCCTCGGCGATGATCCCTCTCGACCGGGGCCCCGGGTCTGGCGTGATGGCCAGACCTCATGCCGGGCACGGATCGAACGTGTGTGCGGTGTCGGCGGTCGTTCGGTAGGTTGCCGCCATGGCGATCTCGTGTGCGTACTGCGGAGGTGAGCATGCTCGGCCCGCCGACGTGCGGGCATGCTGGACCGAGCACGGCGAGCGCGACGTGCCGCTCGACGATGCCCCGACGCCACCCGAGGTCCCCGGTCCGGTCCATGTCGATCCCGGTCCAACAGCGAGGCGCCCTGCACCCGCGCCGGTGCACAGGGCATCCGCGCCGGTCCACGACGTCCAGCGGGGTGCGGCAC
>NZ_JBAVYV010000573.1:0-5740 GCF_049588435.1 Ilumatobacter sp.
CGATCGCCCAGCGTGAGCGCCTCGGCGCCGAGACGCTCGCGGCCCTCGCGAACGTCGCCAACTGGCGGGCGGCGACGTCCGATGCGTCGTATCAGGAACTGTTCGCCACCGAGCCGAGCCCGGTGGCGCACTTCTGGTCGCTCGCGATCGAGGAACAGTTCTATCTGCTGCTGCCCGTGGTCGCGGTGGTGGCGCTGCGTGGTGGTCGGCGATGGTTCGCGGCGGCGGTCGGAGTGCTGCTCGCCGGATCGATCGCGGCGACGCTGCTCACCACCGACTTCGACATGCTGTACAACGGCACCCACACCCGGGGCGCCGAACTGCTCATCGGATGCATGCTCGCGCTCGTCGTCACGGATCGTCGCGTCGCTCCGTCCGCGTGGTCATCCCGGCGCGCATCTCAACAGTCCGTGCGTCGCTCGCAGCTCGCACTCGGTCTCGTCGGTGCCGCTGGAATCGTCGGCCTGATGGCGACGATCCGGCTGGACGACGCGTTCCTCGTCGACGGCGGTCTGGTCCTGGTGGCACTGCTGTCGGGCGCGTTGATCCTCGGCGTGCTCGCCGATGGCCCGTTGGCCGCGCTCCTGTCGATCGGCCCGCTGGTCGTGATCGGCCGGGTGAGCTACGGGCTCTATCTCTTCCACTGGCCGATCTTCGTGATGCTCTCACCCGAGCGGACCGGCCTCGACGGCGCCGCCCTCGCGATCCTGCGGCTCACGGTGGTCGGAGTGGTGACGATGCTGTCGTACATGGCGATCGAGCAACCGATCCGTCTCCGCCGGGTCCTGGTGCGGCCCATCCGATCCTGGGCGGTGGCGGGAGGTGCCGTCGCCGTCATCGCGCTGGCCACTGTTCTCGTCCCCGGGCCACGGCGATCGGCGACCGATGAATTGCTCGCCTTCGGCGACGACGGCGTCGTTCATTTCGACGACCCAGCACCGGTCGCACCCGGTGCGGCGGCCCCTTCATCGACGACCTCGACAGCCTCGTCGCAGTCCATCGACGCCTCCGCCACGTCGACGACATCCGCCGCGCCGACCACGGCGACGCGACGTCCGCCAGCGGTGACGATCCTCGTGATCGGGGACGATCCCACGGCCGCCGACGCGGCCCAAGCGGCGCGGCCCGACGTCGTCTCCGATGTGGTGCTCCTCCCGCTCAGCGACCTCGAGGGCACCGCTTCCGACGCGGGTCCGGAATCCGACGGCGACGACATCCAGGCGATCGCGTCACGGCAGGTCACCACCGAACATGGCGTCGAGTCGTCCATCGATCGGCTCGGCGAGCGGAATGTTCCGATCGTTCTCGTCTGGTCCGGACCGCCCGGCCCGCTCCAGAGCGCGCTCGAACGGATGGCCATCTCACGTCCCGAGGTGATCGGGCTGGCGACCGACGCGGATGAGCTGGCGGAGCAACTCGATGCCGTCGCCGCCGACACCGTCGAGACGGACGACACCCGGGAGAGGGTCTTGGTGCTCGGGGATTCGACGTCGCTCATCGTCGCCCGCGCGCTGCATGTCGCGGACGAGCGCCTCGACGTCGTCTGGGCGGGCGAGAACGGATGTCCGATCGTGCGCGCCGTTGCGATCCAGCCGAGCAGCAGCACCGATCCGAAGCCACTCGACTGCGCCGACTTCGCCGCGAAGCTCCCACCGCTGATCGCCGACTTCGCGCCGGACACCGTGCTCGTCGTCGCCGGTCCGATCGAGGCGGCGGCGTTGGTCTTCTCCGACGACCCGACGCCTCGGGTGCCGGGCGATCCGGCCTGGATCGGACACCACGACACCGAGTTCGCCGAACTGCTGACGGTGATCGCCGACGTCGACGGAGCGATGCCCCGCCTGCTCGTCGCGGATGCGCCCACGATCGGAGACGGGTTGTTCTCGACTCCCGAGATGGCGCGCGACGAGCGGACCGAGGCCTGGAACACCCAGATCGAACGGTGGGCCCAGGTGCACGATCGCGTCGACGTGTTCGACTATGCCACGCCGCTCGCGGAATACGAGGCCGAGCACGGCTCGGTTCGCCCCGACGGCGTGCATCCGGACGTCGAGGTGCTCACCGAACTGGCGCGCACCGCGTACGTCGAGCAGTTGCTCTCGACCGACCGGTGACCCGGGTCAGTCCTGGAGCGCGTCGTCAGGCAGCTTGCGGACCTTCGCGCGCCGCTTCCGACGAGCGGGGATGAGGTCGCGCATCTCCTCGAGCCGACCGAAGCACAACAACCGGTCGTTCGCCTCGAGGACGCGACTCCCCTTCGGGTTCGGGATCACCGTGTTGTCCCGGTGGAGCGTGAGCACCGAGATGTCACGGTCGCGCAGACCCGATTCGTTGATCGTCTTGCCGGCGAACGCGGACCCTTCGGGAATGTGGATCT
The DNA here is from genome assembly GCF_049588435.1 of Ilumatobacter sp. Lineage (GTDB taxonomy): Bacteria > Actinomycetota > Acidimicrobiia > Acidimicrobiales > Ilumatobacteraceae > Ilumatobacter_A. Next base: position 2,378 of record NZ_JBAVYV010000573.1, read on the forward strand.
CGGCGACCCCGTAGCCCGTACTGACCGTGAGGCGCTGGCGCACGTCCAGTTCGGGAAACGCGACCTGGTTCGCGATGTGGTCGACGATCGCCCCCGCGATGTCGAGTTCGGTCGCGCGTTCGATCCCTTCGAGCCCGGGCGACGAGTTGACCTCCATCACCAACGGACCCTCGTTGCCTTCGAGCATGTCGACACCGGCGACGCGCAGACCCATGATCTGCGCCGCGCGAACCGCCGTGCGTTCGTACTCGGGCGACAACTCGACCGCCTCGACCGATCCCCCGCGGTGGACGTTGGACCGGAACTCGTCTCCCTGCGCCGTCCGTCGCATGGCGCCGACGACTCGATCGCCGACCACCAGGGCACGGATGTCGCGACCCTTGCTCTCCGCGATGAACTGCTGGATGAGCACGTTCTGCCTGGTCGACTGCAACGTCTCGATGATCGCCTCGGCGACCTTCTTGTCGGGTGCGAGGATCACGCCGATCCCCTGGGTCCCCTCGAGCAGCTTGATGACAACCGGCGCCCCGCCGACCAACTCGATCGCGGGCAGCACATCGGCCTTGTCCCGGACGAAGGAGGTGGCGGGCATCCCGATGTCGTGGCGGCTGAGGATCTGGGTGGCGCGCAGTTTGTCCCGCGAGTTCGCGATGCCGTTCGAGGTGTTCGGCGTGTAGACGTCCATCTGCTCGAACTGGCGGACGACGGCGGTTCCGAAATAGGTGATCGATGCGCCGATGCGGGGCAGGATCGCGTCGTAGTCCGACAGCTGCCGGCCTCGGAACTGCAGGTCGGGCTCTCCGCCGGCCAGGTCGATCGCGAAACGCAGGGTGTTGAGCACCCTGCACTCGTGACCTCGTTCGAGCGCCGCGGTCTTGAGGCGATGTGTGCTGTAGGCCCCGGGTGACCGGGAAAGGATGGCGAGTTTCACGTTGTCTCCGTCTCGATTGCATTCCTGAGTGCGGCATCGTCGCGCTGGTCGAGCAGCTCGGCGATGTGGATGATCGCGTCGCCCTGGTTGACGAGCGGTTGCTGGGTGTGTCCGATCACCATTCCGGATCGCGACGCACGGCTCCGGCTGAGCCGCCGACCCACAGAATCGCGCACCGTGGCGACCACGTCGCCACGTTCGACGATCTGTCCGAGTTCGACCTCGATCAATGCGATCCCGCTGCGCCGCACCCGGACCCAACTGCTCGATCGTGTCTCGGCCGGAGGATCGACGACGGAGGTGCCGTCCATCGCCATCGCGTCGTCGGTCTGGACCATTCCGAGGCGACCGAGAACCCGCCCGATGCCGGCGACAGCCATGTCGATCGCATCGTGGTCGAACCGCCATGCCTCCCCGCCTTCGAACAGCAACACCGTCGATCCGGTGGCGGTCGCCGCCGCGCGCATCGAACCGTCGCGCAGCTTGGCGTGCATCATCAGCGGCGCTCCGAAGGCGACCGCGAGATCGCGTGTGCGGGGATCGTCGAGGTCGGCACGGATCTGGGCGAGGTTGGTGCGGTGATCGGATCCCGTGTGGAGGTCGATGCCGACGTCGCAACGCTGAACGATCTCGGTCATGAAGATGTTCGCCACACGAGCGGCGAGCGAGCCGCCCGCCGATCCGGGGAACGACCGGTTGAGATCGCGACGGTCGGGGAGATAGCGGTCGCCGCTCAGGAACCCGTGAACGTTGACGATCGGTACGGCGACGATCGTCCCGGACAGGGAGCGCGGGTCGATCGCGGTGAGTGCGCGCCGGATGATCTCGACTCCCGCGATCTCGTCACCGTGCACGGCGGCGCTGAGCCAGATCACCGGGCCCTCGTTCCGTCCGTGGAACACGTTGATCGGAATCGAGATCTGGTTGCCGGTCACGAGACGCGAGATCGGGATCTCACCGATCGCAGAACGGCCGGCGACGACGTCGAGGTTGCCGATGGAGAACGATGCGCGACGGAGCAGTCGGCGACGACGCTGCGCCGGTGGGGCCACGATCAACGACTGTTCCGGGCCGTCCTCGGGTTCGGAGTCGCCGACGCCCTCGGCGTCGCTCATCGACGCCCTCGGTTTCGTTGACGCGTCTCACGGTCCGGCCGGCCGGTCACGTAGGACAGCGACGGGTCGATGATGTAGCGACCTGCCATCGCATTGCGTCCGAGCAGCATCCGAAAGCCCATCTCGTCACGTCGGGTGAGCGTCAACTCGATGTCGTGCGGTGACCCATCGAGGTCGATGACGGCGCTGATCACGGGCCGAACGCTCCTCGTCCCCGACGAACTCGTGACCGCGCGCTGATCGACGCACGGTGCCTCCACGGGGTGCGGATCGTCATCGTTGCGCTGCCACGGGTGCATCACGAAGCGGGCCCACCGCACTCCATCGCGCTCGAACTCTTCGATGTCGGTCGCGTGGAGGGCCGAGGTGCGCGCCCCCGTGTCCGTCTTCGCTTTCATGGCCGCGACACCCCACTCGGGGAAGGCGACCCATTCCCGCCAACCGATCAGCGACGGCGTGGCGGCATCCGAGGGGCGAGACGACGGGACGGGCACGGGCACGCACGCCAACCTAACGGGAGGCACCGAGCGTCCCGATCTCCGCCTCGGCATGTTCCGCGTGCGTCGGTGTCGCAGTCCACTCGTGACGGGTTCAGGTGCCGGCCCACGTGGGGTAGGCCTCGGGTGCATTGAGGCTGTTCTCCACCCCCGTCGAGACCGAGTTCACTCCGCCCAGGATCGCGACGTGCTGCGGGGACAGTGCGTCGAGCGCCATCCGGCTCTCCAGGGTGAGGGCGTCCGGGTCGGTGATGATCACCGGCACCCCCTGTGCGCCGGCGAGCGCCGACCCCGCCAGGGCATCAGGCCAGTTGAGTCCCTGAGCCACATAGGTGTGAGCCGGGTCGGCGTCGAAGGTGGCGGCCACCGCAGCACCGGTTGCGTAGCGGTTGGGCCCGGACAGCCGTTCGTCTGCACCGATCGCATCGAAGACGCCGGCCGACACCGCGCCCGGCCCGCCGAGGACGACGATGCGCTGGGGCTGGAGGTGGGCAAGAGCGGACGTCAGCGCGGGTGGCACCGAATCCGGTCGCGTGAGAAGGATCGGGCCGCCGTCGCGAGCAGCGGCAGAGGCGCCGGTGAGCGCGTCCGGGAAGTCGGCCCCGCTCGCGATGTAGACGACGGGGACGTCAGGTGGGTGGAGCATCGCGGCGGCCGCGGAGGTGGCGTAGCGGTCGGGTCCGGCGACCCGGGCGACGGCGTAGCCCAGCCCTTCGAGCTCGGTCTGAACGACGACGGGCACCACTGCCGGCCCGCCGAGGATGATCACGTTGGTCGGGGCGATCGAGGCCAGGGCGGCCCGCGTGGCCGCAGGCAGCAT
>NZ_JBAVYV010000574.1:0-11156 GCF_049588435.1 Ilumatobacter sp.
GTGCATCGGCATGACGCCCTTCGACGGCAGCAGATAGTTGAGCGCGGTGAACACCGATTTCTTCATCTCGCCGGCGAAGGCGGCACCGATCAGCACCTGACCCTCCTGGCCGATGTTGACGAGGCCCGCTCGCGTCGCGACGATCGTGCCGATCGCGACGAGCAGCAACGGTGCCGCGGTGGTGAGCGTCAGACCCCAGGCACCAGGCGAGCGGATACTGCCGTCGAGCAGAGCCGACAGCACGTCGAGGGCCGATCCACCGGTGGCGGCCACGAGGCCACCGGAGATCACCAGTGCACCGAGCAGCGAAAGTGAGTAGAGCGCGAACGTGAACCCCGCGTCGTTCGTGGAGATGCGCCCGGTCAACAGACCCGGCCGATTCCGGAGTTCAGCCACCGGTCACCACTCCTCCCATCAGAAGTCCGATGCGTTCGACGTCCGCGTCGGCGCGATTCATCTCGCCGACGATGCGGCCCGCGTGCATCACCAGGATCCGGTCGGCGAGGTGCAGGATCTCCTCGAGTTCGCTCGAGATGAGCAGCACGCCGACTCCGGAGCCGGCGGTCGTGCGGAGTTGTTCGCCCATGAACTCGATCGCACCCACGTCGAGACCGCGGGTGGGCTGCGCGGCAACCAGCACCTTCGGTTCTGCGCTCAGCTCCCGGGCGAGGACGACCCGCTGCTGGTTTCCACCAGACAGCGAGTGGAACGGAGCGCGCGGACCTTCGCACCGGATCTCGTACTCGTCGATGAGGCGAACTGCGTCGGCCTCGATCTTCGCCCGGTCGACACGGCGCAGCCAGGGCCCCACGCCGACCTTGGCGAGTGCGAGGTTCTCGGCCACGCTCATGTCGAGCACGCAGCCCGCGTCGTGTCGATCCTCGGGAATCATGCCGACACCGGCGGCGCCCATCGCCCCGGCCCGACCGGTCGGCACCACGGCACCGTCGACGATGACCGTTCCGGCATCGAGCGTGGCCAGGCTGGAGAGCACATCGGCCAACTCGACCTGTCCGTTGCCCTCGACACCGGCGATCCCGACGATCTCGCCGGCACGAACATCGAGGTCCACACCATCGAGGACGCGGTGTCCGTACCGGTCGAGCACGGCACCTTCGACGGCGAGGACCGTCGGCGCCGTCACCGGGCCCGACGAGTCGGCGAGTTCGGTGGCGACCATGTCGGTCGCGCCGAGCGCAGCAGCGTCGTCGCCGCGCAACGAGACCGCGCGGCCGATCATCGCCTGGGCGAGCGACTGCTGGTCGAACCGGTCGGTACGGCCATCCTCGACGACGCTCCCGCGCCGCAGGATCGTCACCGTGTCCGTGGCGAGTCGGATCTCGTCGAGCTTGTGGCTCACCAGCGCGACGGCCTTGCCTTCGCGTTCGACGGCAAGGCGCAGCACTCCGAAGAGCTGCTCGGACTCCTGCGGGGTCAACACCGAGGTCGGCTCGTCGAAGATGACGATCGACGGGTCGCGGCGCAGGCACTTGATGATCTCGACCCGCTGACGCATCCCGGCGGTGAGGTCACCCACGTGGGCGTCCGGATCGACCCCCAGGCCGTACCGTTCTCCGATCGATTCGACGAGATCACGCGCATGCTTCGCGTTGAGGCGCTCGCGCTCACCGAGCACAACGTTCTCCCACACCCGCAACTCGTCGACGAGACTGAAGTGCTGATGCACCATGCCGATCCCGAGCGCGCCGGCGCGTGCCGGGCTGTCGATGCGGACCCGTTCGCCGTCGACGTGGAGTGTGCCCTCGTCCGGTTGCACGAGTCCGATCAAGACCTTCATCAGGGTCGACTTGCCCGCACCGTTCTCGCCCAGCACGCCGTGGATCTCACCGCGACGGAGATCGAGGTCGACGTTCGAGCAGGCGACGACCTGGCCGTAGCGCTTGGTGAGGCCACGCACCGAGACCGCGACGTCGGCGGCCGTTCCGTTGTCGGACACGTTCACCACGTCGGGAACTTCGCCTTGTCCGGGAGACCGGATCGCTGCACGATGGCCTCGCCCCGCTGCTGGGCCTCGGCCCACAGCGCGGCCTCGTCGATGCCGGTCATGTGACCATCTTCGACCACGATGCGACCATCGACCACGACGGTGTGGACACCTCTCCCGTCGGTGGACCACACGAGCTGATTCACGACGTTCAACAACGGACGCCACTCGGGACGATCGGTGTCGTGGAGCACGAGGTCGGCGCGTTTCCCCGCCTCGAGCGAACCGATCTCGTCCTGCATCCCGATCGCCTTGGCCCCACCGATGGTCGCCATCTCGAACGCCTTCTCGGCGGGGAACATCTGCGGGTCGATGCGACCGTCCTTGAACAGGCCGGCAACGAGGTAGGTGGCGCGCATCAGGTCGGAGTAGTTGGAGGCGTTGTTCCCGTCGGTCCCGATCGACACGTTGACACCGCGCTGCACCATCTCGGGCATCTTGCCGATCTGGGTGACGCCGTAGCTGACCTTGAGCGCCGTGGTCGGACAGTGGGCGACCGTGAGGCCGTGCCCGCCCATGATGTCGATCTCGCGGTCGTCGACGTGCACGCAGTGGGTGATCGCACAGTCCTCACGGAGCACGCCGAGGTCCTCGAGATGCTCCATCGGGCGTCGGCCGAACTCGGCGATGAAGCCGTCGGGGTCCGACTTCGCCGGCGACATGTGGAAGCTGACGCCGACGTCGTACTCGTCGGCCAGGGCACGCGTGGCCTTCCACAACGGGTCGGAGCAGGTGGTGTGCCCGACCACGGTGGCCCATGTGCCGAGGCGACCGTCCGCGACACTGCGGGAGGACTCGAGTTGGGCCTGCAGCCGGGCGATCGCCTGATCGGTGGTCTGGTGGTACACGTCGGGTTGGGGCGGGAGATCCCACACCCACGACCCGAGCTTGCCGCGGATTCCGGTCTCCGCGAGACCGTCGAGTACGTCGTCGAGGAAGCGAATGGTGCCGGCCTCGAGGAACGTGGTCGTCCCGGTCCGCAACATCTCGGTGGCCGCGAGTTGCGCCGAGCAGCGCTCGTCACCGGCGTCGTGCACGGAGTACAGACCGGTCAGCCAGATGAACACGTTCTCCTCGAACGGTGTGTCGTCGGGGACGTACCCCCGGGTCAACGGCTCGCCGGTGATGTGGATGTGCGTGTTGATCAGGCCCGGCGTGAGCACGAACCGTTCGCCGCCGACTCGGCGAATGGGCCGGTAGCGCTGCTCGAGATCGGTGGTCTTGCCGACGGCCACGATGCGCCCGTCGTCGACCGCGACCGAACCGCGGTGGATGATGTCGCGCGTCTCGTTCATGGTCACCACGTACCAGGCGTCGATCAGCAGGTCGACCGTGATCGGGCTCGCGGTGTCGGGGATGTCGGTCATGTGTGCGCTCCTCGCGGTTCGGGGCACGCCGACGTGGGTCGCACCCCGACGAACACTTCCTGGAATCCGATCGGCTCGATGCACCGGACGGCCTCGAATCCGGCGTCGGTGAGCCATGCGCCGACCTGGCCGTGTGTGAAGGTCCGGCCGCGGCGGGTGCTCGCCATCATCGTGACGCCCATCATCAGGGCATGGCCCGCCTGGGACCGCTGCTCGTCACAGAAGTAGTCGCCGATCAGGATGCGGCCGCCGGCCTTCAGGGCGTCGAAGGCGCGCCGCATCAGCGAACGGGTCCCGGCCTCCCCCTCGGTCCGGCAGATGTGGCCGAGCACCACGAGGTCGTGGCCACCGGATTCGAGTTCGATGTCGTGGAAGTCGCCGGGACGGAACTCGACACGTCCATCGAGTCCGCGTTCGGTCACCTTGCGGCGAGCGACACCGATCACCCCGTCGAGGTCGTTCACGACAGCGGTGGCATCGGTGTTGGCTTCGAGAATGGCGATCGACCACGGAGCTCCACCGGCACCGAGTTCGAGCACGCGCGGCGCGGCGAGCGCGCTGTAGCGGAGTTGCAGGTCGGAACGCATCGCACACCGGTTGATCGTCGTGAAGGTTCCTTCGACGAGCGGCACGTGGAATCGGGCGTCGTCGTCGACCGGGTCGACGGGTGCACCGGTGCGGACGGTGTCGGTGAGCCGGCTCCAGTTCTCGAGCGGTCCCGGCGAGACGGGAACGAGAGCGGCCATGGAGGCAGGTGAATCCGAGACCAGGTAGCGCCGAGCGGTGTCGTTCAATTCGAACACCCCGTGGCGGCGATCGAGCAGACCCATCGAGACCACGCCTTCGAGCAGTGTCTCGAGATGAGTTGCGGACACCTCGAGGGGTTCGGCGAGCGTTTCAGCACGGGCGGGACCGATCTCGGCGAGCAGATCGAACACACCGAGCTCGAGCGCCGAGCTCAGCACGTGGAAGCGGCCGAAACCCTCGATCACGTCCCACACCGGTGCCGCGGCTGGCGGCTTGTAGTCGGTGTAGGGACGCCCGACGCGCGCCATCGTGTGCGTCTTCTTCAGCTCGGGGTACGGCGAGTCGGCCATGGCTCGTGATCAGGACGCCTGCGGTCGCAACACGATCTTGCCGAACAGCTCACCCGACACCAGATGCTCCTGGGCAGGACCCGCCTCGTCGAGCGGGTACTCGCGGTCGATGTGCGCCACGAAGTCACCGGCGCAGAACGTGTCCCATGCGGGGCCGAACTCCTCGGGACGGTATGCATCGGATCCGAGGATCGAGATCCGGCTGTGGAACAGATGCCCGAGGCTCGGGATGACCGCCTCGTCACCCGACGTGTTGCCGCACGACACGAGCCGCCCACCGATCGCGAGCGAGAAGATCGACGGGGCGAACAGGGCGGTACCGACATGATCGAACACGACGTCGACGCCGCGCCCGTCGGTCACCTCGCGCGCCCAGCCTGCGACGTCGCCGACGCGGTTGTTCAGGACGTAGTCGGCTCCGAGCTCGACCGCCCGGTCGAGCTTGGCCTGCGCTCCGGCAGTCGCGAGCACCGTGGCCCCGGCGCGCTTGGCCAGCTGAATCGCCGCGACCGACACGCCGCTACCAGCGGCATGGATCATCACCGTCTCACCGGCGGTCAGTCCGGCGACGTCGAACATCGCGTGTGACGCCGTGAGGTGACAGGTCGGGAACGTTGCTGCGTGCGCGATCGGCATCGTGTCGGGTACCCGGTACACGTGGGAGGCCGGTGCCAGGCACAGCTCGGCGTAGCCGCCGTCCGCGTTGGCTCCGATCACGCCGAGATCGCCGTACAGGTCACCCCGGCCGGCGAGCTTCGACGTCGGATCGACCCCGACGAGCGACGGGTCGACGACCACGCGATCGCCGATCGCCGCCTGTGAGGCGTCCACGTCGGCACCGGTCGCCACGATGGTTCCGGCCACGTCCATTCCCGCGACGTGCGGAAGTGTGAAGCCGTCGAGGGTGAACCACCCGTTGCGCTGGACGACGTCGAGTCGGTTCAGCGCACAGGCCTCCACCGCCACGACCACATCGGCCGCGCCGGGATCCGGGTCGGGGAGATCGATGACCGAGAGAACCTCGGGTCCTCCGTGTTCGGTGTACTGCGCAGCTCGCACGAGGCCTCCGTGTTCGAGTCGGGATCGGATGGGTCGAACGGGCCGACGGTCGGACACCGAAGCGGTGCCCGACCGTCAACCCATCAGGGGATCAGAAGCCGTAGGCCTCGGACTTGATCCCGAAGAAGGCGTCGGCGAAGTCGCCGGCTGCGATCTGGGCATTGACGTCGTCGAGCGCGGCGACCTGCTCGGGGGTGCCGTCACAGAGGAGTGCTCCCACGAACGGGAACTCGCCGACGGTGAACACGAAGGTCTCGCCCTCGGCCAGCTCGCCCTCGGCGATCTTCGGGATGATCACCTCGAGGTAGTCACCGGCATCGAACTGGACGGCGATCTGGTAGTCGAGATCGTCACGTTCGCAGACCTCGGACGCGCCGGCCGACATCGTGATCACGCCCTCGTCGTTGGCCAACTGGACGATCGGCTCGTGAGCGCCGCCGAGGAACGGATACACCGCTCCGGCACCGTTGGCGACCGCCTGGTTGAAGGCCTCAGTGGCGCCGGCGACATCGTTGAAGTCACCGGTCGGGATGTAGCTCATCGTGAACGATTCGTCGACGGCCTGGAGCCCGAGCTCGTAGGCCATGTAGGCCTCCTTCTCGAAGTCGAGATCACAGCAGCCGAGGAAGGCCGCCGCCGTGGAATCGGTGTCCTGCAGCAGCAGGCCCGTGGCGTAGCCCGCCGAGTAGCTGATCTGCGACGAGTCGTCGGCGGACTGGGCGACGCCGGGGATCTGCTGTCCCGCACCACAGTTGCAGTACCAGAAGATGTCCGGGAACTCAGCTGAGAGGGACTCGAGGGGGTCGGCCAGTTCGCTGGCACCCACGGCGATCACGTCGACGCCCTGGCGGGTGAGGTTGCGGATCTCGGTGTCGGCCTGCGCCGGGTCGATGTTGTCGACGATGATCGGCTCGGCGAAGCCGTTCTCCTCGGAGAAGGCGGTGATGCCTTCGACGAGCGCCTGGTAGTAGGCGCCGTCGTCGCGCGGGCCCGGAGTCGCGACGCCGAACGTCACGATGCCGTCACCGTTGACGTCCTCGATCCCGCCGGCCACGGCGGTGTCGTCGGTGGCTTCCTCGTCCGCAGCGGCAGTGTCGTCGGTCGCTTCCTCCTCCGTCGCGGTGTCCGCTGTGGTCTCCGCGGTCGTGTCGTCAGGCTCGTCGGCGTCGTCGCTGCCGCCGCATGCTGCCGCCGTCAGCGAGAGCGCAGCCAGAGCCGCGATCGAACGCTGCCAGCGTCGGTTGGTGGTGGTGGTCTTTTCGAAGAGCATGGGCTCCTCCCCCTTTGTTGGTCGGTCTGATGGTCAGACCATTGGAATGGTAGTCGGCCGATCGTTTCGGCCATGTAACGAGATGTCGAACGCCCGGTGACCTGGACACTCGACCCCTCAATCGGCCGCCGGCTGTGCCCGATAGCGCTGGGCGAGCCAACGGTTGAAGCGGACGTGACTCTCCTCCTGCCACGAGTAGCGCCCACGCGGCGCGAACCGCGAACGCAGACCGCGCTGCACCTTGGTGGTGGCGTCGGTGTCCTGGTCCACGAACACCTGCACGCCGACGTCGGTCAGCTTGAGCTTGTGTTCGAACATCGGATCGTCGAGCGCGGACGGGTGGAAGATGTAGCCGATCTCGATGTCGACCGTTTCCGGCGACGTCGGGCGGACCAGGAAGAAGAACGCCTGGTCCGGTGCGGTGCCGAGGCACAGCGTCGGCGGGACGAGCGCGAAGGTCGAGCGCGTCCGTTCGGCCTCGGTGAGCTTGGGGAACACCGGCATGATCGCCTGGTGCGTCGCGTTGAAGCCACCGTCCATCACGGTGTAGCCGCCTTCACGGAAGATGACGTTCGAGTCGTCGTTCGATTCGGTCGGGAAGTCGGTGAGGTTGCTCGGGCAGAAGTCCTGGACGTACTGGTGGAGTCGGTTGGCGTGATAGCCGTCGTTGAAGTTCTCGAACATCACCTTCCAGTTCCACGGACGGTTCTCGAGCGTGAACGTTCCGGGACACACGGCGTCGGACAGGTCGTAGTTCGCGATGAACGGTTCGTAGTCGGCGAGCGTCGGCGTGAGCGGCGCAGCGTCGGGATCCATGTTGAAGAAGATGAACCCCTGCCACACCTCGACCGCGAACTGCGCGAGGCCGTAGTCGGCCTTGTCGAAATCCTCGGTGCGTTCCATCGCCGGCGCCCCGAGGAGCCGACCGTCGAGCCCGTAGTTCCAGTGGTGGTACGGGCACTTGAAGGTGCTCGAGTTGCCGGTCCCGTCGCAGACCTGCATCGCACGGTGCTGACACACGGCGGACATCGCGCGGATGCCGCCCTGCTTGTCACGGCACACGATGACCGGCTCGTCACAGATGGTGACGGTGAACCAGTCGCCGACGTTCGGGAGTCGCTCGACGCGGCCGGCGCACAACCATTCCTTCGCGTAGATCGCTTCGCGCTCGAACGCGAGCACGTCGCTCGACGTGTACAGCTCCGGTGGAAGGGTCGACGCGTTGGCGACGTCGACGGTCGATGCGTCGAGCGCATCGATCAGATCGGGTCGCAGCTGCGCGGGGGTGGACGGCTCGGTGGTGGTCATGCGGACGGCTCCTGGCTGGGGCGGATGCTGGACGGGTCGGGGTGTGGTGTGTTCTCGGCGGCGGCTTCGGCGAGCAGGAACTTGCGGACCTTGCCGACGCTGGTACGCGGGAGTTCGTCGACGAACGAGAAGTCACGTGGCCGCTTGGCCTTGCCGAGCCGCGCCGCGCACCACTCGTCGAGGCGCTCGCTCAGGCCATCGCGTTCGGCGCCGGACTCGGGGACGACGAATGCGACGGGTACCTCGTCGCGGATCGCATCGGGCGCACCGACGACCACCACGTCGAAGACGTCGTCGTGTGACCCGACGACCGTTTCGACCTCGACGACGGACACGTTCTCGCCGGCAACCTTCAACACGTCGGAGCGACGTCCGTCGAAGAAGAAGCGACCATCGGCGTCACGACGGGCACGGTCGCCGGTCAGGAACCAGCCGTCGCGGTACGAGCGGGCGGTCGTGTCGGGATCACCGAGGTAGCTCGCGAAGAGCGTCGAGCCGGGGTCTCCACCGACCACGATCTGGCCGACCTCGCCGGGCTCGACCGGGTGTCCATGCTCGTCGTGCAACTCCACCCGGCATCCGTCGGTCACGAACCCCATCGAATCAGGGCGCGCGCCGCTCGCGGCATCGGTGAGCACAGCGGGAATGGTCTCGGTCATGCCGTACAGCTGGCGGGGACGACAACCCAGCCAGTCGGCGATGGTCTCGTACTGGTCGGAGGTGATGTTCTGGGCGAACCAGCAGTGGCGCAGCAGCAGGTCGGGTTGCCCGGGACCGGGCTCCCACGGGCCGCCGCGGGCCAGGATCATCCGCATCGGCCCTGCGAACAGACTTGCGTGGGTGGCACCGTGAATCGCCGCCTGCGGAACGAATCCGCTGGCCGAGAACGTCGACATCAACGCAACGCTCGCGCCGACGGCGATCGCCGCGGCGAACGAGTAGTACTGCGCGTTCGCGTGGAACAGCGGCAACACGACGAGTTGACGGTCGTCGGGACCGAGACCGGCGGCCGCGGCCATGGTCGAACCGGCGAATGCGTAGTTGCCCTGCGTGATCTCGACGCCCTTCGGGCGGCCCGTCGTCCCACTCGTGAACATCACGGCGGCCCGGTCGCTCGATTCCGGGACGGGCCACTCGGTGATACGGCTGCACGGCCGACCGTCGATCACCAGTCCGGCGCAGGTCACGTCGTCTTCGTCGATGATCAGCAGTGTCGGAGCGTCGTCACCGACGCTCGCGATCGCGTCGCGAGCGATCTCCCGGCGATGGGCGGACACCACCGACACGGCGGGCGACGTCCGCGAGATGTGTTCGACCAGTTCCGGTGCGGTCCCCATCGGGTCGGACGGGACGATGTACGAACCGAGCCGCGTCGCGGCGAGCCACGCAGCGACGAACGACGGCGAGTTGGTGAGTGCGAGGTGGACCCCGTGGGACGCGTCGACGCCTCGGTCGGCGAGTGTGGTCGCAGTCATCGGGGAACGCCGCTCAGGTGGTCGGGGCGCCGTAGCCGCCGCCGCCGGGAAGGTCGAGTCGGACCTTGTCGCCGGGTTGGAGGGTGATCCGTTCCTGGGTGGTGACGTTCTCGCCGTTCACGCTGAACGCACCGGCGGCACCGGGCTCGCCTCCGAAGATTCCCTGCGGGGCCTCGGCGAGGCGGCTCGTGACGGCGTTGAGCTGCCACTCGCGGGTGGTGTCGACCTCGAACTCGATCGTCTGGCCGAGTCCCCCGGTCTGGGCTCCGTGGCCTCCGGAGTCGGGCCGCAGCGCCTTGGTGCTGAAGCGGATCGGCGCAGATGCCTCGACCACTTCGATCGGCACGGCTGCAACGCCGGTGGGGTACGAGCAGGCGTCGAGGCCGGACTTCGTGGCCCGACCACCAACGCCACCGGCGTAGGTGAACATGGCCGTGATGAACGGGCTGCCGTCGTCGTGGTTGCCGCTGACCTGCATCGTCCACACCGCGCCCGACCCCTCGGCCATCGCCCCGTCGGGACGGACCTGGGCGAGCGCCTTGAGCAGTGCGTTGGGCAGGAACATTCCCACCACGTGCCGGGCCGTGCACGGCTGCGGTGACACGGCGTTGAGGATCGACCCTTCGGGAGCGATCATCTCGATCGGCTTGAGGCTGCCGTAGTTGTTCGGGATGTCGGGACTCAGCACCGAGCGCACCACGAACGTGGTGTAGGCGTGGCTGTAGTTCTTCACCACGTTGATGCCCCAGCGGCTGGCGTCGGCCGAGCCGGTGTAGTCGACGGTGATCGAACCCGCTTCGGCGTCGACGATGAGTGCACACTTGATCAGGATCTCGCTGCCGTCGGCCAGGTCGAGCAGGGCGCTCGACTCGTAGCGACCCGAGTCGAGTTCGCGGATGCCGTTGCGGGTGGCGATCTCGGAACGGGTGATGATCTCGTCGGCGAGGTCCTCGATGTCGTCGAATCCGTGATGGTCGCACAGCGCGAGCAGGCGCTGCGCACCGATCTGACCCGATGCCATCTGGGCGTGCAGGTCGCCGCCCATGTGGTCGGGCTGGCGCACGTTCGAGAGGATGAACTTCCACACGTCCTCGTTGCGCTCGCCGGCCTTCATCAGCTTGACGATCGGGATCCAGAGTCCCTCCTCGAACACGTCGCGGCCACCGGCACCGATGCCGTATCCGCCGACGTCGGTGTGGTGGATCGTCGAGCCGAACAGCGCGATCAGCCGTCCGCCTCGCCACACCGGGACGAGCACGGTGACGTCGAGCAACTGCCCCGCCGTCTTGTACGGGTCGTTGGTGATGAGGATGTCGCCCTCTTCGAGGGAGTGGATCGGGTACTCCTCCAGGATGTTCTGGACCGCGATCGCGAGGCTGTTGATGTGGCCGGGCGTGCCGGTCACCGCCTGGGCGACCATGCGACCTCGGCGGTCGAACACGGCGTTCGCGAGGTCGCCCGCCTCGCGGACGATCGGGCTGAACGCGGAACGCTGCAGCGCCTTGGCCTGTTCGTTGACCGTGGCGATCAGGCTCTGCCAGCAGATCTCGAGTTCGATCGGGTCGAACCCACCCG
>NZ_JBAVYV010000575.1:0-19858 GCF_049588435.1 Ilumatobacter sp.
GCGACGTCGATTCGCCTCGACGGCGGCGAACAGATCGACGCCGCGGCGGTCGTCGTCGCGACCGACGGCCCGACCGCGAGTCACCTGCTCGACCTCGACGAAGTGAGGTCCAAGGCCGCAGGATGCGTGTACTTCGCCGCCGACAGCGCTCCGACCGCTTCGAAGAGTGTCATCCTCGACGGAACGGGTGTCGGGCCGGTTCTCAACGCGGCGGTGATGAGCAACGTCGCATCGAGCTACGCCCCGCCCGGTCGGCATCTCATCGCCGCGGCGATTCCCGGCCAGTCGAACGGCGACCTCGAACACGCGGCACGACGACAGATGCGCCGATGGTGGGGCGCGCAGGTCGACGACTGGGAGCACGTCGCGACCTACCGGATCCCGCACGGGCAACCCCGACAACCTCCACCGTTCTCACCGAAGCAGTCGGTGCACCTCGACGACGGCCGATTCGTGTGTGGCGACCACCGAGACACCGCCTCGATCCAGGGTGCCCTGTTCTCCGGGCGACGATGCGGTGAGGCCGTGGCGGCGATGCTCGAAGCGTGAGAAGCTCGGGGTCGAGCCAACCCGCCGAGGAGACCCACATGTCCAGCGAACCACCGACCCGCCACACCGTCTCGGTCGACGACGCCCCCGACCAGGTCGAGCGGCGCAGTATCGTCGTCGATGCTCCTGCGGGTGCCATCTTCGATCTGCTCGCCGACCCGTCGCGCCACTGCGAGTTCGACGGTTCGGGGACCGTCCAGGCCAGCCGCGACACCGCACCCGAACGTCTCTCGCTCGGCGCGAAGTTCGGGATGGACATGAAGATGTTCGTGCCGTATCGGATGACCAACGAGGTCGTCGAATTCACCGAGAACGAGACGATCGCCTGGCGCCACTTCGGGGGACACATCTGGCGGTACCGATTGGACGAGGTCGCGGGCGGTACCCGGATCACCGAGGAGTTCGACTGGCGCCCGTCGCGCGGCCACACAATTCTGCGCATGCTGAAGTACCCGGAGAAGAACGCCGACGGGATCGAGAAGACCCTCGTGAGGTTGGCCGAGCTGGTCGACGGCGCAGCCTCCACCTGACCCACTGTTCGGTGGGATCCGACGAACCGGGGACGCCGGGCACGTCCACCCCGGATATTCTGATCGCCATGGCATCCACCTGGCTCAACGAACGCGAGATGGTTGCGTGGCGGGCCTACATCGACACGAACGGCGACCTGCTGGCCGCGCTCGAACGAGACCTCGTCCGACACGACGTGACGCTCGGCGACTACCAGGTCCTCGTCTACCTGGCCGCAGCCGAGGACGACGCAATGCGGATGTGTGACCTCGCGGTCGCGCTCCAACTGTCACCGAGTGGGCTGACGCGTCGCCTCGACGGACTCGTCCGGAGCGAACACGTCACGCGACGTCCCTCGCCGGATGACGGTCGGGTGATGATGGCCGTCCTCACCGATGCCGGACGCGAACTGCTCGAACGCACGGCGCCACATCACGTCGCGAGCGTCCGTCGCCGCATCTTCGATCATCTCACGACCGAGCAGGTCGACGCGCTGGCGGCCATCTTCGAAGCGATCTCTGCGGGCCTTGCCGAGTCCGACGAGGCGACGGACGAAGAATCCACCGCCAGCGACGTCGCGTGATGATCTCGCTCCCCCACGGATTCCGCCATCACGTCGCGAACATCGGCATCAAGGACGACACCGACGACTTCGTCGTGATCACCGCGGCGCGTCCCGTGCCCTGCTCGGCGATGTTCACGCGCAGCCTCTTCGCCGGCCCGAGCGTGACTCTCAGCCGTGACCACGTCGCGAACGGAATGGCCCGCGCGGTCGTCGTCATCTCGAAGAACTCCAACGTCGCGACCGGTCGACAGGGCCGCGAGGACGCATTCGAGGTCGCCGCATCGGTCGCCGACCGCATCGGCGCCCACGAAACGGACATCGTCGTCACGTCCACCGGGGTGATCGGCCGCCGGTATCCGATGGATCGGGTCCGCGCCGGAATCGCCGCGCTCCCCGCCGAGCCGGCCGAGACCGACGCAACCGCCGCCGCCACCGCGATGATGACGACCGACACCCACGCGAAGGTGGCCGAGGCCACGGTCGAGGGCAGCACGGCTCGGGTCGTCGGGATGGCAAAGGGTGTCGGGATGATCGAACCCGACATGGCCACCCACATCTCGCTGGTCTTCACCGACGCGGAACTTTCGTCGGACGATCTCGACGCTGCGTTCCGCCGCGTGGTCGATCGCACGTTCAACTGCGTGAGTATCGACACCGACACCTCGACGAGCGACTCGGCGGTGGTCCTCGCGTCGGGCGACGCCGGGCCGGTCGATCTCGCAGCGTTCGAACACGCCCTCGAAACGGTGTGCCTCGACCTGACGAAGCAGATCGCGCGCGATGGCGAAGGCGCCAACTCCCTGATCGAAGTGCGCGTCGACCGGGCTGCCGACCCCGGCCAGGCCCGTCGCGTCGCGAAGGCGATCGTCAACTCGCCCCTGGTCAAGACCGCCGTGCACGGTGGTGACCCGAACTGGGGCCGCGTCGCGATGGCGATCGGGAAGTGCTCCGACGACATCGACATCGACCAGGAACGCGTCGTCATCCGATTCGGGTCGACCGAGGTCTACCCGCAACTCCTCGACGACGACGATCTCGCGGCATTGTCCGAGTTCATGAGCTCGGACCACGTCCTCATCCACGTCTCGCTGGCGACCGGCGCATCGGAGGCGACCGTGTACGGCTGCGACCTCAGCGACGAATACGTCCGCTTCAACGCCGACTACACGACCTGACGCCCGGGGGTCGACCATCCCGACTGCAGGGTCTACGGTCGCGTGCGGGGGAACACTCGTCACCAAAGGGGAAACTGTATGCGACTTCGATTCGGCACCTTCATGGCACCGTTCCATCCGCCGGAGCACAATCCGACGCTGTCGTTCGAGCACGATCTCGATCTGCTCGCGCACATGGACACGCTGGGGTTCGACGAGGCGTGGATCGGCGAACACCACTCGGCCGGAAGCGAGATCATCGCGTCGCCCGAGATCTTCATCGCCGCCGCGGCCGCGCGTACCAAGCACATCAAGCTCGGGACCGGGGTCGTCTCGCTGCCGTATCACAACCCGCTGTGGGTCGCCGAGCGAATGGTCCTGCTCGATCACCTGACCCGCGGACGGATCATGCTCGGCGTCGGTCCGGGCGCGCTGCCGACCGATGCCGCGATGCTCGGGCTCGAACCGTCGCAGATGCGACCGCTCCTCGAGGAGTACATGGAGATCGTGATGCATCTCCTCACCTCCGACGAGCCGATCAGCTACTCGTCGGATCGCTTGACCCTGAAAGATGCCCGCCTCCACCTCCGCCCGTATTCCGACCCGTTGTTCGACATCGCGGTCGCAGCGGTCGCGTCGCCGTCGGGCGCCAAGATCGCGGGGCGCTACGGCGCCGGTGTGCTGTCGCTCGGCGCCACCGTGGCGATCGGGATGGACGTGCTCGCGCACCACTGGTCGATCCAGGAGGACGTGGCGGCGCAGCACGGTCAGGTCGCCGACCGGGCGAAGTGGCGACTCGTCGGGCTGATGCATCTCGCCGAGTCCGAGGAACAGGCGCGCCGCGACGTCGAGTACGGAATCGTCCAGTGGTTCCGTTACTTCCAGAACGTGGCGGCGTTCCCGCAGATGGCCGTCGAAGGTGGCGACATCGACGAGATGGTCGACTTCGTCAACGGCGGCCTCGGAGTGATCGGCACGCCCGACCAGGCGATCGCCCAGATCGAGGAACTGCTCGAACAGTCGAACGGCGGGTTCGGCGCCTACCTCACGCTCTCGCACAACTGGGCGAACAACGAGTCGACCAAGAAGAGCTACGAGCTGTTCGCCCGCCACGTGATGCCGCGGTTCCAGAACGGCGTGTCGTCACTCATCGGTGCCGCGGATCGCGCCCGCAGCTCTCGACCCGAGCTGGCCGACAAGCAGCTGACGGCCGTGGACGAGGCCACTGCTCGCTACGAGAAGGAGCAGTCGGACCTCGCCACGACCTGAGCATCACTTCGGGGGCATCCGGATCCCGCCGTCGACGCGAATCGTCTCGGCGTTCATGTAGCTGTTGGTCACGCACTCGAGGACCATCGACGCGAGCTGTTCCGGATCGCCGAGACGCTTCGGGAACAGAACGCCCTTCTGCAGGTTCTCCTTGAACTGCTCGCTGGCCTCGCCCTCGCCGTAGATCGGCGTGTCGATCAGCCCCGGTGCGACGGTGTTGACGCGGATCCCGGCGGCCGACAGGTCACGGGCGATCGGCAGCGTCATGCCGACGACGCCACCCTTCGAGGCGGAGTAGCTGGCCTGGCCGATCTGGCCGTCGAACGCAGCAACCGATGCGATGTTGACGACCGCACCCCGCTCGCCGTGCTCCAGCGGCTCGGATGTGCTCATCGCCGTGGCGGCGATGCGGATGGCGTCGAACGAACCGATCAGGTTGATCGCGACGACCTTCTTGAAGGCGTCGAGGTTCGCGGCCGACTCGAGCGTGCCATCGCGGCCGATGGTGCGCTGCGCCCAGCCGATCCCGGCGGAGTTCACCAGCACGCGTACGGGTCCCATCGACTTCGCCATCTCGACGGCGTTGATCAGATCGTCGGTGTTGGTCACGTCGACCTTGGCGAACGCTCCACCGATCTCGTCGGCGAGCGCGGTGCCCGCCTCCTCGTTGAGGTCGGCGATGACGACCTTTGCGCCCTTGGCGGCGAGCATGCGGGCCGAGGCCGCTCCGATGCCGGAGGCTCCACCCGTGACGATTGCACTTGCACCTGTGATGTCCATGCCGCCGAAGATAGATCCCGGCACGATGTCGGGTGCAATCGTCGCTCCCACGAGAATGCGCGTCGGTGCCTGGCACCGACGCGCATCGTGGTCGGCGGGTTGGCCGGTAGGTTCGGCGGCGATGTCACGACTGGTCGTATTCACCGATGGCGCATGCAGCGGAAACCCCGGCCCCGGAGGGTGGGGATGGGCTGTGTCGCCCGACGGCGAACCATCCGGGTGCGGCGGCGAGGCGGCGACGACCAACCAGCGCATGGAGGTCTATGCGGTGCTCGACGCGATCCGCACGCTCGGCGCCGACGGGACCCCGATCGAGATCGTGTCCGACTCGACGTACGTCGTCAACTGCTTCAACGACCGGTGGTGGGTCAAGTGGGAACGCAACGGCTGGAAGAACTCGAAGAAGCAGCCGGTCGCCAACACCGACCTGTGGAAGCCGTTGATCGAGGTCGTCCAGAACGGCGACGTGACCTTCCGCTGGGTGAAGGGGCACAGCGGCGATCCGATGAACGACCTCGTCGATCGTCTCGCCGTCGCCGCGACGCCCCGCTGACGTCACCGCCGGACAACTGGTGCCTGGCACCAGTTGTCGGGCGTCACGTCGCAACGGGCAAACGCGAATTTCGGCCCCATTTCAGAGGACTTGGTGACTACCGATCGGTAACCCTGCGACACTGGCGGTCATGATCTTCGACGGCCACGTACACCAGCTGCCTGACATCGACCCGACCGAAACCGCCGAATGGTTGGACAGCCTCGACGCCGTCGTCGACAGCCACGGCAAGACCCGCGCCCGGTATCTGCTCTCGCGCCTGATGGAGCGCGCCAACGAGTCCCAGGTGTCGTTCCCCGCGACCGTGTCGACGCCGTACGTGAACACCATCCCGCTCGAACAGGAACCCTGGTTCCCGGGTGACGAACACATCGAACGCCGGATCCGCGCATTCGTCCGCTGGAACGCAGCGATGATGGTCGTCAAGGCGAACAAGGCCGCCGATGGCATCGGTGGCCACCTGTCGACATTCGCGTCGTCAGCCGCGCTGTACGAGATCGGCTTCAACCACTTCTTCCGCGGCAAGGACGACGGCAACGCCGGCGACCACGTCTACTTCCAGGGCCACGCGGCCCCGGGCGTGTACGCCCGCGCCTTCATGGAGGGCCGGCTGACCGCCGACGACCTCGACCACTTCCGTCGCGAGATCGGCCGTGGCGGTCGCGGCCTGTCGTCGTATCCGCACCCGCGTTTGATGCCCGACTTCTGGGAGTTCCCGACCGTGTCGATGGGGCTCGGTCCGATCACCTCGCTCTACCACGCTCGTTTCAACCGCTACCTCCACAACCGCCAGATCGACGACACCTCCCAGAGCCGGGTGTGGGCGTTCCTCGGCGACGGCGAGTGCGACGAGCCCGAGACGCTCGGTGCGATCTCGCTCGCCGCTCGTGAGCAACTCGACAACCTCGTGTTCGTCGTCAACTGCAACCTCCAGCGCCTCGACGGGCCGGTCCGCGGCAACGGCAAGGTCATCCAGGAACTCGAGGCGGTGTTCCGCGGTGCCGGGTGGAACGTGATCAAGGTCGTGTGGGGCTCCAAGTGGGATCCGTTGCTCGCCCAAGACAAGGACGGTGCGCTGCTCAACAAGATGAACAACACCGTCGACGGCGAGTTCCAGCGGTACGCGATCGAGGACGGCGGGTACATCCGCGACAACTTCTTCGGGCCGGACGATCGGCTGCGCCAGATGGTCAGCCACCTGTCCGACGACGACCTCCGCAACCTGCCACGCGGCGGTCACGACTACCGCAAGCTGTACGCGGCGTACAAGGCAGCCACGGAGAACCTCGGTTCCGGGCGTCCGACGGTGATCCTGGCCAAGACGGTCAAGGGATGGACCCTCGGCGAGGGGTTCGAGGGCCGCAACTCGACGCACCAGATCAAGAAGATGACCAAGCAGCAGATCGTCGATCTGCGCGACCGTCTGCACCTCCACGAGGAGATCCCCGAGGACGCGATCGAGGCGGACGACCCGCCCTACTTCATCCCGTCGAAGGACTCCGTCGAGTACCAGTACATGGCCGAGCGACGCCGCGCATTGGACGGCGCGCTGCCGAAGCGGACGACGCATGTCCGACGCTCCCTGTCGCTGCCCGAACCGTCGTCGTTCGCCGAGATGTGGGCCGGATCGCACGGGCAGGAGGTGTCGACGACGATGGCGTTCACGCGCATGCTCCGCAGCCTCACGCGCGACACGCAGGCCGGCAGCCGGATCGTTCCGATCATCCCCGATGAGGCCCGGACGTTCGGCATGGACTCGCTGTTCCGCGAGATCGGGATCTACGCGTCGCAAGGCCAGAAGTACGAGCCGGTCGACCACGACCTGCTGCTCTCGTACTCGGAGTCGACGAAGGGCCAGATCCTCGAGGAAGGGATCACCGAGGCCGGCTCGATGGCGAGCTTCATCGCCGCCGCATCGTCGTACGCCACCCGCGGCGTGCCGATGATCCCGTTCTACACGTTCTATTCGATGTTCGGTTTCCAGCGCGTCGGCGACCTCATCTGGCAGGCCGCCGACATCCGCGCCCGCGGGTTCCTGATGGCGGCGACCGCCGGTCGCACGACGTTGATGGGCGAAGGTCTCCAGCACCAGGACGGTCACAGCCTCGTGCTCGCGTCGACGGTCCCGGCGGTGCAGGCCTACGACCCGGCGTTCGCGTACGAGGTCGGCGTGATCATCCAGGCCGGCATCGACCGGATGTACGGCGGAGGTCCGGCCGACTGGACCGACGTCTTCTACTACATCACCCTCTACAACGAGAATTACGAGATGCCCGAGATGCCCGCCATCGACGGGCTCGCCGAGCAGATCATCGAGGGCATCTACCGATACGCCGAGGCGCCCGAGGTCGACGGCGATGCACAGCCTGCGACGATCCTGTTCTCCGGTGTCACCCACCTTGCGGCGACAGCCGCTGCCGCCGAACTCGCCGAGCACTATGGGGTCGCGGCCGAACTCTGGTCGGTCACCTCGTACAAGGCGTTGCGCGAGAACGGCTTGACGGCGGAGCGTCACAACCGTCTCCATCCGAGCGGCGAGAAATCGGTCCCGCTGGTGACCCGACGGCTCGCCGAGTCGAACGGCCCGATCACGGCGGTGTCGGACTTCATGTCGATCGTCCCCGATCAGATCCGCCAGTTCGTGCACGACGACGGAAATCACCGGACGTTCACCACGCTCGGCACCGACGGCATGGGGCGCTCCGACACCCGCGAGGCGTTGCGGCGGTTCTTCGAGATCGACACGGGACACGTCGTGGTCGCGGTGCTGTCCGGGCTGTTCGCCGACGGCGTCGTCGACGCGTCGGTCGTCGAGGATGCGATCGCCCGCTACGACATCGATCCCGAGGCCCTCGACCCCTGGAACTCCTACACCGCCTGACCGTTACGTAACGGGTCAGACCCGTTACGTAACGCTCCCGGGCGGATCGGTGTTCGAGAAGTGGTGCCCAGGCGGCGGGTAGGTTGGGGTGATGGCTGGGACGTTGTACATCACCGGTGACGAGGCCGCCGACGAGCTGTTGAACACCGATCCGAACGCGCTGCTGCTGGGGATGCTGCTCGATCAGCAGGTCCCGATGGAATGGGCGTTCAACGGGCCCAACACGCTCAAGAACCGGCTCGGCCACCTCGACCCCACGAAGATCGCTGCAATGGACGAAGAGGCGTTCGTGTCGATCTGCTGTGAGAAGCCGGCGATCCACCGCTTCCCCGGTTCGATGGGCAAGCGGGTACACCAGGTGTGCACCGCGCTCGTCGACGACTACGACGGCAACGCCGAGAACCTCTGGCTCGGGGTCGACACCGGCAAGGAGATCTACAAGCGGCTCAAGGCGCTCCCCGGCTACGGGGACGAGAAGTCGAAGATCTTCGTGGCGTTGCTCGGCAAGACCCAGGGTGTCGAGCCCGACGGATGGCGCGAGGCCGCGGGCAAGTTCGGCGACGACGTCCCGCGGTCGGTTGCCGATGTCTTCGACGAGGTGTCACTCGGCAACGTCCGCGAGTGGAAGAAGGCGCAGAAGGCCGCCAAGAAGGACAAACAGGACCGCCCCACCGGCTGATCCAGCAGTCCGGACAACTGGTGTCAGGCACCGGTTGTCCGACTCACGGTTCGGTCATCGTGTGCCTGACACCCGACGGCGGATGCGGCGGATCGCTGCGCCGGGGGTGCCGGCGAGTCCGGTGACCAGCGCTCGCAGGTGGGCGTCGCGAGGTTGATGGCGCAGGCGGCGGACCGAGAGCCAGACCGCTCGACCGAAGGTCACCGGCGAGCCGAACCGTGCGGCCACCCACAGGCGGTTGCGTTCCTGGTAGCGGACGAGCGCGTCACCCATCCCGCCGGTCGTCGACCCGCCGTGGTGGTGCACGATGCTCGACGTCTCGCACCGGTAGCGCCACCCCTGTTCGGCGCCGCGCAAGGCGAGGTCGACGTCCTCGTAGTACAAGAAGTAGCGCTCGTCGAAGCCGCCGGTGTCGTCGACGAATCCCGCCCGGAGCAGCACCGCTCCCGCGGTGAAGATCTCGATCGGCAGCGGGTCGCCGAGCGACACCAGCGGCCGGTCGAGACCGATGTCCGAACCGGCGCCGAAACGATCGAGTTCGACACCGAGGCTGTTGATCCGGTCGGTTCCGGAGCGGACGAGCGCGGGCTGAACGGCTCCCAGCCGGTCGTCGGCGTCGAGTGCCGCGACGAGGGGTTCGAGCCAGTCGCGAGCGACCTCGAGGTCGTCGTTGAGCACCACGACCGGTGCGCCCACGGCAGCCAGGTCGCGGCCGCGGCGGATTCCGGCATTGGCAGCAGCGCCGAACCCCCGGTTGTCCATCCGCACCACGTCGCTGACGCCGGGACCGTACGCATCCGCAGCGAGCACCGGCCCGTCGCTGTTGTCGACGACGACGGTGACGGACGGGCGTGCGGTCGCCGCGTCGATGGATGACAGGCAGGCGCGCACCATCGGGTCCGCACCCCGATGCGTGACCACGACGACTGCCGCAGGTGACTCGGTCACAGTGGGGTCGCTCCGGAACGGAGTGGCAGTTCGAG
The DNA here is from genome assembly GCF_049588435.1 of Ilumatobacter sp. GTDB lineage: Bacteria > Actinomycetota > Acidimicrobiia > Acidimicrobiales > Ilumatobacteraceae > Ilumatobacter_A. The sequence goes on from NZ_JBAVYV010000575.1 coordinate 9,924, forward strand.
CCAATCGGTCCGTCCCGGCGCGAGGTTGGGATTCGAGTACGGATCGTGGCGCAGGAAGTCACCCCAGCGCCGTTCGATCTCGTCGATCTCGGATTGCGCGATCGGGTGATCGAACGACTTCTGCTCGAAGTGGTACCACGACGCGTACGGCGTCCACACGATCCGGTATCCGGCCGAACGCACCGTGAGCGAGAGGTCGACGTCGTTGTAGTTCGCCGGCAGGGCCGTGTTCATCCCTCCGATGCGGTTGAAGACCTCGCGCCGGAGCAGCGCTGCCGCGGCCGTCACACCGGCACACTCACGTTCGACGGCCAGGATGCGGTGCGGACCCGGGTGATCCCCCTGCCAGCCGAGGAATGAGTGCGAGATCGTGCCGTGGTACAGGTGCCCGCCGTGCTGCAAGGTGCCGTCCTCGAACAGCAGCTTCGCTCCGACCATTCCGATGTCCTCGCTCTGGGCGAGTCCGACCATCTCGGCGACACTGCCGGGAGCGATGAGTTCGGTGTCGTCGTTGAGGAGGAGCACGAAGTCGCCGGTCGCCGCTGCGACACCCCGATTGATCTTGTCGGAGAAGTTGAACGGGTCGGTGTACGTGACGATCCGGAGCGCATCGCCGACGATCTGTCGCAGGCCGCGCTCGACGACCTCGTCGGTGTCGGCGTCGATCACCGCGACGATCTCGAAGCGGATCCGATCGTCGGCATCGGCGAGCAGCGAGGCGACGGCGTCGTGGATGAAGATCCGCTCGACTCCCCAGATCCTCCCGCGCGATCCGCACGTCGGGATGACGACCGACACGGTCGGGACACCGTGGACGCAGCGCTCGATGCGCACCACACCCGGGTTCGCCGCCCGCGATACGGCGGCCTCGATCCCACAGCGTTCGAGGTGTGCGGCGACGACGGCCACCTCGCGTTCGAACGCCGCGTTGTTGGTCTCCGGATCCCCGGAGAAGCTCGTCGCGGACTGACGCCAGTGGAGCAGGATCTCGGGGATGTGGTGGAACCTGTCGACGTGCTCGGAGAGTCGGAGCAGGAGATCGTGGTCCTGGGCTCCGTCGGTGCCGACGGTGAATCCGCCGATGTCGACGACCAGTGAACGCCGCGCTGCGACCAGGTGCGTGATGTAGTTGTGGTTGCGCAGGCGTTCGGGTGAGAAGTCGGGATTGAAGACCGGCGAGTACAACCGATCGTCGAAGCGCAGCAGGTCGTGATCGGAGTAGACGACCTGCGCATCGGGGTTCTCCTCGAAGAACTCGGCCAGTCGGGAGAGCGCCTCGGGGGCGAGCACGTCGTCGTGGTCGAGCAGGACGATGACATCGCCCGAGGCGGCGGCGAGCGCATCGTTCGACGCGGCGACGACACCGCCGTTGGCCGGACGCCGGATGACGTGGCGCCACGGCAACTGCTCGAGTCCGTTCAGCACGCTGCGGACCTCGACCCGACTCGATGCGTCGTCGACGACGATGTGCTCGAACGATCCCGCGAACGTCTGTTGCTCGACCGATGCCAGACACGCCTCGAGATGGCTCGGGTCCGGATTGAAGACCGACGTCAACACGCTGAAGCGCGGCGTCACCGTGGACTCGCGGTCCGTCGATTCCGACATCAATCGGAGAGCCGCTTCACGCGGGGAACCACCGAGATCCGCCAGCGCCGTTGCGCCCGGTACATCGCGCCTTCCCATGCCGTCATCTCGATCCGTCGCTGCAGGAAGTCCTGGTCCTGGCGCGCACGGGCGAGATGACCCTCGAGTTCGACGATCCGGCCACGCAGATCGCCCATCTCGGTGACCGCCTCGCCCGCGACCCGCTGAGCCTCGACGACATCGGTCTGCAGTGCGGCGTACGAGACCTCCGATGGTCCGACCAGGGTGCGGAGACGGTCCAGTTCGGACTCCAGCTCGGGCTCCCGGGGCACGGTCGTCATCGTAACGGCACCGTACTCAGCTCAGCTCTGGCCACGGGAGATGCGGGTATCGCTCGACGAGCGACGCCCGCAGCCCATCGGCCGCGAGGTTCGTGAGCGACACCATCGACGAGGCTTGCGTTCGGTAGCGACCCAACATCTCGGTGACGTGGACGCCGTACTCCCCCGCAGCGGCGAGCCCGAGCCAGAGGTCCCAGTCCTCCCATCCGTACGCGTCGGCATCGACGCGGTACCCGCCGAAGTCACGCAGCGCCGACGTCCGGAACATCGCCTGGGCATCGATGTACGGCGCATCGCACAGCCATGGAACATGCCATCCGTAGGCGCTGCGCAGCCCGGGCGCGTCGCCGAAGGCCTCGAGTGTCGAGTACGCGAACGCCGCGCCCGAGTCGGCCTCCAGCGCGTCCGCGAGACGTCGCAGGCACGTCGGGTACACCAGGTTGTCGGCGTCCATGATCATCAGGGAGTTGGAGCGGACGTACTCGACTCCGAGGTTGCGCGCCCCCGGCAGACCGCGGTTGGCGGCGCAGCGGACCAGCGTGGTTGCGACATCGGGATGTTCGGCCATCCATCGACGGACCACATCCGGTCCGTCGTCGCGTGAGGAGTCGTCGACCACGACGATCTCGAGGGTGACGTCGGTCGACGCGGCGATCGAGTCGAGGGTCTCGACCACCGTGTGGGCGTAGTCGAACATGGTGACGACGACGCCGACCTCCGCCGGCTGCTCCGTGCGGGTCCCTCCGTGTTCGACCGTCGTGTGGAGTTCGTCGCCGTGCTCGACGAGGGCGCGGAGGCGGCCGATCTCGCGCCGGTGCTCGACCTCGGTGACGAAGGCGTCGTAGACAGTGCGCCGCGCCTCCCGGTACGGCTTGTACACGGGGAACAGCGGTGGTGGATCGGCCCGGGCGGCGAGTCGACGCGCGGTACGCCGGTCCCGGCGGGTGGCGGGCAGCGGACTGATCCCGATCCGCTCGGCCTCGATGATTCGCAGGAGCTCACCGACCGATCTCTCCAGCCCGAGCGGACCCCTGACCGCGTCGTACGCCGCACCCGCGATTCGACTCCGACGTGATTCGTCGTCGAGCAGACCCGCGATGACCGCGCCCATGTCTGCGGCTTCGCACTCGATGAAGTGTTCACCGGCGATCAACGGCTCGTATCCGGTCGACGGCTCGGTGACGACGACACAGCCGTTGGCCATCGCCTCGACCATCCGCGCCCACTCGAAGTACCGCTCCGACGACGCTCCTGCGCTCCGGTGGAGGTTGACGAGCACCCGCGCGTTCGCGAGCAGGTCGTACTTCTCGACGCCGAACACGAGCCCGGGTTCTCCGCCGACGATCGGACGACGGACCGGGAAGGCACGGATGTCGCTGGAGCGCCCCCACAGCACCGGTGCGAGCGAGGCGAGCGCTTCAGCCCGGTACTCGGTGGCTGCGCCGAGGAACACGACGTCGACGTCGCGCTCCGCGGCGGGAATCATGTGCGACCATCGGTCGATTCCGGGCACGGCTCCCAATTGCAAGCGGTGGGCACGGACACCTTCGCGTTCGATCGCTGCGACGCCGATCGCGTTGATGTCGACGACCAGCGGGCTCCCGACGCAGTAGGCGAGCGATCGGAGGAACCATCCGGTGCCGGGCTGCTCAGTGCAGATCGGGATGCTGCATCGTGCCGCTGCCGCGATCGCCTCTGGGTCACATGCCCCGAGCAGGAAGAACTCGTGCGGGGCCACGACGAGGTTGATCGACCCGTCGGACTGCGGAGGTCGGTCATCGACCAGCGCCGCATCGCGTCCGCCCATGCCGGCCGCCTCGACGATCCACGAGGCGATGTCGCGCATGAACGCGTTGCCGTTCGCCGCCACGAAGACGCGGACGTCGCGGTTGTGCATCAGCGGCCCGAACGCGTCCGGACCCGGTTGAGCAGTGAACGCGACAGATCGGCCACAGTCCGCCCTGCGCGCCGGACGAGCGACGCTGGGCCGTTGTTGATGCGTAGGTCGTGCACGCTGTCACGCAGCACGTCGCGACGACTGACCTCGGCGGGGAGATGTTGCATCACGTCGCTCAACTCGCGACGGCGGGCATCCGACGCGGCTTCGAGTTCGACGAGGCGCCTCTCGACATCGGGGTCAACGCCGGTTCCTGCCATGGCCGATCACGATATCCCTCACCCGCAAGCAGGTCACGGCGTCGCGAGCAGGTACACCGTGTTGAACAGCGAGCCCGCAGCGACGACTGCGCCGACCACGAATGCCGACCGAGTCCGCATCGCCGCGGCGCCCACCACGGCGATGAAGACGATCATCGGCAGGGCGAAGCGGCCCGGTGCCGCGAAGTTCGCCTCGCTGAAGTACGCGAAGGACCAGGTGTAGAACGGGCCCGACGCCAGCAACGTGACGATCGCCGCCCGGGCCAACCACACGACCCGGTCATCGCGGAGGTACCGGAAGGCCGCGATCAACAGCGTGCCGATCAGGAACCAGTTGGCGAGATGGATGAACACGTCGGTCCACGGTTCGTCGAGGAACGGCGGGATGTACGGCTTCGTGATCGGGAGGAAGTTGGCGTCGAGTTGCGCCAGCACGTTCGACCAGTCGATCCCGCCCGTCGGCAACGCGTTGTCGACGTACATCGTCGGGCGATTCGTGACGGGCGAATCGGGAGCCAGTGTCTGCTGCAGCGGGCGGTAGAACCAGAGCCGGAGCGCGAGCACCAGCGGGAAGACGGTCAACGGGAGGATCCGCTTCCACGTCGCCACGTCGGGGCGCGGGGTGACGCGTGCGAGCAGGTAGGCCGCCGATGCACAGATCGCGAGGAAGACGGTCGGCTCGACCAGATACAGCCCGAAGTAGACGAGCATCAGCAGTGCGCCGCGGAGGCGCCCGGCCTCGAACTTGAGCGTGGCGACGAGAGCCAACGCTCCCGTCAACATCAGGACGGCGTCGACATTGACCGTGGCAGCGTGGAACAGCGTCAATGGTGTCGCGATCAGGAGTGCCAGCGCAACCGCTCGCTGTCGGCGACGCACCCCGAGCAGCGACATCGCATACCACATGACGCTCCACGCCGCTCCGGCCCACAACCCACCCACGACGCGGGCGGCGGTCACCTGGCTCCCGACGATGCCCGTCGCGGCCACCGCTCGGCTCGCGACGCCCGTGACGAGGTAGTACGGCGGGAACTGTCGTGCCGCCGTGTTGACCCCGTTCTCCTGGAAGTCGGCGGGATCATGGAGATCATTTCCGCAGACCGGTGGTCCACTCTCGACCGGTCCTCCGCTGCTCCCGGGCGCGGCGCTCGAATTCGCAAGAGGGCGGGTGATCACGCGCGACCGTCGCAACGCTGCGGGCTGGTAGCCCGACACGTCGACGCCCCGGCACGCGGCCTCCTCCAACGCTTCCTGACCGACGAGGTCATTGCCGTGTGGGAAGTCGAGGTCACCCGCCTTGATCACGTAGTCGATGTGCTGCAGCTCGTCGATCGGCGACAGTGTCGGATACGCCCGCACGTGGAGCCCGACCACGATGATCGTGATCGTGGTGAGCACGGCGCACGCGACCCAGTCGATCCGCTCCCACGGCATCGCCCGCTCGGACGACGGCGGCTCGTGGACAATCGGCGACACCTCGAACTCGGCGGTGGTCGAGGCGTCGGCGGACGTCTCGTCGGTCACGTGCGAGAGGCTAGCGGGGCGGTTAGCGTCGTGGATCGCATGTCGCTCCGGACAGCGGTCGCGCACCGCAACCTGCTCTACCTCCTGTCGCTGAAGGAGTTGCGCACCCGCTACCGCAAGTCGGTTCTGGGTTGGGCCTGGAGTCTGCTCAACCCGTTGAGCCAGATGGTGATCTTCAGCGTCGTCTTCCTGTACATCTTCCAGCGCCAACCCCCGATCGGCGATCCGAGCGGTCTCGAGGTGTTCCCGCTCTACTTCCTCGCCGGGATGCTGCCCTTCCAGTTCTTCGCGATCTCGGTGACCGCGTCGATCGGATCCGTGCAGGAGGGGGCGAACCTGATCAAGAAGGTGTCGTTCCCGCACGAGCACCTGGCGCTGTCGATCATCATCGCCCAGTTCGCCACCCTCCTCATCGAGCTCCTCGTGCTGAGCGTCGCGTTCCTGATCTTCGGCCACATGGTGCTGCCGTGGCTCGCACCGATGCTGCTGTTGATGGTGCTCGTCGTGATGTTCACGACCGGGATCGCGCTCCTGCTCTCGGCCGCCAACGTGTTCTTCCACGACATCAACTACCTGTGGACGATCGTCGCCCAGCTGTTGTTCTACGCGAGCCCGATCATCTTCGTCACCGAGGAGATCCCGTACGCGTGGCTGCGGATCATCACGAGCCTCGGCCCGACCGGCAGCTTCGTGCGGGCATCGCAGGAAATCCTGTACGACGGCCAGTGGCCGCATCCCGCACGATGGGCGCTGGTCGCCGGGTACGCGATCGTGTCGCTGATCGCGGGCGCCACCGTCTTCAATCGTCTCTCGCCCCGGTTCGCGGAGGAACTGTGAGCTGGCTCGTGAACGACAGCGCCGCGGCGGACGGCATCGCGCTGCGCGTCGACTCGGTGACCAAGACGTTCAAGGTGCACCACGAGCGAGCGACGTCGCTGAAGCAGTTCATCGCGACCGGTGGGCGGAATCGCTACGAGGTCTTCGAGGCGTTGCACGACGTGTCGTTCGAGGTACCGGTCGGTGAGGCCGTCGGCATCATCGGACACAACGGCTCGGGCAAGTCGACGTTGCTCAAGTGCATGGCGAAGATCCTCACGCCGAACGCCGGATCGATCTCGATCAACAAGCGGATGGCGGCGCTGCTCGAACTCGGCGCGGGCTTCCATCCCGAGTTGTCCGGACGCGACAACGTGTTCCTCAACGCCGCGATCCTCGGGATGGCGCGTCCCGAGATCGCTCGTCGTTTCGACGACATCGTCGCGTTCTCCGAACTCGAACGGTTCATCGACACGCCGGTCAAGAACTACTCGTCGGGCATGTACGTACGTCTCGCGTTCGCGGTCGCCATCAACGTCGATCCCGACCTGTTGCTGATCGACGAGATCCTCGCCGTCGGGGACGTCACATTCCAGCAGAAGTGCATGGAGAAGTTCGTCCAGTTCCGCGACGAGGGCCGCACCCTGGTCCTGGTCACGCACGACACGAGCAGCGTCCGCAACTTCTGCGACCGGGCGATCTGGCTGGACCACGGCGAGATCAAGGCCGACGGTCCACCGGCCGACGTCATCGACATCTACACCGAGACGATGCTGGAGGCGCAGGCGTCCGACGACGGATCGTCACGCCGAGGAGACGGGCCGGTGCGGGTCACCAAGGTCGACGTCCTGGTCGCCGACACGCGGATGGAGCGTGTCCGCTCCGGCGACGATGTCACGTTCCGGGTGCACTTCGAGTCCACCGAGCCCGTGCCGAATCCGGTGTTCAGCCTGATGATCAGCAGCCTCGAGGGCATCACCGTGACCGCGCCGTCGAGCCGCGACGCTCGGGCTGTTCCGGTCTCGGTCGACGGAAGCGGGTACGTGGACATCTCGGTCGGCGACCTGGCGCTGATCCCGGGCTCGTACGTCATCCACACCGAAGTCTCCGGGTGGAGCCGCAAGCACGTGTACGACCACGTGCAGAACGCACGCTCCTTCGACGTGCTCGCCGGCGAGACCAGCGAGGCCGACGGTTTCGTGACGCTGCGGCCGACCTGGACGTGGGCGGGTGACGGGGTCTCGGCCGAGCGCTACGACCGCGAGGTCCCGCCGGGTTCCGAACCCGATGACATAACCTGACTTCCCGTCATGGCTCTCGCGTCCCGCGCTCCGTCGCCACGGCCGTTCCCTGCGGCCGTCGAATGGATCGTCCGCGTCTTCTCGGTGCCGCTGACCTGGCTGTGGGCCCGCGGGTTCCGGATGCTCGGACTCCTCGACGCCGTCACCTTGTTCGCGCTGATGGTGGCGATCAGCTTTGTCCGCTTCGGGTTCTCCTTCGACTGGGACACGTACGCGTTGTCGTACTACGTCGTCGGTTTCTCGATCGCCACCGCGATCCACATCACGGTCAACTATTTCACCGGCCTCTACGAGCGTGAACCGCGCCTCGGCCGCAGTCCGTGGTGGCCGAAGATCATCCTTGCGACCGGCATCGGTGTCGCCGTCCAGGGCCTCGCATTCGTGGTCCTCGATCGCTACCTGATGCCGCGCCTCAACCTCGCTGTCTTCCTCACGCTCGCCTCGTTCGTCCTCGTGTTCAACCGGGTCCTGGCTCGCCGGGCGACACTTCGTCGACAAGGCCCTCCGCGAGTCGTCCTCGCAGGTGCGGCCGACGCGGTCGATCTGGCCGCCGCCCATCTCGCCGCGAGTGACCAGCGGGCAGTCGTCACCGATCGGGTCGAACAGCCCCACCTGCTCGTCGATTCGATCGTCGAGCACGACGCGACCGACGTGCTGCTGCTTGATGTGACCGCGTTCGGCTCGGTGTATCCGGAGCCGCTGAACTCGCTCGAGTTGGCCGGCGTCGGATTTCTGCAGCGGGTGAGCGCCCGCGAGACGTTGCTCGGGCTGCGGTCGGTGCGCGAGATCGGCGGCATGCCGTTCGTCGCGCTGCGCTCACACACCGTGCCCGGCTACAAGGTGCGTCTCAAGCGGGTGTTCGACGTGCTCACGCTGATCGTCACCATCCCGATCTGGGTCCCGGTGATCGCGCTGGTCGCGCTCTATGTCCGCGTCATCGCGGGCAAGCCGGTGCTCTATCGCCAGGTCCGCGTCGGCCGCGACGGCCAGCTGTTCGACTGCGTGAAGTTCCGCACGATGATCGTCGACGCCGAAGAGGATGGACGAGCTCGTCTGGCGACCCTCGACGACGACCGGATCGTGCCGGCGTTGAAGTGGATGCGCTCGATGCGTGCCGACGAACTGCCCCAGCTCTGGAACGTGCTCCGCGGCGACATGTCGCTGGTCGGTCCCCGACCCGAGCGACCCGAGTTGGTCGCCGAGATCACCCAGCGGGTGCCCGGCTACGTGCGGCGCAACGAGTTGCCGCCCGGCCTGACCGGGCTGGCGCAGATCGAGGGACGCTACGGGACCGATGCCGAGTTCAAGCTCGGCTACGACATCCAGTACCTCGTCAACTGGTCGCTGGTGACCGACATCCAGATCCTCGCTCGCACCGTCTGGGTCGTGTTGTCCCGCCGTGTCTGACGAGTCTGCCACCCCGGACAAATCGTGCCAGGCACCAGTTGTCCGGGACGATTGGCGTTCGTCCGACGCGTGGCCGGACGTCGACGTCGTCATGCCGATCCGCAACGAGGCACCGCACCTCGAGACCGCGTTGGCGTCGGTTCGCGGCCAGGCGTATCCCGGAACCGTCCGGATCATCCTCGGCGTCGGTCCGAGCGATGACGGCACCGAACGACTCGCCGAGCGACTGGCCGCCGAGTCCGACGATCTGGTGGTCGTCGCCAATCCGTCGGGTCGGACACCGAGTGCGTTGAACGCAGCGATCCGAGCCGGGACGGCACCCGTGGTGCTCCGGGTGGACGGCCACAGCGAACTCTCCGCCGGCTACATCCGACGATCGGTCGAGATCCTGCGCGAGACACGAGCGGCGAACGTCGGCGGTGTGCAGCGGCCCGAACCGACGACTCCGTTCGAGCAGGCGGTCGCCGACGCGACCTCGTCGGTGCTCGGGACGGGTGGCGCGTCGTATCGGGTCGGAACGGCAGCCGGTGCGGTCGACACCGTGTATCTCGGAGTGTTCGATCGGGCGGCGATCGAAGCGGTCGGGTTGTTCGACGAAACGTTGATCCGCAACCAGGACTACGAGCTCAACATCCGACTGCGCTCGGCCGGTGGGGTCGTGTGGTTCGATCCGTCACTGTCGGTCGGCTACACCCCGCGCTCGACGTGGAAAGCGTTGTTCCGGCAGTACTACGAATACGGCTGGTGGAAGGCGGTGGTGCTGCGCAAGCATCCGCAGTCGCTGCGCCTGCGGCAGCTGATC
>NZ_JBAVYV010000576.1:0-11173 GCF_049588435.1 Ilumatobacter sp.
CCCGTCGCCTGCTCGACGGCATCGGGAAACTTCGCCGGGTGGGCGGTCGCCAGCGTGATCATCGGGTGCGACGGTCCGCCCGGGCCACCGAGCAACCGCGCCGCGGCGGTCCCTGTCGCGGTGTGCGGATCGACGAACATCCCCGACTCGGCGCGGATCCGAGCGATCTCGTTCAGTGTCGCGTCGTCGTCGAACGCGGCCGCCCGGAATGTCCCCTGGATGAACTGCGCACGCTGGTCCGCCTCCACGTCGAGGCGGCCCACCTGACGGAACCGATCGAGCTGCTCGGTCGTCAGTCCGCCGTCGCGACCGTTCATCTCGAACAACAGGCGCTCGAAGTTCGACGATACCTGGATGTCCATCGACGGGCTGAGGCTCGGCCGCACGGGCCGAGCCGTCATGTCGCCGTCGTTGACGAAGCGGGTGAGGATGTCATTGCTGTTCGACGCGAGCACGAAGTCACGGATCGGAGCGCCCATCTGGCGGGCGATCCATCCGGCGAGAACGTTGCCGAAGTTGCCCGTCGGGACGACGAACGTGGACGGCTCGGCGAAGATCTCGGCCGCAACGACGTAGTAGACGGTCTGAGCCATCACCCGCGCCCAGTTGATCGAGTTCACGGCCGAGAGGTTGTTGCGCTCGCGGAATGCGGCGTCGTTGAACATCGCCTTGACGAGATCCTGACAGTCGTCGAAGGTGCCTTCGACCGCCACGGCGTGCGCGTTCGGTGCGTCGACGGTCGTCATCTGGCGTCGTTGTACCTCGCTCGTGCGTCCGAGCGGATACAGGATCACGATGTCGACGTTGTCGCATCCGGACACACCGTCGATCGCGGCCGATCCCGTGTCACCACTGGTCGCGCCGACGATGGTGACCCGCTGCCCGCGCTCGGCGAGGACGTGGTCGAACAACCGCCCGACGAGCTGGAGCGCCACGTCCTTGAACGCGAGCGTCGGACCGTGGAACAGTTCCTGCACCCACTGGTTCGCACCGGTCTGGACGAGCGGCACGACCGCCGGATGGCGGAACGCACCGTACGCCTCGGTGCACAGATGAGTCAGCGTGACCTCGTCGATGTCGGGCTGGACGAAGGGCAGCATCACCTCGACGGCTCGCTCGACATAGGAGCCGCCACGCTGGCGCGGTGTGCTGAGCTGCGGCCATTCGGCAGGGACGTAGAGACCGCCGTCGTTCGCGAGCCCGGCAAGGAGAACCTCGGCGAAGCCGAGTTCGGGGGCGCGGCCGCGGGTGGAGACGTAGCGCATTCCGGTCGCCCTCAGTTTCCGATGACCCGGATCAGTCCACCGACGGCGAGCACCGCTTCGAGGCCATTGAGCTCGCGCACGGTCGCCTGTACGTCGCTTTCACGTGCCACGTGGGTGATGAACACGAGCCGAGCGTCCGGACCGTTGCCCTCCTGCTCGGCGACGCGGATGCTCACGCCGTGCTCGGCGAACACTCCGGTGACCGCGTGCAACACGCCCGGTTGGTCCGCGACATCGAGGCCGAGCAGGTACTCCGCGGAGGTCTCGTCGATCGGCTTGATCGTCGCCTTTCCGAGCGCGCCGACCGAACCGTGGGTGCCGGCGCGGAGGTTGATTGCGGCGTCGATGACGTCGCCGAACACCGCACTCGCAGTCGGCGCTCCCCCGGCGCCGCGACCGTAGAACAGCGCCGAGTCGACGTAGTCCCCTTCGACGAAGATCGCGTTGAAGCTGTCACGCACGGTCGCCAGCGGGTGCTGATCGGGAACCATCGTCGGGTGCACACGCACGCTGATCTCGTCCGACGACGGATCGCGTTCGACGATGCCGAGCAACTTCACCACGTACCCGAGCCGTCGGGCGATCGCGATCTCCGAGGCGGTGACGTTGCTGATCCCCTGGTGGTAGACGTCGCCGGCGACGACCTTCTTACCGAACGCGACCGTGGCGATGATCGCCGCCTTGGCCCCGGCGTCGTATCCCTCGACGTCGGCGGTGGGGTCCCGTTCGGCGAACCCGAGACTCTGCGCGTCCTTGAGCGCCGCGGAGTAGTCGGCGTCTCCGCCGGCGTCGACGGCATCGGTCATCTTGGTGAGGATGTAGTTCGTCGTGCCGTTGATGATCCCGAGGATCCGCGTGATCGGTTCGCCGTACAGGCTCTCGCGCAGGACGCGGACGAACGGGATTCCGGCGGCGACCGCCGCTTCGAACAGGAGGTCCCGCCCGGCCTCGTCGGCGGCGGCGTAGAGCTCGGCGCCGACGTTCGCGAGGAGTTCCTTGTTCGCGGTGACCACCGGCTTGCCGTGGGCGAGCGCGGCGAGGATCAGCTCGCGAGCGGGTTCGATCCCACCGATCGATTCGACGACCAGGTCGATGTCCGGGTCGGTGACCACACCCATCGCGTCACGGGTCAGGACGTCCTCGCCGACCTCGACGTCACGGGGAGCCGAGATGTTGCGGACGGCGACGCGAGTGACCTCGAGTCGGATTCCGGTCCGCTGTTCGACGACGTCGGCGCGGTTGCGCACGATGTCGATGAGCGCCGCTCCGACGTTGCCGCAGCCGAGAACTCCGATGCGCACCACCTTCGGCCGATCGACAGCGGGGTGATCGAGAACGTTGCTCACGGCGCCAGGCTACGGGATCGACGCGGCCGAGACCTCGGCGGTTCAGCGGCGGTACGGAGGGCGGTACCGAGGGCGGTACCGAGGGCGGTTCAGGGGCGGTTCAGGCGCGCACGAGATCGTGGTACCGGGCGGCGTTCCCGACGACGTCATCGAAGCGATTGCGAGCAAGGACGGCGCCCTCCCGGCGGACATCGTCGTCGTCGAGCAGGAGCAGCCGGTCGACCTTGGCCCAACTGTCGCGGTGTTTCGGATCCCAGTCACCGGTACCGACCGGGACGTGATCGTCGCGTCCCTTGTTCTTCGACGTGAGCGCCACGCCGGCGAGACGCGCCCCCTGCGGCGTGTTGGTCCGACCGATGACCACGACGGGACGATCCTTGCCGCGGTTCGGATCCTCCTCGAACGGGACCCACGCCCACACGACCTCGCCGGGATCGGCCTCTCCGTCGATCTCGGGCGTGTACTCGACACGCACGCCGCGCTCCACCGGGCGGGTCGGTGGAGCCGAGCGTCGCGTCGTCTTGCCCGCGATCGGATCGCGCTCGGACCGCGCCGCCACCGCCTGACGGATGAGGTCGAGCAACATGTTGATCCACTTCGACATGCGCCGCATCGTACGGTCCGCGCCGTCGGTGGATGGATTTCGTCGAGCGGTGTCGGGGTCGGCCCGGTTTCAGTCGGGAAGTTTGTCGACGGCGTCCTTCGCCATCTCGGCGCCCTTGTCGACCTTGTCCTTGTGACTCCCGGCCTTGTCGCCGATCATGTCGGCGCCCTTGTCGATGCCCTGCTTGACCTGCGGCTTCTTGCCCTTGGTCATGTTCTTGATCGAATCCATGAGTCCCATGTCTGCGTTCCTCCTGAGGTGGTGCACGTCCTGTCGGTGCCCCGCCAGTATGACCGACGTGGAGTCGCGCTGTGTTCAGCCCTCGACGAAGACGTCCGTGGCGAGCAGGTCGTCGAAGGATTCGCGGCGCACGACGAGGCGCGCATCACCGTCGGCGCAGAACACGACCGGCGGGCGCGTGATCTTGTTGTAGTTCGATCCCATCGAGTGTCCGTAGGCGCCGGTGACCGGCATCGCCAGGAGGTCGCCGACCGCGAGATCGGTCGGGAGTCGGGCGGCGAATGCCAGCACGTCACCCGATTCACAGTGCTTGCCGACGAGACGCGCGGTGAGTTCACGTTCGTCGTCGACGCAGCGTGGCAGGAACGATTCGTAACCCGATCCATAGAGCACCGGCCGCGGGTTGTCGCTCATCCCGCCGTCGACGGACACGTAGGTCCGGACGCCCGGGATGTCCTTGATCGTGCCGACGGTGTACACGGTCATCGCGGCGGCTGCAGCGATGGACCGCCCCGGTTCGACGCTCACGCGCGAGCGCACGCCGAGCGACTCGCACGCATCGAGCAGCACGTTGCCCCACTGGGTGATCGTCGGTGCTTCCTCACCCTCGATGTAGGCGACCCCGAGGCCACCTCCGAGGACGAGCTCCGGCAGATCGAGCGGAACCGCGAAGTCGGCCATCACCTCGGCGGCCTTCGCGAACGACGACGCCTCGAACACGTTGGACCCGATGTGGCAATGGACGCCGACGAGGTTCATCGACGCCGAGCGACGGGCGCGGTCGACGGCACGGTCCGCATCTCCATTTGCGAGGTTGAACCCGAACTTCGAATCGTTCTGTCCGGTCGAGATGAACTCGTGGGTGTGAGCGCTCACCCCCGGCGTGATCCGCAGGACCACGTCGGGAACCGGCCCCACGCCCGCGGCGTGCAGCGCGTCGATCCGGTCACACTCGTCGAACGAGTCGACGATCACGTGCTTGACCCCGGCCGCGATCGCCTGACGCAACTCGGCCGTCGACTTGTTGTTGCCGTGCAACGTGCACGCCGACGCGGGAACGCCGGCCGCCATCGCGACGTGCAACTCCCCACCCGACGCGACATCGAGCAGCATCCCTTCGTCATAGGCGAGCCTGGCCATCGCCCGACACAGGAACGCCTTGGTCGCGTAGATCACGCGGTCCTGACCGAACGCGGCGACAGCCTCGCGACACCGATCGCGGAGATGCTGCTCGTCGTAGATGAACACCGGGGTGCCGTACTCCGCCGCCACGTCCGCGATCGAGCAACCGCCGACCGCGAGCATTCCGTCGGGCCCGACCGCCGTGTTGTCCGAGAGCAGCCGCCGATCGAGGGCGGTCACATCTGCTCCGGCGCGTCGATGCCGAGCAGTCCGAGCGAGCGTTCGAGCACGCGGGCGGTCAGATCCGCGAGCGCCAATCGGCTCGAGTAGGTCGGCTCGATCGAACCCTTGATCCGGCAGTGCTCGTAGAACGCGCTGAATGCCGTCGCTAGTTCGTACACGTAGGTGCACAGCTTGTGCGGGCTGTAGGTCTCGAGCATCGCGTCGACCGCCGACGGGAAGGCGAGGATGTGACGCGCCAATGCCCGCTCCTGGGGCTCGGCCAGATCGATCGCCACCGAACGCACCGATGCGCGGTCGACACCTTCACGACGGAAGATCGAGCAGATGCGGGCGTGGGCGTACTGCAGGTACGGCCCCGTGTTTCCTTCGAAGGCCAGCATCCGGTCGAAGTCGAAGACGTAGTCCTTGATCCGGTCGGTCGACAGGTCGGAGTACTTCACCGCACCGATCCCGATCGAGCGAGCGACGGCGGCCCGGTTCGCCTCGTCGAGATCGGGGTTCTTCTCGGCGATGGCTGCGTCGGCGCGGGCGACCGCCTCGTCGAGCAGCGCCACCAGCCGCACCGGCTCCCCGGAACGCGACTTCAAGCGTTTGCGGTCCGTCCCGAGCACGATGCCGAACGGGATGTGCACGGCCTCGACGTCGTCGTGGAGCCACCCCGCCATGTGCGCCACGGCGAACACCATCTGGAAGTGCTGCGACTGGCCGGCGTCGACCACGTACAGGATGAGGTCGGCACCGATCCGTTCGGTGCGGTCGATGATGCACGCGAGGTCGCTGGTCGCGTAGTTGAACCCACCCGTGCCCTTCTGGATGATGAGCGGGAGCGGATCGCCCTCGCGATTGACGAAGCCGGGCGGGAAGACCACATCGGCGCCATCGGACTCGACCATGAGATCGGCCGCGCTCAGGCGCTCGACGACGCCCGGCATGAGCGGCTGGTAGAAGCTCTCGCCGACCAGATCGTCGTCGGTGAGGAGCACGCCCATCTTCTGGTACACGGTGTTGAAGTAGGCCGCCGAGAGGTCGACGAGGATCTCCCAGAGCCGCAGCGTCTCGGGGTCGCCGCCCTGCAGCTGCACGACGCGTTGACGGGACCGCTCCTGGAACTCTTCGGAGCCGTCGAACTTGACGCGCGCCTCCTTGTAGAAGCTGTTGAGGTCGCCGAGCGACAGCGCGGCGGCGGCCTCGGTCTCGCCCATGTCGAGGAGGTGCTCGATGAGCATGCCGAACGGGGTTCCCCAGTCACCGACGTGGTTCTCGCGCTTGACCGTGTGGCCCCGCGCCTCCAGCGTGCGCACGAGCGCGTCGCCGATCGCCGTCGAACGGAGGTGACCGACGTGCATCTCCTTGGCGACGTTCGGCGCGGAGTAGTCGACGACGACCTGCAAGGGATCCGGATCGACGCCGATTCCGAGATCGTCGTCGGCCGCAACGGGGGCGAGTTGATCGGCGAGGAACGACGCCGAGAACGTGACGTTGATGAACCCCGGGCCGGCGATCTCGAGGTCGGCGATCTCGGCGAGCGCACCGGAGTCGACGATCCGCTGCGCCAGCTCCCGAGGGTTGACCCCGAGCTTCTTGGCCAGCGGGAGCGCACCGTTGATCTGCACGTCGGCGCGATCCGACGGCCGGACGGTGGGGTCGGGGGATTCACCTTCCGCAACCGCCTCGGAACCGACGAGGTCGTCGAACACGGGGCGCAGCAGTTGGGTGAGCGTGGCGGCGGGATCAGACATGCGATCCAAGTCTGCCCGATCGCGCCGAACTGACCACCGGCAGATAGATTGCCGTCGCACTGCCTTCGTAGCTCAGGGGATAGAGCACTGGTTTCCGGAACCAGGTGTCGCAGGTTCGAATCCTGCCGAGGGCGCGAGTGGGACGGTCGTCGGACCGGCCTCCCTTGACACCCGTGCCTCATGGCGCGAGGGTCGTCGTGGCGCCTGGTCGTTCTGACGCCGAGACGCCGATTCGAGCGTGGGAGGTCGAGATGAGCGGAGTTCGTCGGACATCGAAGCGTTGGACGCTCGGTGGAGTGGTGGTCGCGACCGCCTTCGCGGTCGCCGCGGTCCAACCGGTCGCAGCCGCTCCGAACAACAACAATTCCAAGAAGCTCCGCGCCGCGGTCACGGTCGACGGGATCCTGGAACATCAGCAGGCGCTCCAGGACATCTCCGACGCCAACGGCGCGAACCGACTCGCCGGCGCCCCGGGCTACGAGGACTCGGCGGACTACGTCGCGGCCCGAGCCGAGGCCGCCGGCTACGACGTCACGATCCAGGAGTTCGAATACGACCTGGACTTCCTCGCCGACTGGCAAGCACCCGTGCTGGCGGTCGAGGGCGGCCGCGAGTTCGTGGCCGGAATCGCGGGCGCGCAACCAGGCGGAGACTTCGGCTCGATGTACAACACGGCCGCGTACGGCACCGACATCACCGCCCCCGTCTGGGCGGCCGACCTCAACGTGCCGACCGCATCCGACGACCTCACCACCAGCGGTTGCGAAGCGTCCGACTTCGACGGGATGGAAGCCGGGTCGATCGCGGTCGTCCAACTCGACCTGTTCTCGGGGAGCGGCTGCGGGTTCAATCCGGTGTTCAACGCATTCGGAGCGGGCGCGGGAGGAATCGTCGTCATCCAGACCGGACAGCCGGGAGAGACCGGATCGCTGTGGATCGACTTCAGCGGGACCGATTTCCCGGCGATGGCCGCAACGTTCGATGCGGGGATCGCGCTGGCCAACGGCGTTCTCGCCGGAGACACCGGACAAACCGCTCAGTTCAAGATCGACTGGCGGCCAGGCACCTACACCACGAAGAACGTGATCGCCCAGTCGAAACGGGGTGATCCCGACAACGTGATCGTCGTCGGAGCGCACCTCGACTCGGTCGGTGTCGGACCGGGCATCAACGACAACGGATCGGGATCGTCCACGATCCTCGAGATCGCCGAGCAGATGAAGAAGGTGAAGCCGCGCAACGCCGTTCGCTTCATCTGGTTCGGTGCCGAGGAATCGGGACTCCTCGGTTCGGAGGCCTACGTCGACAGCTTGTCGCAGGACGAGATCGACCAGATCGCCGCGATGCTCAACTTCGACATGGTCGGCTCACCGAACTTCGCCCGCTTCGTCTACGACGGCGATCTCTCCGACTCGGAACCGCCGCCGAGCGGCGCACCCGAGGGATCGGCGCAGATCGAGGAACTCTTCGTCGACTACTTCGACAGCCAGGGTCTGGCGAACGAGCCGACGGCGTTCAGCGGGCGGTCCGACTACGGACCGTTCATCGAGGTCGGGATTCCGGCGGGCGGCTTGTTCACCGGGGCCGAGGGAATCAAGACCGAGGAGCAGGTCGCGCTGTACGGCGGCACGGCCGGCGAGCAGTACGACGGGTGCTACCACCTGTCGTGCGACGACATCGACAACCTGAGCCTCACGGCGCTCGACCAGATGAGCGATGCCGCGGCACACGTGACGATCTCGCTGGCCCAGAACACCGAGGCGATCAACGGAGCTCGCGGCAAGGGCAACTTCAAGCCCAAGCCATCGGGGCAGCACATGGACGTTTCTGCGCCCCTCCCGCTGACTCTCCCCTGACGGTCGAGGGCGCTCGTGGCGCCGTGGTGATCAGGCGGTCAACGCGACGGCGATCGCATCGTCGAGCAACGAGCTCGCTCCGAAACGGAACGTCGCCGGGGTGGCCCACTCCGGACCGAGTCGATCGTCGACCAGCGCGAGGTAGCCGACCGCCTCGGCGACCGATCGGATCCCGCCGGACGGCTTGAGTCCGATCGTGCGGTCGGCGGCCTCGACCGCATCGACCATGCTCGAGAGAGCGTCCAGCGTGGCGCTCACGGCGGTCTTGCCGGTCGACGTCTTGATGAAGTCGGCACCGGAATCGATCGCCAGGTCCGCCGCGCTCCTGATCAGGGCGGGGTCGCCGAGTTCGCCGGTCTCGAGGATCACCTTCAACTTGCCGCGGCGACCACTCCGACCCGTTCTCGCGTGCACGATCGCAGCGATCGCCTCGATCATTTCACGCCCCGAGGCGGAATTGCCGGCGGCGAATGACCGGTACGGCAGGACGAGATCGATCTCGTCGGCCCCCGCATCCAGGGCGTCGATCGTGAACGCCGAGACGTCGGCGATCGAGTCCGCGCCGCCGGGGAAGTTGACCACGGTGGCGATCAGGCACCCGCCGCGATCGGCCTGCTCCGCCAGCATCGTCGCGACGAGTCCGACGAACTCGGGCCACACGCAGACGGCCGGGACACCGTGTTCGAGTGCCCGGTCGACGAGCGATCGCAGCGCGTCGGGCGAGTGATCGTCGTTGAGATCGGTGAGATCGATCAGGGAGATCACGCGTTCGGCATCGTGCGCCGACAGATGAACGGGTCCGGACCCCGGAGCTGCCATCGCGACGACCGTACTCCCTCGTCGCTTTCTCCGATCGATGAAAGCGCTTACACTCCGACCGGACGGAGACGAGCACATGGCCCACGACGACACCACACGATCGCGAACGCCCCCGCGCCGACTCACGATCGAGGACGTCGCCACCGAAGCCGGGGTGTCGGTCGCGACGGTGAGCCGAGCGCTCCGGGGCCTCCCCAACGTGACCCCATCGACGCGTGACCGGGTTCAAGCCGTCGCAACGCGTCTCGACTATCACCCCGATCCGGCGGCCACCCGCCTCGCCGCGGGCCGGACCCGAACCGTGACCCTCGCGATCCCCTCGCTCAGCGGCTGGTACTTCTCCACCGTCGTGGCCGGCGCCGAAGCGGTCTGTGCCGACGCTGGGCTCGAGTTCCAGGTCATCGCGGTACCGACACCCGAGCAACGGAATCGCCTCCTCGACGAGTCACAGCGGCTCGAACGACGAACCGACGCCCTGATCCTCGTCGACGTGACGATCGAGCCCCACCAGGTGGAGTCGCTCGAACGTCGCAAGGTCGGCGTCGCCACGATCGGGTCGAACATCGTCGGACATCCCTCGGTGTGCATCGACGACGAACTCGTCGGACAGCTGGCGGCCGAGCACCTGTTGTCTCTGGGCCATCGCCGGTTCGCGGCGATCGGTGGCCGTCCGGAGGGTCCGATGAGTTTCGACGTCCCCGATGCCCGCTGGCGCGGATTCCGCCGAACCCTCGCCGCTGCGGGAGTCTCGGTCGACGACGGCGATCTCCACAACGGGAACTTCAGCCTCGACGGGGGCTACGAGGCGATCGCACCACTTCTCGACGGTCCGCATCCACCGACGAGCGTGTTCGCGATGTCCGACGAGATGGCATTCGGGGCATTGATCGCCTGCCGCGAGCGATCGCTGGGAGTCGGCAGTGACATCTCGATCATCGGCGTCGACGACCACGAGTTCTCGCGGGTGGTCGAGCTCACGACGATCCACCAACCCGTTGCCGACCACGGGTCGCTCGTGGCCCGACTGCTGATCGCAGCGATGGCCGACGCGGCTCGCACCGCCACGACCACCAGCGCGACCCCCGGCGCGAGCGCCCACGACGTCACCGCGTCGGTCGATCTGACGGGGCCGGTCCGACCGGTGATCTCGCTGATCGAACGCTCCACCACCGGCCCCCCGAATCGCTGACGGCACACACATCTGCACTTGACGCGGACGCCGTCATATGTAAGCGTTTACATTTCCGGGCGAAGCCCGGTGATATTCCACATCTGAGGGGGAGGACCCAATGAGAAAGAGCAGCATCAAGCTGGCTGCCGTTCCCGTTGCACTGGCGCTGGTCGTCGGAGCATGCGGAAGCGACGGCTCCGAGTCGAGCAGCGACTCCGGCGACGAGACCGACGGCACCGAAGCAGCAGCCGACGACTCCGAGGAAGCGACCGACGACACCGAGGCGGCCGAGGACGAAGAGGCCGCCGCCGAAGACGAGGGCGAAGCAGAAGAAGCACCGGCCGACACCGAGGCACCGCTCGAGATCGAGCGCAGCGGCGACGAGATCATCGTGACCGGACCCGAGCGCGACGAATCCGAAGCCGGAGCGATCCAGGACGTCCTCGGCGCCTGGGGTGCCGAGAACGGCGTCGACGTCACCTACCTCGGCGATGCCGCGTGGGAGACCAACATCAACACCCAGCTCGCCGGCGGCAACCCGCCCGACGTCTCGATCTTCCCGCAGCCGGGCAAGCTCGCCGATTTCGCCCGCGCCGGCGATGTCCTCCCCTTGGGTGACGAAGCCGCAGCCGCGACCGCCGAGAACTGGGACGAGAGCTGGACCGTCTTCGGCAACGTCGACGGAGAGCAGTACGGCGTGCCGGTCAAGGCCGATCTCAAGTCGCTCGTCTGGTACCAACCGTCGGCCTTCGAGGAGGCGGGCTACAC
>NZ_JBAVYV010000577.1:0-3995 GCF_049588435.1 Ilumatobacter sp.
GGGCTGGTGGTCGCGGCGGTGGTGGTCTCGGTGGCGGTGGTCGATCCGGCCATGCCTCCAGAGTGTCACTTCTCGGTCGATCGGTGGGAGGTTCGCGTCAGGTCGGGACGAACGAGTCATCGATTCATCAATTCGAGTACGTTCGTTCCATGACAGAGCTCGATGACATCGACCGCGGGATGATCGACCTCCTCCGCTCCGACGGACGGATGTCCGCGCCGATGCTCGCCGAGCAACTCTCGATCGGGCGCGCCACTGCCTACAGCAGGCTCGATCGGTTGACGGAGTCCGGTGCGATCGCGGGGTTCTCGGCCCGGGTCGATCCAGTCGCGGTCGGGATGGCCGTGTCGGCGTTGGTGCTTGTCAACGTCCGCCAGGGCCTGTGGCGCGACCTGCGTGATCGACTGCGCTCGCTTCCCGGCGTCGAGTGGCTCGGTGTCGCGACGGGACGCTTCGACTTCGTCCTCCTCGTCCGCGGCGATTCGCTCGAGCACCTGCGCGACGTCGCCCTCCACGAACTCCAACACATCGACGGCGTTCGATCGGCCGAAACCGTCGTGCTGCTCGACGAGATCGACCAGCGCGATCACCCCATCTGGCACGCCAGCGCAGACTGACACCCCCTCCGCTGAATTTCTGACGGATCGAGACGGCTGACGGCACGATCCGCCGCAATTTCGAATCGGGCGACATCGCCGACGAAGAAATCCTCGGAATTGTCGGTCGACGCTGTCGATTCGCGGTTCCGCCGTTCGTCCTAGTGTCACCAACCAACAACACGGAGGTACCGACCATGAAGTACGCATGCTTGATCTACAGCGTGGAGTCCGACCCGATTGCCCACCCCGACCCCACGACCGAGGCCTTCGCTCCGATCATGGCCGGGTACATGGCCTTCGGCGAGGAATTCGGTCCGAAGATCGTCGCCGGCGAAGCGCTCGAGCCGGTGGCGACAGCAACGTGCGTCCGAGTACGCGACGGTGACACCATCACGACGGACGGACCGTTCGCCGAGACGAAGGAGCAACTCGGCGGGTTCTACCTCATCGAGGCCGGCGACCTCGACGAGGCCATCGCCATCGCGGCAAAGATTCCACATGCCTCGATGGGAACGATCGAGGTCCGCCCCGTGCCGAACTTTGGCTGATTCGTCAGCACCGTCTCGGCGCCACGTCGCCGAGATCGTTCGCAGCGAGTGGTCGCGAATCGTCGCGACCCTCGTTGCGAGGTTCGGCGATCTGAGCGATGCCGAGGATGCTGCCCAGGACGCCGCCGAGCAGGCATTGCACGACTGGCCGCGTTCCGGTCTGCCGGATGAGCCCCGCGCGTGGTTGACCGTCGTCGCGAGGAGGCGCCTCATCGATCGCGCCCGCCGCGATGCGGTCGGTCGGGAGAAGTATGCGATCGCAGCACGACTCGACGCCGACGACCGAGGCGACCGCGACCTCGACGACGAACTCGACACCTCGTCGATGCGCGACGAACAGCTGCAGCTGATCTTCGGATGCTGCCACCCCGCTCTGTCGCGGGAAGCCCAGGTCGCGCTCACCCTGCGCTCGGTCGGCGGTCTGACGACGAGCCAGATCGCGGCCGCGTTCCTCGAGCCCGAGCCGACGATCGCGCAACGTCTCGTGCGCGCCAAGAGAAAGATCCGGGCGGCAGCGATCCCGTTCAGAATTCCGCCCGACGCCGAATTGCTGTCCCGCACCGATCTTGTCCGCACAGTGATCTACCTGGTCTTCAACGAGGGATACGACGCGTCGTCGGGTGACGAGCACATGCGAGTCGACCTGTGCGATGAGGCGATCCGACTGGCCGACCTGTTGGTCGAGCTCACCCCCGACGATCCGGAGTCGCTCGGCCTGGTCGCGCTCTTCCTGCTGATCCACTCCCGACGCGACGCGCGTGTCGAGGACGATGGCCTCGTCCTCCTCGCGGACCAGGATCGTGGACAGTGGGATACGACGATGATCGAGCGCGGAACCGCAACTCTCGATCGCGCGCTGCGTCTCGACCGACCCGGTCCGTTCCAGATCCAAGCTGCGATCAACGCGCTCCATGTCGAAGCCCGGACCGCCGCCGACACCGATTGGGAGCAGATCGAGTTGCTCTACCGCCAGCTCGTCGCCCGCTCACCGACACCTGTGGTCGAACTCAACCACGCGGTCGCTGTGGCCATGACGCGGGGCCCCGCGGCCGGGTTGGCACGACTCGACGCACCGGCACTCACCGACGCGCTGGCGGATTACTCCCACTTCCACGCAGCTCGCGGACATCTCCTCGCCGAACTCGACGACCGTGGCGCAGCTTCGGCGGCGTACACGCGTGCGCTCGACGTCGCGCGCAACGACCTCGAGCGGTCCTTCCTCGCCGAGCGACTGGCCACGGTCTCCGCCCCACCCGGCCGCTGACCCGACGTCCCGACCCACGTCACCCCGGTCGTATCTCCGTTCCCACCCGCCGACCCGATCCCACCCGCCGATTCGATCCCTCCCGGCGTCCCGACCCTCCCGAAATCCCGGCGGATCCTGACGCTGACCGCCACCATCCGCCGCAAATTCGACTCGCGCCGGACCGAAGCTCGGCGGGCGTCGGGCCTACGGTGGCTCGATGGAACACGTGAAGTTCGGTCGTACCGGCATGCCCGTCTCGAAGCTGTGCCTCGGCACCATGACGTTCGGGACGCAGTGCGATGAACAGACCTCGTTCGAGATCCTCGACACCGCGTTCGACGCAGGCATCACGTTCATCGACACCGCCGACGCGTACCCGAACGGCCAGGACGGTGAACTGGCCGGGCTGACCGAGGAGATCATCGGTCGATGGATGACCGATCGGGGTCGGCGCGACGACGTCATCCTGGCGAGCAAGTTCTGGGCTCCGATGGGGCCCAACCCATGGAACCGGGGAGCGAGCCGCAAGCACATCATCGGCGCGCTCGACGCGTCGTTGCGACGGCTCGATACCGACTACCTCGATCTGTTCCAGATCCACTTCTTCGACTCCGACACCCCGATCGACGACACGCTGCGCGCCCTCGACGACATGGTCCGCCAGGGAAAGGTCCGCTATGTCGGCTGCTCGAACTTCGCGGCGTGGCAGCTCGCCCGAGCGATCGGGCGGAGCGAAGCACTCGGCATCTCGCGGTATGAATCGGTCCAACCGCGCTACAGCCTCGTGCACCGTGACATCGAGCGCGAGCTCCTCCCGCTGTGCCGTCACGACGACATCGCCGTGATGGTCTACAACCCGATCGCCGGCGGACTGCTGACCGGCAAGCATCAGCCGGCGGCGGGTCCGACCGAGGGGACCCGGTTCACGTTGGGCAGCGCGTCGAAGCGCTACCAGGACCGTTACTGGGCCGACGACAAGTTCGACGTGGTCGACGCCATGCGCCCGCTCGCCGCGGCTGCAGGAATCTCACTCGCCCAGATGGCGGTCGGCTGGGTGCTGGCGAACCCGGACGTGACCGTGCCGATCGTCGGAGCGAGCTCGAACGGCCAGCTCGCGGATGCCGTCGCCGCCGTGGAACGTCCGCTCGATGCCGAACTCAAGGCACAGCTCGACGAACTCACGATGCGCTATCGAGCCGTCGACGCTGCGCGCTGACCACGACGCGGGCTGTGGTCCCCGACAACGGGTGGAACGGAGCATCGCGCAACACTGGACGACCATGACGAATCTCCAGCACGATGTGTACGACGTCGGCCAGGTGATGATCCGATACGCGACATCGGTCGACCAACGCGACCTCGAGCGATACGCCACATGTTTCACCTCCGACGTCGTCGTGACCGGGTTCGGCGACATCGAGTTCGACGACCGCGACACCTACGTCGCCTGGGTTGCCCAGGCGCTCGAGCGGTACAGCGCAACCCATCACCAGATCACGAACCAGGAGGTCGAGGTCGACGGCGATCGCGCCCATCTGCGCAGCTACGTCCAGGCCACGCACGAGAACGCCGCCGACCACGACGAGTTGATCATCCTGTGGG
>NZ_JBAVYV010000578.1:0-10048 GCF_049588435.1 Ilumatobacter sp.
CGAAGATGATGACGGCACCGGCGATGCCGACGATGCGTTGGCTCCATGTTCGAGATGCGAGGAGCGCGACCGTCCACACGATGGCCGCCGGTACCGACCAGATCCAGTCGATGAACAACGCCGACGCGACGCTGGTGATCGCCGCCGAGACGATGAGCGCGCGTCGGGATGCTTCCGCTCGCACGTCGGCCGCCGGGGTGGGGCCGAGCGCCCCGCGTCGATCGAATCGGCGCCGGTCGCGAAGCACCAGGACGAGGCATGCCAGTACGGACAGCGTGGTGAGGGCGAAGGCGATGTTCAGACTGCGCTGAGCCGTCCACTCGATCTCGACCCGGGTGGTCGCGGTCGTCGGTGCGAGCCACCAGCCGTTCGCGTTCCCGTCGATCAGCACCGGTTCACCGAGATCGGTGCCCTCGGCGCTCGCCGACCAGGCGGGGTTGAACCCTTCCCCGAGGATCACCCAGCAGCCATCGGGACACGCCGGCACGTCGAGCGTGCGATGGCGGGCGGACGACGCCACCAGCACCGTGTCGGTCGGATCGATCACCGAGGCCGACCCGTCGGTGGCCGTGCCCGGTGTGTCAGTGGTCGACATCACGACCCGATCGACGTCGAACCCGGTGGACGAACCCGGCTCGGACCCGACCGTGTGCGCGCCCGGCGCGAGTTCGAACGGCCCGACGCACGATTCGGTCGGGATCGCGTCGCCCGCGAGTGCACCGCCGGTCGACACGTCGAAGCTCACCGGAACGTCCTCGCCGTCGATGGTGAGGAACCCGTCGGCACACTCGGCGAACAGCCGATCGACCGGCCGGACGGCAGGCGAGCGGTCGTCGAAGCGGATCTCGGAGATGGCCGTCGGCAGTTGAGTCGGCTCGTTGAAACGTCGGTTCTGCACGAAGCGTGGGTCGACGGAGCTGATCTCGAACGTGACCTCGGCGAGGTCGATGGCGCGCGGGAGATCGACGACGACGTCCAGGCCTGCGAGGGGGACATCGAACGAACCCTCCTGGTCGGTGATCCGCATCCCGGTGATCGGGGAGTGATCTCCGTTCGGCTGCGTGATCGAGAGCCGGCTCGCAGTGGTGCCGGACTCATCTCCGGTGATCGTCACCCGTTCTCCGACACCGCGGTCGAACGTCGTGATCCACGCGGTCGACACGTCGTCGTCGAACGCAGCGGCACCGCGAGCTGCGGGCACACCGGTGAGGTGGGTCGAGGCGACCACCGGCTCCCCGAGCAACTCGGCCAGGCGTTCGTCGTCCAGACGGCGGTCGAGTCGCAGAGTGGTGTCGGTGTCGACGGTCAAGGGCGCACTCAATTCGACCGAGCGACGCAGCGTCGGTTCGGGGTCGTCGCGCCACCGATCACTCGGCTCGGTGCGCAGGCGGGTCAGCACGATGTCGGTGCCGTCCGCGTCGGCGGTCAGTCCGAGAACATCGACCGGGGTCCTGATGAACTCGGTGGTCGGCCCCACGCCGAAGTCGACCTCGGCGAACCCGACTCCGCCGATCGCCTCACCGATCGGAGGCTGCGGTGTCGTGGTCGCGGTGATCGTGATGCGCACGACATGACTCGACCCGGCGGTCATGTCGTCGAGGGGGATCCGCTGCCCTGAACCGGTCCGGGACGTGTCGTCGAGTGCGTGGCGCTCCGGTGTTCCGTCGTCGACCGTGATCTCGACCTCGGTGATCGTCCGCTCGTCAGGACCGGCCGAAGGTTGGAGCAGGTCGACGTGACCGATCGAGGCGTCGGCATCGGCATCGGCATCGGCATCGGCATCGGCATCGGCATCGACGGTGAGCTCGATGAACTCCCCGATCGCCGGAGCGCGGTCGGCCACGATCCAGGCCGTCGTCGGATCACCGTCGATCGCCATCACCGGGCGTTCCTCGGGGAGGTAGGCGAACCGCTCGCCGTAGCCGCTCGCCTCGGCGGTCACGGGTCCCTGCTGTACGGACACGGTCTGGCGGTCCGAGCTGTCGCCCCCATCGTTCCCATCTACGTCGTTCTCGTCCGCGCCCTCGCCGAAGACGTCGAGGCGCTGGTCGCCGCTCTCGAAGCGGAGCACGTCGGATTCGGGATCGACGGACTCGGTGAAACCCGTGACGTCCTGGGAACTGCGCCAGTGGTGTGCACGATCCCGGTTCGAGTCGGTGACGACGTAGCGGTACGGCTCGGCGAGCACCGTGTCGACCGTCTCGGCGGACATCTCGCTCAGCGAGGCGTCGTAGATCACCGCCTCGGTCCCGTCGACGACGCCCGCAGCCGCGGCATCGATGATCCCATCGCCATCCCCGGCGAGGATCACGGTGTCGTCCTTCACCCGGACGGTCGGGACCGGGTCGGCCACCTCGATCAGCGTCACCGGAGCGATCGGTTCACCGACCCGGGGATCGCCGAGCGAGCGATTGTCGATCATCGGGATCTGCGCGCCCATCACCGTGGGATCGCCGAACGCCACGGGATCGACGAGGCCGGCATCGACCGCCTCGGCAGATGTCAGCTCGTCGAGGACGACCTCGGGACGGGCGAGACGGAAGCGGTCGTATGCAACATCGCCCGAGACCCAGATGGTGTCGACGCCGAGCAGTCTCGACACGGCGGCGACGGCCTCCGGCTCGATGGTGTCGGTCTGGATCCGGTCGTCGAGCGCGAACACGAGGTCCATCGCCGCCGGACTTCCGAGGGGGAGCAGGTCGCGGGTGACCAGCGCCCGCTCGGTGAGCGCGGGCAGCGGCTGGTCGACCGTGTAGCCCCACTGGAACGCGCCGAACTCGGTCCCGGGGACCTGGAGCACCCGAAATCCCTCCGGCCGAGCGTCCAGCTCCGCTGCCGCGTCCGTCCACGCTGCGGGAGGATCCTGATCCCGTTCGAGCACCGGATCGACGAAGCCACCGTTCCGGAGAGCGGGCAGCGCGACGATCGCGCACAGACCCAGGACACCGGCGGTGACCACTCGGATCACGCGCGCGGAGACCGCCGAACCGGATCGCCCGGAGAAACTCGGAAGACGAATCGCACCGATCCGGGTCACCAGCGTCGCACCGCCCAGGGCGAGTCCGAGCAGGAGGACCGGGACGGCTCGCGTGCTGCTCCGCAGGGCGAGGGCGAGCCCTCCTTCACCATCGCCGACGAGCAGCGACATCACCGGTGACGGGTCGTCGATCGGGTGGACACCCACGCCGAGGATCACGCCGGCCCCGAACAGCAACGCCGCGTACCGACGGTGAGCCCAGCGGAAACAGACGAGACCCGCGAGGCATGCTGCGAGGACGAGGTAACCGGCCAGCACCGTCCGGCCGGAGACGAGGTGGTCGAGCGACGCGGTGGTCGTTGCCCCGTACGCATCGCGCACGTAGAACAGCCAGTAGCCGAGCCCACGGGTCACCTCGGTGGACGTCGACGTGAACGACACCGACTCGAGCGACTCGGAGTAGGCCAGGACATCAGCGCCGTGACGGCCCTGGATGATCAGCATCGCGATCCACCAGAGCGACACCCCGAGACAGAGCACGGCCGTCTTGGCCGCCGTCGCAGCTGCTCGACGCCACGTGATCGAGTGACCCCACGCTGCGTGGATCAGCCAGAGCGCGGGAGCGGGAATGACCATCGCCAACGCGGTGGCGTTGACCGCACCGACGGTGAGCACCACGAGGGCGATCGCCGCGGGGTATCGCCATCGCCCGCGCAGGCTCGCCAGCACGGTCAGGCCGACGATCCAGCCGAGGCCGGCGTAGGGGAGCAGCAGGACCGACGTCCGGGAGATGTAGGGGAGGACGTAGGGCGACAGTTGGTAGACGAGGGCGGCAACGAGCGCGGCGAGCGGAGCGAATCCCAGCACGCGGGTCATCCATCGCACACCGAGCCCGGCGGCGAACAGCAGCGTCCCGATCCAGAGCCGATGGGCGACCCAATCCGAGACGCCGACCGTGTCGAAGAACCAGAACCAGGGCGCGGTCGGCCACAGGTAGGCGATGTGTTGGTGCGGCACCCAGCCGGCGAACTGGCGGGGATCGAACGTGGTCGTGGTGTCGGCGATGAACCGACCCGGGTTCAGATACACGTACAGCTTCGAGTCGGCCGGCATCCGGCCCGGGGCAGCGGTCAGGGCGGGGATGTACGCGAGCAACCCGAGGATGACGACCGAGATCGCGGTCTGACGGTGACGGATCCGCTCGAGCACACCGCCCACGGCGCTCACCCGGCCTGGGGGAGCAGGCCCGACAACCGCTTCGCGAGCTTCAGGACACCCTGCTTCGAGCTGCGGCGATGGTGCGATGCCGAGGCATCGTCGGTGATCGCGCGGTTGGCCACGAACCAGTCGTAGCTCTGGGCGAACATCTCGTCGGTCGACCAGTTCGGGGTCCAGCCGAGCTCGTCGTGGAGGTGCTCGATGTCGAACCACATCGACTTCGAATACATCATCCAGTGGTACGGCGCGACCGGGGTGAGCCCCAGCCCGGCGGTGGCCTACATCGCGATCGAGGCCGGACCGGCCGGGAGCGACCGCACCGTTGCGTCGGTGCCCGCATGGATGCACAACGACTGCAGCGTCTCACGCATCGTCGAGAACCGATCGGTCCCCACGTTGAACACGCCGGGGCCCTCACGCTCGGCGGCGAGGACGCAGACGTCAGCGAGATCATCGGAATGCACGAACTGGTACCGGTTCGAACCGTCCCCGAGGACGATCGGGTCCTTGCCGTCGGCGATCCACTCGAACAGGATCCCGAAGATCCCGAGGCGGCCGTGCCCGAGGATCGTGCGCGGTCGCACGATCGAGACATCGAGTCCGTCGCGAGCTGCCGCGAGACACGCCCACTCGGCGGCGAGTTTGGCGTGACCGTACGCCTCCATCGGCGACGGCACCGTGGTCGGGAGCACCGGGTTGACCCGAGGGACGCCGAAGACCGCGCTCGACGACGTGTGGATCACCTTGTCGACTCCGGCGTCGGCAGCGGCGCGCAGCAGGTTCGCCGTGCCGTCGACGTTGACCGTGCGGAGCAGTTCGTGGTCCTTGGCGAGCGGAACCTGCGCGACGTTGTTGAGCACGACGTCGATTCCGTCGACCGCCTCGCGCACCACCGCGCGATCGCGGACGTCGCCGCGCACGAAGTCGACCGACGTCGACCGATCGTCGGCGTCGTTGAGATCGAGCACGCGGACATCGTGGCCCGCTGCGTGCAGTCGCCCGACGACGAGCGCTCCGAAGTACCCGCTCCCGCCGGTGACCAGGTAGCGCGTCACAGTTCGATCCCCTGATCGAGGCACCAGCGGATGCTCGAGGCCATCCCCTCCGGGAGCGCGACCTGCGGGTCGTACCCGAGGTCACGGCGCGCGGCGGAGATGTCGACGGCGATGTTCTTGTTCATCTCGCCGAGCACGTGGAACGGCGTGATGTAGCGACCCGACCGTTGGGCGAGCGTGTCGATCTTCTCGGCGACGGTGCCGGCGACTTCGGGGAGACGGAACCGGTTCGGTTTCACGTCGAAGCCCTCCGCCCGGAGCGCATCGCCGACGGTCGCCACGATCTCGGTGACGGTGTACGGCTCGGCATCGGCGATCCACCAACCGAGACCGGGTGCGGTGTCGATGAGTTCGGCGCGAATGATGCCTTCGACGAGATTGTCGATGTAGGTCATCGAGCGGACCTGGCCGCCGTCGCCGAGGACCGGGAACCTGCCCTTCCTGACCATCGTGAAGAAGGTCGTCTGACGGGCGGGCTGGTGGGGTCCGTAGAACCACGGAGGTCGCACCATCACGGCGTTCAGGCCGGCGTCGACGGCGTCGAGAACCGCGAGCTCGCCGTCCATCTTGGACCGGCCGTAGCCGAGGTACGGGTGATACGGCTCGTCGTTGCCGAATCGATCGCTGCGGTCGCCGTTCGTGCCGAACGGGCTGTTCGACGAGACGTGCACGACGCGGCGGACGCCGTGTCGCAGCGCGGCCTGCATGACGTTGCGCGTCCCGACATGGTTGACCGCGTCGAACTCGTCGATCGACGCGACCGGGTGGATCACGCCGGCGGTGTGGATCACGTCGACGACCGTGTCGGCGCCGAGGCCGTCGAACAGGCGGTCCAGCGATGCCGCGTCGGTGACGTCGCCGCGCACCAACTCGAGCGACGCAGATGGACCCGAGTGATCGTTCGTCACCGGCAGGTGATCGGTCGCCTCGTCGACCCGCACGAGGCCGCGCACGCGCCCACTCCGTGCCCACCGGCCGCTGCCGGACAACGCGGTCACCAGTCCGGTTCCGAGCCACCCGGCGGCGCCCGTCACGATCGTCACGTCCGGAGCATCGATCCCGTCATCCTGTGTCAGGCACCCGATGACCGCGTGCTCGGCGGTGCTCGCCCCG
Organism: Ilumatobacter sp.; assembly: GCF_049588435.1. Lineage (GTDB taxonomy): Bacteria > Actinomycetota > Acidimicrobiia > Acidimicrobiales > Ilumatobacteraceae > Ilumatobacter_A. Next base: position 6,364 of record NZ_JBAVYV010000578.1, read on the forward strand.
GTGTTCGGATCGGTGTTCTCGTCGGCGTTCATCTCGGTGTTCATGTCGGGGCTCATCCTGACCTGTCGTCGCGGTAGCGCCGTGCATTGCGAATCGCGACCGCCATCACCGACGCCTGGGGGTTGACCCCGGGCGCCTCGGGCAGCAGTGCCGCGTCGTTGACGTAGACGTTGTCGGTTCCGTGGACCAGCCCGTGGCTGTCGGTCGCGCAACGCCGCTCGTCATCGCCCATCGGAGCGGTGCTGCAGAGATGCACGGTCATCACGCTCGCCTTGCTCGCAGCGAACATCGACGTCATGGTCGCGAGATCGGCCCGGTCGCGGACGAGCGGCGCGTTCTTGAACGACGGGTAGACCTCTTCGGCACCGGCCTCGAGCATCACCATCGCCAAGCGGGCCAGGCCCTGACCGAGCAGGTCACGATCGCGCTTGGTGAGGCGATACGTGACCAGTGGATCGCGGACGCCCGGAATCGTCTGCACGAGCCCACGTCCCTCGCTGGTGATGGCGGCGTAGTAGATGGCGAGGTCGGGCCACGCGGTCACCGCCGATCCGAAGTCGCGCCAGTTGTCGGTCAATGCCAGCGCGACCAGGCCGGGATGGCTCGCGGATCCACCGAACGAGATGTTCGGCGCGAACTGTTTGACCTGGAACACCGAGACGTCCTCGGGGGTGTTCACCGGGCTGTCGAATCGGGCGGCGAGCTTGACGGTCGGATGCACGGCCAGGGTGCGCCCGATCCGGTGCCGGAGCCCGGCGCGTTGGAGAATCGCCGGGGTCTGGATCGCGCCGCCGCACACGATCACGTCGCGGAAGCCGATCGTCACGTCGACGGCCTCCCCGTCAGTGGATCCGTCGGTGGATCCGTCGATGGCTCCGTCGGCTGCCGAGCCGGGCGTGTACGTCAGCTCGGCACCGGTGGCCCGACGACCGGTGCGGGTGATCTTGTCGAGTCGGTGCTCGCAGAGGATGCGCGCCCCCGCCGCGAACGCTCGCGGCAGGTAGGTCCGGGTCATGCTCTGGCGTTTGCCGTCGGTGGCCGCAGCCCCGTCGGGATAGGTCATCCAGCGCGGGATCTCGTCGTTCTTCCAGCCGAGACGGTCGGCGCCGCGACGGAGGATCTCGCTCGCCTCGGTGTGCACACCGGGGACCTTCTGGACGCTCAGCTCCTGCTCGACCTCCTCGCAGATGTCGAGCAGGTCGTCGGTCGCGAAGTCCCGGATGCGGTAGCGCGAACGCCAGCGATCGAGCGTCGCCTCGGGTGGCCGCCAGTACAGACCGCTGTTGACCTCGGTTCCTCCACCGGCGCAGCGACCCTCGGTGTAGGCGATCGACGGCAGCCCGAGCGCGACGGTCACGCCACCGGAGCGGTACTGCTTGTCCATCTGGTCGAGCGAGAACGGAACGACGCTGCCCTGCTCGATCCACGGGCCCTCCTCGACGATGAGCACGTCGTGACCGGCCTCGGCCAGGATCGCCGCGGTGGTCGCCCCGCCGGCTCCGGAGCCGACGATCAACACATCGCAGTCGTGATGGGCCACACGCCGCTCGCTCATCGTGTGCCGGACCTTCCCGAGTCGGTCGCCACGGAAGGCTCGGGTGCCGTCCGGATGTCCGGGGTCGCGTCCGAGGTCGCGCGTGGGGGCGCGTCCGGGGCCGCGTCCGGGGTCGCGGCGCCGTCGACCCTGGTGTCGGGCCACGTCTCCCAGACGTAGGCGTAGCCGAGCGAGCGGACGAGACGGGGGTATTCGCTGACCAACGGGACCGGGAGTTTCGTCACAACGCCGCGCATCCGTTCGTGCCCGACGACGGTCCCGGCGACGTCGACCGCTGCGGCGATCACGAGGACCCCGAAGCGGGTGATCGACGGAAGAACCAGGACGCGGCGACCGATGAAATCGACGGCCTCGCGCCGGCGCTCCTCGCCCAGTCGGGGCAGGTCGGAGTGCAAGAGACCATCGGCGAATCGCGCCACGGTGCGCGGGGTGTTCGCAGGGTCCGACATGACCGCTGGAGCCTAGCGATCCTCGTCTGAGTCGAGCGGGCACACGGCAACGTGGTGCAGCGCGATCGCGTTCGATTCGGACAGCGCGTTGGAGCGTCGCTGACGCACCTCGGACCGCGTCTCCGTCGTCCAGCGCCCGATCGAGCGACCGGGTGGCTCTCCGACGGCGTCAGTCCTCGTTGTAGGCGCGGCGTCGTCGCCGCAGCGTCACCGCGTCGCGGATCGCCCACCAGGTGACGAGAGCGAAGGCCTCGCGCACGATGTTGCCACTCATCTTCGACGATCCGGCCACCCGGTCGCGGAACGTGATCGGGATCTCGACGATGCTGCAGCCCGCGGCGACGGCCCGGTACGTCATCTCGATCTGGAAGCCGTAGCCCTCGGCGCGCATCGCGCCGAGATCGATCGCACGCAGCGTGTCGGTGCGGTAGACGCGGTAGCCCGCGGTCGCATCGTTGATCGCGAGGCCGAGGGCGATCGCTGCATACCGATTTCCCCAACGCGACAACCAGGTTCGCCGTCGCGACCAGCCGACCACCGCGCCACCCGGGATGTACCGGGAGCCGATCACGACCGAGATCTCGCGCTCGGCCAGATCGAGCATCATCGGCAGCGTCGCCGGGTCGTGGGACAGGTCGGCATCGATCTGGACGACCGCGTCGTAGCCGTCGGCGAGGGCGACCTTGAACGCGTGGACGTATGCGTTGCCGAGCCCGCCCTTGACCTCCCGTTCGATCAGGCGCAGTCCCGGGTTCGACTCGAGGCGGGCGCGGACGATCGGGCGCGTCTCGTCGGTCGATGCATCGTCGAGAACGAGGATGTCCACACCCGGCACGTGGTGGTCGAGCGCATCGAGCAGCGCCGCGATGTTGTCGGCCTCGTTGTGCGTCGGGACCACGATCAGCGTGCGCATCACGGAATCGCGCCGAAGACTGCGTAGAGGTTGGTCAGAACGGCGAGGCCCGCGCCGCAGAGGATCATCGTGAGCGTCCACGACTGGCGCTGCCAACTCAGCGAGTCATCCACATCGGCGACACCGTCCGTGCCATCGACGGTGACGTCGCCGGCGGCTTCAGCGCCCTCATCGGAACGTTCATCGGTGACCTTTCGGGCAGCCGGCTGTGGCCACCATGCAGCGATCGCGATGAACATCGGAAACGCGGTGAACACGAAGCGCGGTCGGGCGGTCACGGTCTCGGGAATCAGCATCAATGCGACGATGACGGCGCTGAAGGCGACCCACGGGAGCGGAAGGCGACGCTTCCATCCGGCGTAGGCCATCAGCGCCAGGACGCCGAGCGAAAGAACGGTCAGAGCGTCCGCCGTGGACGACAACGGGCTCGTGAGGAAGCCGAACGTGTTCTGGACCGCCGTCGCTCCGAAGCTCGTGCCTTCCGACCATGCCTCGCTCTGGACGCGGAACCACGCTCCTCGTTCGTCGGCCGTGGAATCGACGTAGAGCTGGAAGGCGACGAATCCGAGCGGTGCGAGCACCACCGAGACCAGCGCGCTCCACTGGCGTTTCGTCCGGATCGCGATCACCGCTGCGACCAGGCAGGCGAGCACGATGGCGACCCCGTTCGGGCGCGCGGCAGTCGTCAGTGCCGCCGCCAGGCCGGCGAGCAGCCAACGCTCGTCGTACAGCAGGAGCAGGCACCCTGCGGCGAGCACGATGAACAGG
>NZ_JBAVYV010000579.1:0-4415 GCF_049588435.1 Ilumatobacter sp.
CTGCTGGAGCGCACGAAGGTCGAGACGGAGTACGCCCGCGTCAACGCCGACTTCAACTACGGCAACACCATCTGGAGCCCGCTCGCGTCGGGTCTGCTCACCGGCAAGTACAAGGACGGCATCCCCGACGATTCGCGCGGTGCGCTGTCCGGGTACGAATGGTTGCAGGACCGCCTGTCGGACGGCGACGCGATCGCACGCGTCGAGAAGCTCCGCCCGATCGCCGACCGCCTCGACTGCTCGATGGCGCAACTGTCACTCGCCTGGGCCACCAAGCACGAGATGGTGTCGTCGGTGATCACCGGAGCATCCAAGGTGTCGCAGGTGGTGCAGAACTTCGAGGCCGTCGACGTGATCCCGTTGATCACCGACGAGGTCCGCGAGGAGATCGAAGCGGCGATCGGCCGCTGACACCGCCCGCCGGTACCCTGCCCGCTGATGTCCGGGCTCGATGACAAACTGCCGATCAAGATGCTCAACGACCGCGTGCTGGTGAGCACCTCGGATGACGGCGAGCGTCGTTCGTCGGGAGGAATCCTGATTCCCGCCACAGCCGAGATGGCCAAGCGACTGGTGTGGGCGACGGTGGTCGCCAAAGGGCAGAACGTCCGTTCCTGCGAGGTCGGCGACAAGGTGCTGTTCAGCCCCGACGACCGCTACGAGGTCGAGGTCCAGGGCGAGGACTACATCATGTTGCGCGACCGGGAACTGCACGCCGTGGCCGCCGAACGCATCGAAGCATCGACCGGGCTCTACCTCTGAGCGCGCGCCCGTGGCCCCGGAAGTGAGCCGGACGGTGCGTCGGATCCTCACCCGAATGGATGGGGGGTGCGCGAGGTCTGGCTTCGTAGGATGATGTGATGCCGGAGACGACGACCATCGAGGCCACCGCCGAGCAACTCGCCGGTGTCAAGTACAACGCCGACGGGCTGGTGACGGCGATCGCGCAGGACGTCGAGAACGGTGATGTGCTGATGCTGGCGTGGATGAACGCCGAGTCTCTGAAGATGACCTTCGACGAAGGCCGGATGGTCTACTGGTCGCGCAGCCGACACGAACTCTGGCGCAAGGGCGACACCAGCGGAGATCGTCAGTTCGTCCGCGAGGCGTACTACGACTGCGACGCCGATGCGCTGCTGTTCAAGGTGGAACAGGAAGGCGCGGGCGCCTGCCACACGGGCGAACGCACCTGCTTCTTCCAGTCGTTCGGATGAGGATCCAACCGACCCGCGAGGAATTCCACTCCCTCGCAGCCGAGCACGGTGTGGTCCCCGTCTGGACCGAATTGCTCGCCGACCTGGAGACCCCCGTCGCTGCCTACACGAAGCTCGTCGGCGACCGTCCGGGATTCCTCCTCGAGTCGGTCGAGGGGGCCGAGCGGTGGGCCAGATTCTCGTTCGTCGGATGGAACCCGTCCGCCACACTCGTCCTGCGTGACGGCGTCGTCGAGATCGACGGCCCGCTTCCCGACGACGTGCCGACGGACGACGGGATCCTCGCGGCCATGGAGGCCGTTCTCGCGCGGTATTCGAGCCCGACCTTCGACGATCTCCCTCCGCTGCACGGCGGGATGATGGGCTTTCTCGGATACGACGTCATCCGTGAGGTCGAGCACCTGCCCGACACGCCACCCGACGATCGGTCGTATCCCGACGCAGTGATGTCGGTGATCGGGTCGCTGGCCGCGTTCGACCACTGGCGCCAGCGGGTCTCGTTGATCGAGAGCGTCCGTACCCTGGGCCTCGACGCGACCGATCTCGACGCGGCCTACGACGCAGCCACCGCGCGAGTCGAGCAGTCGGTGAGCGACCTCGCCCAGCCGCTCGCGTACACGCCCGTCGAACCGCCGAACCCGGGGGAGGAGCTTCCGCATCTCGAGTCGACCATGGGCGCCGGGATGTACCAGCGGGCCGTGGAAGTCGCGAAGGAGCACGTCGTCGCGGGCGACATCTTCCAGGTGGTGCTCGCGCAGCGGTACGACCTCGACCTCGACGCCGACCCGTTCGACGTGTACCGCGTGCTGCGACAGGTCAACCCGTCGCCGTACATGTACTTCGTGAAGCACCCGGAGCTGACCATCGTCGGCTCGTCGCCCGAACCGATGGTGCAGTTGCTCGATCGTCGGGTCATCTCGCGCCCGATCGCCGGCACTCGACGCCGCGGCAAGACCGATGAACACGACCGTCGAATGGCGGCCGAGTTGATCGAACACCCGAAGGAACGCGCCGAACACGTGATGCTCGTCGATCTCGCACGCAACGATGTCGGTCGCGTCGCGAAGTTCGGAACCGTCACCGTCGACGAGTTGATGACCCTCGAGCGCTACAGCCACGTGATGCACCTCACCTCACAGGTGTCGGGTGACCTCGTCGACGGCCTCGGGCCGATCGACGTGTTGCGCGCGACTCTGCCCGCTGGCACCGTGAGCGGGGCTCCGAAGGTACGCGCAATGGAGATCATCGATTCGCTCGAGCCGGTCAAACGGGGGCCGTATGCGGGAGTCGTCGGCTACGTCGACTGGTCGGGCAACCTCGATACGGCGATCGCGATCCGCACGATGTTCATCACCGGAGACGGCTCGCGCGCGAGCCTGCAGGCCGGTGCGGGAATCGTTGCCGATTCCGTCCCCGACGACGAGGATCTCGAGTGTCGCAACAAGGCTGCGGGGCTGCTCGCCACGATCCCGGCCGCACGTCGGATGACCGCCGCGCGACGTGCCGCGGGAACGGTCGCCTGATCCGCCTCGGTTCGCTCGTCCGGGCGCTCGCCGGCTTCAGAACAGCAGGATGAGCACGAAGATCAGCGCCATCGGGATGAACGCCAACGCCGTGAACGTCGCGAGCAACATCCAGAGCGGGAACGTGGTGATCGCACGCATTGCCAGCAGTAACTGTGGGTACGTCGTCGTGCCGCGCTGGGCGACGTCGCGCAGCCCGGCGAACTGCCGTGACACCCGCACGACGTTGACATCGACCGACTGCTCGGTGACCTCGACGGTCTCGATCACGGTTCGCTCCGAGTTCCGATCGTCGAGCATGAGGGTACGAACCTCGTTCACCAGCAGGTTGCTCCCACGGCGGACGAGGTGCAGCCGCCACATCGACAGGAGCACTCCACCCACACCGACCACGACACCGGCGCCACCGAAGATGATCCAGAAGGTCTGTGCGCCGCCGTCGAGCGCGGCGATTCCGAGCAGGAAGCTCCCGACGATGATCACCCCGGCGACCATCAGGACACCACCGGCCAACGCGTTCGCGCGTCGCACCAGGCCGAGGACGGTCCCCACCGTCCGCTCGGCCAGCTGGTCGATGGTGACGCGGGACCCGTCGGGACCCGCGACCGAGTCGGCGTAGATCGGGTCGCCGTCCCCTCCGATGTCGGAGTCGTCGTCGTTCGAATCGTGGGTCCAGCCCGTCAGGTCGTCGCTCATGTCGTTGTCCAGTCTCGCACGGCAGACTGCACGGATGAAGATCGACGACGCAGTCACCGCCACCAACGAGTTCATCGACGATGCGGCACGCGATCGGGTCGTGGTGCGTGGGGCCGATGCTGCGACATATCTTCAGTCGCAGATCGCCCAGGAGATTCGAGATCTGGCGGTCGGGGATTCGCGCTGGACATTCGTGCTCGATCCGACCGGCAAGGTCGAGTCGTTGGCGCGGATCCGTCGAGCGGGCGACGACGAGTTCGTGCTCGACACCGACGCCGGCTTCGGCGACGGCCTGCTCGCGCGCATCAACCGCTTCAAGATCCGGGTCGATGCCGAGACCACCGTCGAGTACGCCGACGCCGATTCTCCGTCGGTCGAACACGAGCTCGCCCGGATCGGCGGCGGCTGGCCCCGGATGGGCTTCGAGATCGAACCGGGAAAGACGATCCCGTCCGCGACGGGCGTGACCACGTTCGCCGTCAACTTCCAGAAGGGGTGCTATCCCGGCCAGGAACTGGTGGAGCGGATGGACTCACGCGGTGCCGACGCCCCGCGGTCGCTGAGAATCGTCGACCTGCCGCAAGGTGGGGCACCGGGGGATCCGGTCCACGACTCCGACGGCAATGAGGTGGGTTCGGTCACGAGCGTCAGCGGTGAGGGCGGTCTCGGGATCGCCGCGGTCAAGCGTGGTGCCGACATCGGCCGCCTCCCGCCACACGTCACCTGACGGCCCGGTTCACGCACTCCCCGGCGCAGCCGCACCGGCGCCTGCGACCTGAGCACCATGCCTGATCGCGTCATGCCTGATCGCGCGCGCCCTGCAGAAATTTCGAGGGATCGTGACGCCAGCCGTCACGATCGCTCGAAATTCCCGAGTGGGCGTGGGGGATGGGTGGGGGCAGAGCGGCTGGTCGGCGCGGCGGAATTGCCCGTGGCCGTCAGGGGGTGGGGGCGAGGGATTGGCGGATGGCAGTGACGTCGG
>NZ_JBAVYV010000580.1:0-10663 GCF_049588435.1 Ilumatobacter sp.
GCGACGTATCGATCGGAGCGCGCCGGGAAGCGCCCGTCGAAGCTCGGACGACGAATCGCGATGGCTGTCGGCCTCGTGCTGTTGGCCGGGGTCGTCTACTACGGTGTCACCCTCGCCCAGGTCTGGTCGACCGGGCGAGCCGACGACCGGGATCCCGTCGACGCGATCGTCGTGATGGGCGCAGCGCAGTACGACGGGCGACCGTCACCACAGCTTGCGGCGCGCTTGGATCACGTCGTCGAGATCTGGCCCGACGAGGTGGCGCCGCTGGTCGTCGTGACCGGTGGGAAGCTTCCGGCGGATCGCTTCACCGAGGCCGAGGCATCGGCCACCTACCTGGTGGATCGCGGTATCCCCGAGTCGGCAGTGTTGCTCGAGAACGGGGGATCGGACTCGTACGAGTCGTTGGCCGCCGTGTCCGAGATGCTCGGTGAGCGGGGCTTGAACAGTGTCGTGATCGTCACCGACCCGTACCACGCTCTGCGTAGTGAGTTGATCGCCGACGAGGTCGGCCTCGATGCATCCGTCTCGTCGACCGACACGTCGGTGGTGACCGGGAGCGAATCGGTGTTCCGTCACCTGAAGGAAGCTGCGGGGGTCGCGGTGGGGCGGATCATCGGCTTCGACCGGCTCGCCGAACTGTCCGACTGACCGGGACCGCCCACGATCGAGGTCGACCAGCGGGGGAGTGGCCGGCCCGAAAATCACGACAGCCGACCCGTGTGGGCCGGCTGTCGGAATGGTTGGGGTGAAGGGAATCGAACCCCTAATAACAGAACCAGAAACTGTCGTGTTGCCAATTACACCACACCCCAGAGTGCGGTCATCCCGCCCGCTGAGCGGACCGGAATCGGTGCGGCCCCGACGTTATCGGCGCCAGTCCGTATCGACGCAGCGCATTTTCTCGGAGGGCTCGGGTCACCGTGCGAAATCGCCGTCTGAGGCGCTATCGTCAATGTCCGCACCTGCCCCGGTGGGTGCACGCAGCTTGGCCCGTTCGTCTAGAGGCCTAGGACACCACCCTCTCAAGGTGGCGGCACGGGTTCGAATCCCGTACGGGCTGCCAATCGAAACACCAGGTCAGAGCCACTCTTCGGAGTGGCTCTTTCCGTTCCGGGATTCGCTTGCTACTGGAACCCTCGGAGTGGTCTCGCTTGTGCTGATCCGGTTCATGCTTGACATGTTGGCTCCGGTTGGTGTGTTCCAGTTTCGGGTCTGGCTCCGGTAGCCGGGCGACAGTGGCTTCGGTAGCTGCGTTACGCGCGTGTGTTCTCGACAACTGGTGCTGAGCCCTCTTCGATGGTGATGTTCATTCTCATCAGTCGTGGAGAGGGTCGTCATCGTGTTGGTGGAGTTGAGGCTTGTGGAGCAGCGTTATGCGGCTGTGTTGGAGGTGGTCAACGACTCGTCGTCGGTCACTGACGTGGCGTTCCGTTATGGCGTCACGCGCCAGACGGTCCATCGATGGCTGCGCCGATACGCGACCGACGGGCTGGCCGGTCTGGCGGATGGGTCCGCGAAGCCGCTGTCGTGTCCGCATCAAATGCCGGCCGAGATCGAGGCGCGGATCGTGGAGCTGCGACGATTGCAGCCGGGTTGGGGTCCGCGCACGATCAGGTTCCGTCTCGAAGCCGAGCAAGTTGAACCGTTGCCGTCACGCTCAGCGATCTATCGGTGTCTGGTCCGTCACCAGCTGATCGTGCCCGAAGCGCGTCGTCGCAAGAAGGCGGACTATCGACGGTGGGAGCGGTCGCGGTCGATGGAGTTGTGGCAGATGGACGTTGTCGGCGGGGTGCGGTTGGTGAACGGGTGGAAGGCGTCGATCGTGTCGGGGATCGATGATCACTCGAGGTTCATCATCTCCGCCCACGTCGTCGAGCGAGCGACCGCGCGCCCGGTGTGCGAAGCGCTCACCAACGCGATGCGATCACATGGTCTGCCCCAAGAGATTCTGACGGACAACGGCAAAGTGTTCACCGGCAGGTTCGGGCCTGGCAAGGGTGAAGTTCTGTTTGATCGGATCTGTCGCGAGAACGGGATCAAACACATCCTCACCCGGCCTCGATCGCCGACCACGACCGGCAAGATCGAGCGGTGGCATAAGACGATGCGCCGCGAGTTCTTGAACGGCAAAGTGTTCGAGTCGATCGCCGACGCTCAGGCCCAGCTCGATAGGTGGGTGCACGAATACAACCACGACCGTCGCCATCAAGGCATTGGTGATGTGGTCCCGTGGGAACGCTTCAGGTTGGCCGCGTCGGAGCCGGCCGTTCCGGTCGTCTCGACCGAGGAGCCGTCGACGACGCGCAAGGTCGGCCGGACCGGCAAGATCAGTTTCGCCGCGGTGTTGTATCCGGTCGGGGTGTGGCTCGACGGTGAAACCGTCGACGTCTCCGTCGCTGATGGTCTGGTGTCGATCCACCATCAAGGCGTGTTGATCGCGACGCACGCCCAACGTCACCGACCGGCCAAAGAGAAGCCGGCGCTGGCTCGCAGAGCGAGGGCGTCGCGGCCGCGACCGAAGCAAGCAACGGTCGGCCAGAGCGTGACGCGCAAGGTCGACTCATCGGGCTCGGTCAGCTTCGCCGGGCACGGCTATCGGATCAGCAAGAAGCACTGCCGCCGTCAGGTCCAGGTCGCGATCGTTGGCGACACCGTCGAGATCTCCGCCGGTGGCGAACTCCTGAAAGTGCTCCCAATCCGCCACGACCGCTCCCGAGAGAACGGTGCATTCGCCAACGCCGGCGGCCGACCCTCACGAATCAACGCAGCCTGAAACCCCCTCCGGCACTGGAACACAGCTACCGAAGCCAAACCGGAACACGGGTACCGGGGCTTGACACCCTCGGAGTGGTCTCGCTGAAACCCCTCGTGAGCAGGTGGAAGGGACCGATCGCTGAGATGCTGTTTGCTACTGGATTGTGACACAAGTTCGAGGCGCGGGTCTGACGCTCGTCCATCTGCGGTTCCGCTCGGACTCTGACACTGCGTCGATGAACTCCTTTGCTGGTTCGGGGGCATGCGCGCGTGCTTCGGTAGGGCTCTCGGCCCGTGGTGTTGGCGGTGTGCGGTGTGGACCGCCTCCTCGGTTTCGTTCCGCGGCGCGAGCCCTCGCTCCGTGAGCCCGTCACTGGTCCCGACAGGTGCGTCCAGCTACCAGACCTCGCAGGCCCACCCGTCGCCGTCACCGTCGAGGTTGTGCGGATCGTCCCCGGCTCGATCCGGAACTCGTAGCCGAAGTCTTCGCAGTCGGGGCCACCGCCGCCACCATCAGCACCGGAATTGCCTGATGACCCGGCCAATTTGTTGTCGGAGCTCGCGGTCACTGTTGCGGCGGCGGATCGGGGCAGCGGCTTTGCCCGATCACGTCGTTCACCGCACCGAACCGAGATGAGCTCGTCCGTTCGCTACCCGGACCGGTCTTCGGCCAAGCTGGCGAAGTAGTTGACCATCTCGTCATCGTTGGCCAGGAGCAGGTCTTCGCATCGGTCGACGAACACTTCGATCCGATCGACACCTGCGGCGTACTGGCCGCCTCCGGCGAGCATCAGCCGCTGCTCGCGGGCAAGACGTCTCCGAAGCAGGTCCATCGAGCGCGACCCCTCCGACGTCCGCCCGAAGATCCGGTCAAAGCCCTGGAACGCCACTACGACGAACCCCAGCATCGCCGCAACCCACGCAGGGGATCCGAGCGCTTGAGCGAGCGGGACACCAGCTCCGGCGAGGAGGACGACGATCCACGACAAATGAATCGCGACGTAGCGACCACGCGTGCTCAAAGTCGCGCGCCGCTCCCGACGACGAATCTCTCGCAGGTATGCCTTCTGCTCCGGATTCTGGGCGAGTGCCTCGAGTTGCTTCCCCATGCCGGACAGTATTGCCGCCGTCGAACAGTGCACCTGACGGGGCGGGGCGTGGATGCGTGACGAGAGACGGATCCGGTCGTGGCGACGATGCCGCCGTTCCAGCGGGTCGACCCAGCGACGTTCTCGCATCCGGCGCAGCCTTTCGAGTACAACGCCTCTGGGATGGCGTTGACCATCTGTGAACTTTGTATCCCGGGGGACTGCGGGAGATGGGCTTCGGCATGATGCCGGTGGGTGATCGTGACCGACGGCCACGGGCACGGCTGCGGGCCGACCGTTTGCGGGTGACGACGATTCGGTCGTCGGCGGGATGTCAGGCTGAGTTGGAATCGAGAAGTCGGTCGTCGAAGGGGTATGTGGTGAGCCGCTCGGTGCCGTTGGCGGTGATGAGAACTTGGTCTTCGAGTTTCACGCCTTCGCCGCCTCGGTCGCTCCCGAGGAAGCTCTCGACGCAGACGGTCATGTTCTCTTCGAACACGCCTTCGACGCCGGCGTCGTCGAGGACGTCGGCCATCAGCACGATCGGGTACTCGGCTGCCATGCCGTTGCCGTGCACGGGTCCGAGGTATCGGTGTGCGACGAACTCGTCAGGGATCTTCCACGCATCGTTGGCGTAGTCGCGGAACGACTTGCCCACTTCGATCAGCTCGATGTTGGTCTGCAACTGGTCGTAGGCCATGGAGTACAGCTCGCGTTGGCGAGGCGTTGCAGCCTGCTCGCCGGCGAGGAACGTTCGTGACAGGTCGGTGTAGTAGCCGTGACATCCGATGGCATCGGTATCGAGCGCGACGAGTTCGCCCGCAGCGATGATCTTGTTGCTGGCTTCTTGGAACCAGGGGTTCGTGTTCCCACCCGAGTTGAACAGACGTGTCTCCAAGTACTCGCCGCCGCCGGCGATGAGGGCGCGACTGAGCTCGGCCCACACCTGATTCTCGGTGCGCCCAGGCACGATCTGGCTCTCCATCCAGGCCACGGCGGCTTCGGTCCCGGCGACCGACGCACGGATGAGTTCGAGTTCGGTTGGCTGCTTGATCGACTTGGCGCGGTCGATGATCGGCGATGCGTCGACGACGTCGAAGCCGGCTGCCGTGAGGGCGGGAACGGCCTCGATCGGTGACCGCTCGATCCCGAGTCGCTGGCCCTCGAGGCCGCACTGTTTCGTGAGTTCGCGCATGTCGTCGACGAATTCGTCGAGATGGCGTCGGTAGTGGTCGCCGCCGTAGAAGGGGTGCAGGCCGCGAGCGCGTCGCAGTTCATCGACGGTGTCGAACCCTTCGGACAGGTGCGCGCAGCCGCTGTATTCGAAGAGGACGACTGGCCCTTCGACCGGGACGAACACGTAGCGCCCGGGATTCCGGGTGGTGTTGATCTGCATGTTGCGAACGCCGCAGGCGTAGCGGATGTTGATGGCGTCGAAGAAGACGGCTGCGCCGACGTCGTGTGCGACGAGTGTGGTGCGGAGACGGGCGAGCCGTTCGCGTGCTGCTCGCTTGTCGACGTCGTCGGAAAGGAGGAAGTCGGGAACGATCGGGGCGTCGAGGGGTTGGAGCGAATCGAGGGACATCGGTCAGCCCGCGAGGCCGTCGGTGTGCTGACCGGCTGCGTCGAGATGTTCTTGCGTGACGCGTCCGTAGCCGTAGCGGGTGCTTTCGACACCACCGATGTATCCGGGCGTCTCGGAGTACCCGAAGAGGACCGTGTGCCGGATGCCGTCGACCGGAGCGATGCGGTGCAGTGAATACCGACCGCGGAACAGCTGCAGGTCGCCGACGTCGAGTTCGAGCGTGCGCACCGGCCCCCGGTCACCGTCGAGCACCTGCTGGACATCGTCGTAGTGCTCGTCGCCCGGCTCGCGGAGATCGGCGCAATACTCGAACGTGCCACCGGCAGCGGGCTTCCGGGTCATCAGGCTGACGATGAACTCGTTTGCGTCATAGTGCCACGGCATCTGCGTGCCGTCGTTCATCACGTTGATGACGAGCCCACGGATCGGGTCGGCGAACTGATGCAGCCTGTCGATGCCCATGCAGTCAGCAGCGAAGCGCTTGAAGTCGGGGTCGTCGTAGAGCGACCGGATCATCGTGTCGGCCGGGATCAGATCCTTGCCGACGAAACCGTTCGACATCGTCCCGGTTCGGTTGCGGGGATGATCGGCAGGCCAATCGTCGTGCTGGCCGCCGTCGCCGTAGGGCGTCAGGGCTCGCGTCAGCTCGAACGCGTCGGGTGCCGCTGCGGTGGTCTCGTCCATCAACTGTTCGTGTGCTTCGGGGCGAAACACGGCGGGCAGGTGAGCGCATCCGGTTGCGTTGAGTTCGCGGTGGGCGTCGGCGATGATCTGCTGCAGCTTCGGATCTTCGGGCCGGTGGATCGGGTAGCGATCGGTGTCGATGAAGGTCGACACGTCGAGGCGGTTGAGCAGCGTGTTGGTCATGGATCCAGTCTCCGCCTCACCGTCCCATCAGACAATCTCGACTTGGAGCTCCAAACCATTAGAGTTCCGAATGTGTTGGATCGTTCCCACTACCAGCTGCTCCTCGAATTGTCGCGGGCTGGAACCGTCAGCGGGGCGGCGGATCGGCTCTTCATCACCCAGTCGGCGGCGAGCCAGCGTTTGCAGCAGGCCGAGCGGCGGTTCGGGTTTCCGCTCACGGTTCGCGTCGGCCGACGTCTCGCCCTGACCCCTGCGGCGCAGCGCCTGGTCGAGGCTGCCGACGCGAGCGAGCGGGCACTGACTGCTGGGGAAGTCGATGCTCAGTGGCTCAGCACGGCAGGCGAACCTGCACTGATCGTCGCCATCGACATCTTCGACTACACGCCCTGGCTGACATCAGCGATCGTCGAGTTCGGCGAGACCCCTGAGACCGCAGGCCTCGAAGTGGTGCGGGCCCCGGCCGGCGACGCTCACCGTCTGCTCAACGATCGCCGCGCAGACGTGGCCCTCCATGCCGGACCAGCAACCGGGCCACTCGATTCTCGTCCGCTCTTCGATGACCACCTGGTCGGCGTCGTCGGAGAGCCCAGCTCGCTCCGCGATCGGAACGTGCTCAGACCCGATGACTTCGCCGACGCCGACTACGTCACCTACTCGACGACACCGCAAGCAGGATTCGAGCAAGCCACCTTCCTCGGCCCAGCGGGCGCGTTCCCTCACCGCATCCTCCGACTGGAATCCGTCACCGCGATCGCCAGCCTGATCGCAACGACCACCTGGTGCTCGATCCTTCCCAGCTGGATGGTCGACACCAGCTCAGGCGTCACCATGATCCCGCTCGAACCGGCTCCGCCTCCGATCGCCTGGTCGCTCGTGCAACGAGACCTCAACAATGAAGCACGACGCTCCGACGCCGCAGACCATTTGGTCAACCTGCTCCGTCGATAAACCACACGCAGCGGCCACCTGTGGCGCCCGATCGCGCTCGGCAGCGGCCAAAGCGATCAGAATGTTCATCCCGTCAAGGGACTCGACCACGCAGATCCGGCGGTAGGGGACACCGATTGCTACGAGCGGGCCTCGCGTCTTGGGCGGGTTGTCCGACCGGTTCGACCGCCCCGACCGTTCCGGGACGCTCGCGCCGGACGTCTTCTGTCAGGATCGCAGCATGACAGAGCTCGACATCGACGCCCGGACCGACCCCGCTCATACTCCGTGGTTCGTCGATGGGAACTTCGGGCCCGTTTTCGACGAGGTCACCGACGTCGACCTGCGGGTCACGGGTTCCATCCCGCCGACGCTGTCGGGCCGCTATCTGCGCACCGGGTCCAATCCGCCCTCGGGGATGTCGAGCCACTGGTTCGCCGGTGACGGGATGGTGCACGGCGTCCGCCTCGACGCCGGCAACGCGGCCTGGTATCGCAACCGGTACGTACAGACCACCAAGTTCGAGAGGGGATTGGATGCAAGCGACCCGGAGGTGATGCTCGACCCGACTGCCAGTTCGGCGAACACGAGTGTGCTGGCCCATGCCGGACGGATCTGGGCGCTGGAGGAGCTCCACCTTCCGTACGAGCTGAGCCCCGAACTCGACACGATCGGCAGTGACGACTTCGGCGGCAAGCTCACGACGGCATTCACCGCACACCCGAAACTGTGTCCCCAGACCGGAGAGCTGCACTTCTTCGGCTACTCCCCGTTCCCGCCCTTCCTCACGTACCACGTTCTCGATGCCGGCGGAGCGCTCGTCCATTCCACCGAGATCGACGTGCCGAAGGGCACGATGATGCACGACTTCATGATCACCCGAGACCACGCCATCTTCATGGACCTCCCGATCGTGTTCGATCTGTCGAACCTGGAGTCGCCGATCGGGTGGGACGACACCTACGGCGCGCGCATCGGCATCATGCCGCGCATGGGCGCGAACGCCGACATTCGCTGGTTCGAGATCGACCCGTGTTACGTGTTCCACCCGCTCAATGCGTACGTGGACGACAACGTCGTGGTCTGCGATGTCGGCCGTCACGCATCGATGTCGATGCAGCCGGAGGTCTACACCCCTCCGGCACACCTGCACCGGTGGACGTTCGACCTGGCATCCGGTGCCGTCAACGAACAGCGGATCGACGAGAGAACGCACGCCTTCTCGCGCGTCGATGACCGGGTCGTCGGCCTCCCGCACCGGTACGGCTGGGGGGTGAGCCACCGCGACGGCAGCGAAACCACGCTTCGTGAACCCGGAGTCGTCGTGAGGTGGGATGTCGTCACGGGCACGCAAGCCACCTACGACCTCGGGCCTGACGCATTCCCGAGTGAGTTCGTCTTCGTGCAAGATGACGATGCTGCTGGCGAAGACGAGGGCTGGGCGATCGGTTTCGTGTACAACGCGTCCGAGGACTCCTCCGATCTCGTCATCCTCGATGCATCGGCGCCTGGCAGCGATCCGGTCGCTCGAATCCATCTCCCACAACGCGTTCCCTTCGGCTTCCACGGCAGCTGGGTCGACGACTCGGCCCTTGCCGGCTGACGACCGACTCAGAGCCCGAACGGTCTGGGCGCGTGGCCTGCTGTTGCTGTCCTGGTCCGAAGCCTGTCCACCGGGTTCGGTGTGACTCATCACGGTCCTGTCGTCCCAGCTCCCTCCGAGGTCGGCACTGACCAAGAAGACTGCTCCCGAAGTGCCGTCGGTGGGCACGCATTCCTCACGTTCGAGCGTGGGCCGTGCGAGCACATCGAGTGCTGTCGGATCCTGTCGAGAGCGAGGATTTCGTCATGCCATCGGGCATCCCCGATGCATCGATCACGGCCGATATCGGGGATCATCGGGATCGGTGTACGCGTGATGGAAGCACCGGAGTGGCCGCGGCAACATCGGTCGACTGCACAATCTGGCGCGGGTGGTCGAGCACCGACGTGCCGCAGCCCGGCGCCAGGAATTCTTGCCGAAGATGTCGAGACCGGGGATCTCGCTCCGTCTCAGGGGTGCACGCGGCCGAACGAGTCGCCGAGACAAGGAGATCCACGATGAACGTCACCGACACCACCGCCCTTTCCTGCACCGCGACCGTGCTCGACGACCCGATCAGCCGCACGCTCCTCGATCGTGACATTGCTCGTCTGGCCTACATCGCCACCGACGGCACCCCGAGGGCGGTGCCGATCGCGTTCGTCTGGAACGGCTCGGAGATCGTGATGTGCACGACTCCGAACGCCCCGAAGGTCGCATCGCTCCGGCGCAGCCCGGTGGTTGCGTTGACGATCGACACCGAGGTCCACCCGCCGCAGATCTTGCTGATCCGAGGAGCCGCCGAACTTGACGAGGTCGAGGGGATCCCGGACGAATACATGACCGCGAACTCCACCTACCAGATGACCGCCGAACAGCGCCGCGAATGGGAGATCGAAGTGCGCTCGCTGTACCCGACGATGGTGCGCATTGTCATCACCCCCACCTGGGCGAAGCTGATCGACTTCGAACGCACACTCCCCACCGCTGTCGAAGAACTCGTCCAGCAACGTGATCGACGCCGGGCAGCCAACGACGCGCCGGTGACAAACTGACGGTGCCACCGAGGAAGAAGGAGTACACGATGGCCAAGTACCTACTGTTGAAGCACTACCGGGGTGCACCGGCGCCACCGAACGACGTCCCGCCCGAGCAGTGGGCTCCGGGCGAGTGGGACGCCCATGTCAAGTACATGGCCGACTTTGCCGCCAAGCTCGAACGAAACGGCGAGTTCGTCGCCGAACAGGCGCTCATCGCCGATGGGATGTGGGTTCGCGCTGATGGGCCCGGCCGACCGGCGGTGACCGACGGTCCGTTCGCAGAGACCAAGGACCTCATCGCCGGGTTCATGATCATCGATGTCGACAGCCACGAACGCGCCCTCGAACTCGCCGCCGAACTGTCTGCGGCGCCCGGTGCCGGGGGTGAGCCGATCAATGAGTGGCTCGAGCTGCGACCCGTGATGTCGGAACCACCAACGATCCTCGATTGAGGGAGGCGATTCGATGACGGTCGATGCCGCCGAGTTGCGCCAGCTCGCTCCTCGTGTGCTCGGCGCGCTCATCGGCCGTGGCGCCGATTTCGCCACGGCAGAGGACGCGGTCCAAGAAGCGATGATCCGAGCGCTGAGCGTGTGGAAGATCGAATCGCCGTCGGACCCCGAATCGTGGCTCATCACCGTGGCATGGCGCGCGTTCATCGACGCCGTCCGATCCGACACAGCCCGCCGCAACCGCGAGAACCGCATCGACGCCGAACCACCCGCCGGGGCCGGACCGACCCGCGACGACACCCTGCAGCTCTACTTCCTGTGCGCGCACCCCGACCTGACCGCCTCGTCGGCGGTCGCGCTCACCC
>NZ_JBAVYV010000581.1:0-5407 GCF_049588435.1 Ilumatobacter sp.
GTGCGCAACCGCACCTTGCTCCTGGTCGTCGGTGGCGCGCTGCTGACCGCACTCGCGTCACAGATCCGGATCCCGCTCGGATTCACCCCCGTACCGATCAACCTGGCGACCTTTGCTGCCGTCCTCACCGGTGGTGCCCTCGGAGTTCGGCGGGGCACAGCGTCGATGGGTCTCTACCTCGCGCTCGGCATCGTCGGGTTGCCGGTCTTCGCGGACTGGAGCGGAGGCTGGAGCTCGTTCACCGGCGCGACCGGCGGCTACCTCATCTGCTACCCGCTGATGGCCGCCATCGTGGGCGCCGCCGCTGAACGAGGACGCGATCGCCACGTCGTCTCGTTCGTCGCGGCAATCGTGCTCGCGAACGCCGTCCTCTACTTCGTCGGATCGGCCTGGCTGGCCCACGTGGTCGACGTACCGATGTTCGGCGACCCGAGCGCGTGGACGCTCGGTGTACGACCGTTCCTCGCCGGCGACATCGTCAAGATGCTCGCAGCAGGCGTGCTGTTCCCCGCCGCCTGGCGGCTCACCGACGATCGGTGACGGCCGCGCCTCGGCGTACCGAGATCCATCGCGACCGGACGGTCACGTCGGACCGTGTGGTCAGTTCCGCTCGCTCGGCCAACGGACGACATCCCTACCTCTCGGCGATGGCGCGTGCTTCGTCGACGAGTTCGTCCACGTCGTGTCCGGCCGACCGACGGTGTTCGGCATGGTCGAGCAGGCCGTGGACCAGGCGGTACGGAGTGCTGTTCTCGCGAAGAGATGCGACCGCTGTCCCGAACAAGGGATCGGCGTCGGCATCGGCGTCGTGGCCGACCGACGCGAGCCGAGCCGTCCGGTCACGCCTCGACAACGTCTCGTAGGCGACCTGGCGCAGGATCTCCTGCGAGAACCGGTGCTCCCACGCTCGGGCGAAAGTGGATCCGCCGAGATCTGGAGGACCTCGCGGCAACAGCATCGGATCACGCCGTCGGTAGTCGGGTGACGTCGGCGATGACGATCCGGCCACGACCGAGCTGGATCGTGCCACTGTCGACGAGCGCCTGCAGCGCGCGGTTGGCCGTCGGGCGCGTGGTTCCGGCCAGCGAAGCCAGTTCCTCCTGCGTGATCGGCAGCGTGGCGGCATCGCCGACCCGGAACTCGAAGGCGAGGAGTGCGAGGCGTTTCACGACGCGTTTCTCGGCGCCCATCGAGTGGGCATCCAGCAGCTGTTCCGACAGCCGACGCACCTGGGCGGCGAGCACCTCGACCAGCACGTTCGTGACCGCGGGGTGGCGGCTCTGCAGCTCGACGAAGTCGTCGCGGCGAATCGTCAGCGTCTCGACCGCACCGATCGCAACGATCGAGGCGGTCCGTCGGGCCGCTGGATCGACGAGGGTCTGCTCACCGAACGCGGAACCCGCGCTCAGGACGTCGAGCGTCAGCGAGACCCCGTGAGCGTCGACGACCTTCACAGCCACGTGGCCCCGATCGAGCAGGTGCACGGTGTCACCCGGATCACCCTGGTGGAAGAGCGTGTCACCGGAGCGGAACTTCCGCCGCACCGCAGCCCGAAGTACCGCGCGACGTTCCGTGTCGTCGAGGCTGCGCAGGATCTCCCATTCCATCGCCCAAGTGTCGCGGAACGCGTCCCACCGGAACGTGATCTGTCGCCGTCGATACACATCTAATGTCACGCCCGGAACAGCGCGATGGCGCTGGTGTCTGGATGATGAACACATCGACGACAGCGGCTGCGGAGTGGCCACCAATCACAAGGAGCAAGTGTCATGAGCACCCAGATCAACCACAATCCGGTCAACGATCCGAGCTTCCCGATTTCGCCCGACATGATCGAGGACACGGAGGGTCATCGCAAGCTGAGGATCGACGGCGCCGACGCCGTTCGGTCCCCACGGGTGGAGGACGCCGATGCCGTTCGATCTCCACGGGTGGAGGACGCCGACGACACCGAGGGTCATATCCGGTATCCCGACTGATTCTGCGGAGTGGAACGGAGCGGCACGATGACCGCTCCGTTCCGGCGCGTCCGAGGAGACAACCATGACGACAACGGAACATCCGCCCGACGAAGCACGCGGTGCGATCGCGTCGTTCCGGTCGGTCTGGCGCCATCGACGCTGGCGCTGGCTGCTCGGGAGCACCGTCGTCTCGCTCGCCGGCGACTTCCTGTACTGGGTCGCGATCGCCGTCTACTTCACCGAACACGACGACGCCACGTTCTGGATCGCTGCGTCACTCATCGCACGGCTGTTGCCATACGTGTTCATCAGCCCCTTCGGCGGCGCACTGGCCGACCGATTCGACCGCCGGTCCCTCCTGGTCTGGCTCGACGTCGCGCGTGGCGGGTTGTTCCTCGTCATGGCCGCGATCGTCGCGGTCGAGGGGTCCCCGGGTCTCGTGGTCGGGGTGTTGGCGTTGATCGCGTCGGCGGGAGCGGTCTATCGACCGGCTCGGGTGGCGGCGATTCCACGGCTCGTCCCCGAGAACGACATCGCCGCCGCCAATGCCGGCGAGGAGGGGCTCGCCCAACTCTCGTGGTTCGTCGGCCCGGCGCTCGGAGCGATCCTCGTCACCGTGTTCGACCCGTCGATCGTGCTCGTGATCGACGCGGCCACGTTCGCCGCATCGGCGCTGATGGTAGCCCGCGTCGGCGACATCGGCGGGGGGACGAAGCCTGCGACAGATCCCGACGACACGGCATCGTCGCTGCTCGCCGACGTGCGCGCGGGCGGTCGGCTGATCCTCGACAACCGTGGGCTCGGCGGCATGACCCTGATGGCGACCGCCGCGTCGCTGGCCTTCGGAGCCGAGCAGGTGCTGTACGTGCTCGTCGCGGCCGATCGTCTCGATCTCGGTGCGGCAGGCGTCGGATACCTCATGGCCGCGATGGGCGTGGGCGGACTGATCGCCGCTCCGATCGCCGCACGCGCCGGAAACTCGTCCCGTGGCGGAGCGTGGCTCCTCGGTTCGGGTTTGCTGGTGTCACTCCCGCTGGTGCTGATCGCACTGACCGACTCTGCGCCGGTCGTGCTGGGCCTCGCCGTGGTGGAGGGCGCTGCGGCGATCGTGTTCGAGGTTCTCTCGCTGACCCTGCTGCAGCGGGCGGTGGACGAATCGATGATGGGACGCGTCTACAGCGTGTTCGACGCCGTCGGCGCGCTGGGACAGACGGTCGGCTCGGTCGGCGCGCCGATCCTCGTGTCGCTCGCCGGGCTGACCGTCGCGATGCAGGTTTCGGGAATCGTCGCGATCTTGATGACGCTCGTCCTGGCCCCAGCGGTGCTCGCGCTCGCCCGGACGACGGACCAGAGCCGTCGTCGTCACCGAGCAACAGCGACGTGGCTCGGTCAGATTCCAGAGCTCGCCTCGTTCGAGTTGGTCGAACTCGAACGCCTCGCTCGTTCGAGCACCGATCGCCACGTCGGCGCAGGGGATGTCGTGATCAGCGAGGGCGACGAACCTGACAAGCTGTACGTCGTGCGATCAGGTGAATTGGGGGTGGTCACGAGCTCACCTCGAGACGTCGGTGTGGTCCCGCCCGACCTGGGAGCGAACGCTCTGTTCGGTGAGATCGGGCTGCTGCGCAGTGTTCCCCGCACCGCGACGGTCACCGCGCTGACCGAAGCCGACCTCCTCGAGATCGACGGATCGGTGTTCGTCTCGATCGCCACGCCGAGTGCTGCCGCCACTGCGCCATTGCTCGGCGGGATGCGGGCGCGACTCCAGCGAACCCACCCGGGAGCGGTCGGGGAAGAGCCTCCCGAGCAGGACGCCCCATCGGTGGCCGCGGCGACGTGATTCACGACTCGGATGCGTCGCCGCTGTTCGCGCTGTGCGCGCTCGCCCGTGTCTCGCTCGGGGCTGCCGCTGTTTCGATCGCCACGGTCCACGACGAAGGGCTGAGGTACGTGGCCGCCGACGGCGCCGGTGCCGATGAGATCGTCGGAACGATCCTGCCCCCTGGCGCCGGCATCGGTGGCTTCGTCGCCGCGACCGGGCAGTCGCTCAGCGTGCGCGATCCCGTCTCGGATCCGCGCTTCGCTCGAGATGTCGGTGAGCGCACGGGATATGTCCCGAACGCGATCCAGTGCGTCGCCGTCCACGATGTCGATGGTGACGTCGCTGCCGTCCTCTCGATCCTCGATCGCGGGTCGCCGACACCGACCGGAGGTCACGGTGCGACTCGCGTCATCGACCTGGTCGTGGACCTCGCCGAAGCCCTGATCGGTGCCGTCGACGATGACGAGATCGACCTCGAGGGGCGGCTCGCAGCGTTGGGACCGAACGAACGGTTGCGGGCGACCGACGTGGTCACGGCGGTGCTCGACGCGTTCGAACCGTGAGTGACGTCACCCAGACCGGCACCGACGGCCGTCCACTCGACCTCCCGGCGTGGTCGGAGGTGTTCCATGGCGACGAGCTCGGCCCGCGCCCGGACCTCGGGCTCGACCACCCGATCACGAGCGACTGGGCGTACGGCGACCGGTCGGGTCGAGGCGTGCGCGTCGCCGTGATCGACTCCGGTGTCGACGGTTCGCATCCACTGGTCGGGGGTGTGGCCGAGTACGTCTCGATCGTCATCGATGCCGAGACGGAGGCCGGCGTCCGGTTCGAGCGCGAACCGCACGAGGACCTCTACGGCCACGGCACCGCGTGTGCCGGAGTGATCAGAGCACTCGCCCCGGAGGCCGAGTTGGTCAGCGTGCGCGTCCTCGGCGCCTCACTCAAGGGTTCTGCCGGTGTGTTCGCGCGCGGGGTGCAGTGGTGCATCGACAACGGGATCGTCATCGCCAATCTGAGCCTGTCCACGACCAACGAACGCTGGGCCGAGACATTCCACGGTCTCGTCGACACCGCCGCGTTCCGACGGATGCTGCTGGTGTCGGCGATGGCCAACGAACGCAGGCGCTCGATCCCGAGCGAGTTCGCCGGCGTGTTCTCCGTGGCGTGCGGGCCGGGAACCGACCGCGAGCGGTTCTGGTGCAATCCGAACGGACCCGCCGAGTGGGGCGCACCGGGGATCGGCGTCGACGTCGCGTGGAACGGCCACTCCACGATCACGACGGACGGCAACAGCTTCGCCGCCCCCGTCATCGCCGGCCACCTCGCCCGGATCATGGGGGCCCACCCGGACCTCACTGGCTGGCAGGCGCGAACCGTGCTGGCTGCGCTCGCGGTCGACGCTGCGGATTGACCAACTCCGAGGAACAGCCCGATGAACGACGAAGCCCCCGGCAGCGTGCGCGACCGGGGGCTCTCCTTGTGGAGACGATGGGAATCGAACCCACGACCTTCTGCTTGCAAAGCAGATGCTCTACCAATTGAGCTACGTCCCCGTCTAGCGGGATCCTGCGAACAGGACCCCGAAACGATATCGGCTCGGCACCAAAGCGCCGCCCTGACG
>NZ_JBAVYV010000582.1:0-1801 GCF_049588435.1 Ilumatobacter sp.
GTACAACCTGCGCGAGTGGGACGAACTCGAGCGCCTCGGTCGTGACCGCCAAGGGAGGGGTGTCGATGATGATCACGTCGACGCGCTCCGACAGCGCCGCGACGAGGCGGTAGGTGCCGCGTGTCAGGTCGCCGGGGCTGTCGCCGAGGGGCGAGAGATCGAGCAGTTCCAGACCTGGCATTCTCGTCGTCGTCAGGAATTCCTCGGGGTCGAGGCGATCGATGCCGGCGAGTCCGGCCGGGAGCACGGGCCGCTCATCGGTGAGGATCGTCGTGATGACAGGTCGACGGAAGTCGGCGTTGACGACCACCACACGACGGCCTGTCTCGGCGAACGCGGCCGCCAGGTTGACGGCGGTCGTTGTCTTTCCCTCCGAGGGGCTCGGCGACGTCACGAGCATCACTCCGACGCGGTCGTCGGTCGCTGACGGTTGGCCGCCCGCAGCCATGAACGTGAGCGAGGTGCGCAAGGATCGGAACGCCTCGGCCGCAGCACCGTTCTGTTCCGGGCTGACAACGATCCTCGCCGCACGCTGCTTGCGCGTGAGCGACGGCAACTCGGCGACCACGGCCGCCCCGAAGGCCTCCTCCGCCTTGCGACGGTCGCTGATCTTGGAGTCCAGGCGCTCCGCAAGCAGCGCCAGACCGGCACCGATCAGGGCCCCGAGCGCCGCACCGAGGGGAACCCTCGTCGAGCGGGTCCGCGGTGGGTTGAACCCCCCAGTGTTCTGCGGAACGGGCTGCGCACGCTCGAGCGACGTGAGATTCAAGTCTGCGGTGTCCGTTCCCGTCAGAGTTCGATACGACTCGTACGCCGTCGAATACTCGCGAACAGCTGTATCGCGACGGGACCGGACGATCGAATCCACCTCATCAGCGACCCCGCCCGCCTCGAGTGTCTCAGCCTGGGCGGCGAGTTGTTCACCGACCTCGGCGTCGAGTTCTTCGATCTCGGTTTCGAGACGGTCGATGTCAGCCAAGGCGTTGGCGAGGCGATCCTGGCGGATTTGTTCCTGCTGTTCAGCGAGGTAGCGGACCGTGATGTCGGCGAACGCATCCGCGATTCGCACTGCATCATCGGGATCGTCCTGCGTCGTCGAAAACTCGAGCGTTCCTGTCGCCTGATCCTCGGTGACGACGAGGTTCGACGCAAGAACGGCCGGTGGCCCAGAATATTCGAGCTGTTCTGCCGCCAGGCGGGGAACCTCGCCCGTGGTCGCGAAGATCGGAACCTGTGCGAAGGTGATGGTACCGATGAGGGGCTGCGATCCGAATTGGTCCGTGCTCGACAGGAGCGTGTGCCTGGCGAGGTACGTCTCCTGGATCGGTTCCGGTTCCGGGTCCGTTCCCACGAACGCGAAGCCGGCGCCGATCAGCGCGCAGACCGCGATGATCGGCCAACGGCGGAGGAGAATTCGGATGTACTCAACCGGTTCCATGGAACCTCCAAACATTCGAGTAGAAGCACGTCCGGGTCGTACTGTCGATCATTGCGGACCAACCAGGACGAGGACGTCGAGATTCGATCCGAACTCGGCCCAGTTCGGATCGTCCGGGTTCGCCTCGATGACGAACTCCGGAGCGGCATTGACGAACTGGTTGACGGTCGCGGCCGCAATCTCTTGACCTGGGGCGAAAACGACCGTGTGTTGGTCGACACCGACGACGCCATCCCCCGGACCCTCGGGGTCGAATCCTTCGCCCCCCAAGATCCCCGTGGTGAACGATGCAGAGCCTGCAGGCCCTCCCGCATTCAGCACTCGGACGCGGACAGCCGTTCGTTGCTCGACGGGAACCGTCGG
>NZ_JBAVYV010000583.1:0-6359 GCF_049588435.1 Ilumatobacter sp.
GTCCGCGACGGCGGCGCCGTTCGTCCAGCGCATCCGCAGCGTGCCGGCCGGCGAGTCGACCAGTTCGAACTCGCCGTCGAACGCCGGATCGGTGGCGCGCCAGCGCAGCATCGCGAGGAGTTCGCGGACCACCGGCCGTCCGAGCGCAGCGGCGATCTCGGTGTCGGTGTAGTGGTGTCGGTTGATGTCGCGGCCGTCACCCGATTTCGCGAGCAGGTCCATGTCGTTCGAGCCCGCCAGCAGCCCGACGTAGTAGATCTGCGGGATCCCGGGGAGCATCAGTTGGATCATCCGGGCAGCGAGGTACCGGGCATCGTCGCGTCCGAGCGCGTCGTAGAACGTGCAGTTCACCTGGTACAGGTCGAGGTTGGCCGCGGCGGCGCCGGTCGCCAGCAGGCTCTCCTCTTTCGAGCGGGCATGGATCCCCTCGATGAGATCGCGGATCCGAGCGGGGAAGAGCACACCCTCGCGTGAGCGATCGCGTTGATCGACCCCGACGTCGATCACCCCGATCCCGTCGTGGGTGTCGAGGACGTTGATCGCGTTGTTCGGTCGCATCCGGATCCACGCGCGGAGTGGTTCGGCGTCGCCGGTGGTCACGGCATCGATCGCCAGCGGGGGCAGCGCGAAGTCGTAGACCCGATCGACGCGTGCGGCGACGTCGATCTGGTCGCGGTGGTATCCGTGGACTTCGACGAGGACGCTCATGTCGCGCTCGCGAGCGGCTGCGGTGAGGCGATCGATGAACGCGTACGTCTCGGGGATCATGAAGCACGATGTCCCGGCCCGCTTGATCGCGTAGCCGATCGCATCGAGGCGCACGACGTCGACGCCTGCTTCACCGAACCGGTCGAGCACGTCGATCAAGTAGTCCCATCCGGCGCCGCTCTCGACGTCGATGTCGATCTGCTGATGGGTGAACGTGGACCACACCGTCCGGGTCGAGCCGTCGGCGAGTTCGACGTCGTGGAACGGGGGAGTCGGACGGGGACGAAAGATCGTCGCCCGTTCGATGTCGGTCGGTTCACCGCCGAACACCGCTGCGGGCGAGAGGAACATCGATGCGTGCGGTGATTCGTCCCCGCGCCGCATCCAGTCGATGAACTGAGCCGAATCTGTCGAGATGTGATTGACGATCAGATCGGCGGTCACGTCGACGTCACGCCCGAGGTCAGCGACGTCACTCCAGGTACCGAGGCGCGGGTCGACCGTCGTGTGGTCGGCGGGATCGAAGCCGGCATCGCTGCCGTCGATCGGGACGAAGAACGGAAGGACGTGGACGCCTCCGAACGCTCCGGGAACCGTGTCGTTCAGGAATGAGCGAAGCCCGGCCAGGTCGCCGGCCAACCGGTCCGCATAGGTGACCAACTGCGGCTGATCGCGCATCGAACGGGTTCAGCCGAAACGAACGGCGACTTCGGCGAGGATCGTTCCCTCGGCCGGGCTCACCATGTCGTTCGCGCCGGCGACGTCTCGTGCCGCCGAGAACAGTGCCGAGCGCAGCACCCGGCTGCTGATCGTCGCGTCGATCTCGTCGAGGTAGTCGTCGGTCCGGCCGGTCTGGATCGCGCGTCGTGATTCCTCGATCGCCGGGCGCAGGTGGTCCTCGAAGGGGAAGTCGTCGCCTCGCCATTCGGCGCTGATCTCGCGCACGACGTCCACCTCGACATCGTCGATGTGATCGTCGGCGAGCATCACCAGGGTCAGGAGTTGGAGGGCCGCTCGGTGTTCGGCGTTGGCGGTCGCGTGGACGGCGACGCCGCGGTACAACTCGGCGAGTCGATCGTTCATGTCGTCGATGTTTCCAGATCGGGACCGAGGGAACGCGCCAGGAAGTCGAGTTGGTGCCGAAGCAGGTTCTCGGCGACCACCTCCTGGGGCGTCATGTGGGTGACTCCGACGAGTGGGAGCACCTCGTGTGGGCGACCAGCCGCGAGCAACGCGGACGACAGCTGCAGCGTGTGGGCAGCGACGACGTTGTCGTCGGCGAGGCCGTGGATCAGCAACAGTGGCCGTCGAAGATCGCCGGCGAGTGGAAGCAGCGAGTTGGCGTCGTAGACGGCTGCACCCTCGTCGGTGTTCGGATCGCCGAGATACCGCTCGGTGTAGTGCGTGTCGTAGAGGCGCCACTCGGTCACCGGTGCGCCCGCGATCGCGGCGTGGAACACGTCGGGACGTCGCAGCACCGCGAGCGCCGCGAGGTAGCCGCCGAAACTCCAGCCACGAATCGCGACCCGATCGAGGTCGAGCATCGGAAACTCTTCGGCGGTGGCGTGGAGCGCGTCGATCTGGTCGTCGAGCGGGGGGTTGGCCAGATCGTCGCGGACCGAGCGTTCCCAGGCGGCACCGCGTCCCGGGGTGCCGCGACCGTCGCTGACCACGACCGCGTACCCCTGGTCGGCGAACCACTGCGACGACAGGTGGGCGTTGTGGACGCTGGTGACGCGCTGGGCATGCGGTCCGCCGTACGGGTCGAGCAGAACGGGGAGTGGGGTGTCGTCGTCACGGTCACGCCCGGTCGGGAGCAGCACCGCGGTCGCAAGCGAGCGTTCGCCGGCGCGGAGCAGCGTCACGTTCGGCACGATCGAGGGTGTCTCGGCATGCGATGCCAGCAGCGACCCGTCGACGGCTCCATCCACTCGGACCGCGTGTCTCGCTCCGGGCAGACTCAGGTCGGCCGAGCGCACGACCATGGTCGCCCCGCCGATCGCAGCCGTATGAGATCCGGGCGCGTCGGTGACCCGGCCGCGGGTCGAGGACCAGATGTGGAGTTCGGTCGGATCCTCGAGCTCGTTCGCGAGGAAGATGATCTCGTCCTCGGTCGCGTTCGCCACGGCACGGACCTGGAGTTCGGTCGGCGTGACCGCCGCGCCGTCGACGAAGAGTCGTCGCATCCCGTCGCGATCGGACGCGGTGAGGACCCGACCGCCGCCCACGAGCCGAGGAACGCCCGGCACGTTCTCGACCCAGGATTCGTCGTCGTCGCTTGCCACCTCGGTGACCGATCCGGTTGCCGGGTCCACGGTCATCGTGGAGGTCCGGCGTTGATCGCGGGACTGGGTCGAGATCAGCAGGCCGTGCTGCGACCACTCGACCACCGCGAGATAGGGGAACGCCTCGCGATCCCAGTCGACCTCGCAGCGGGAACCATCGAGTCCGAGGAGATGCAGCGACACCGTCGGGTTGTCCGACCCCGCGAGGGGGTACCGGACCGTGCGTGGCGGCCGGTCGGGGTTGGCGGGGTCCGCGATCGTCAGCTCGGACACCGGCTCGTCGTCGACGCGACACGCCGCAATCGACTGCCCGTCGGGGCTCCACCAGTAGCCGCGCATGCGGTGCATCTCCTCGGCGGCGATGAAGTCCGCACCTCCCCACGAGACGTTCCCGTCGGGGTCGCCGGGTCCCGCCAGGACACGGGATGTCCCGTCGAGCTCGGCGACGCGGAGGCTCGACCCACCGACATACGCGATGCGTTCGGAGGTGGGAGCCGGGCGCGGGTCGTGCACGGGGCCATCGACCGGAAGGTGTTGCGCCGCGCCCTCGACGAGGTCGGCGGTGAACAGTTCGCCATTCACCGCGAACGTGGCGAACCGACAGGACTCGTCGGTCGCGTATCCGGTGATGCCGCTCGTGCCGTCACGCGCACGTTCGCGTCGCGCCCGCTCGGCGTCGGTGAGCTCAACTGTCGAGGGGTCGTCCACGCCGAGCAACTCGCGGGGGTCGGCCACCCGGCGTTCCTCGCCCGTCGCGACGTCGAACACCCACAGTGCGTTGACGGGATCGTCCCCGGCCGAACTCCGCAGGAACACGACGCGGGCACCATCCGGCGAGACGCGGACGTCGCGCGGTTCACCCAACGTGAAGCGTTGGGTGCGGGCGTACTGGCGCGGGAACGATTCGCTCACGGCGCCATCGTAGGTTGGTCAGACACGCGGAGCGCTGGCCTGGATCGCCTCGATCACGATGTCGAACGCGGCGTCGGCATCCACGTCGACGAGTACATCGCAGTTCGGGGCGGAACGTTCGAGCAGCTTGCGTTCGTCGATCACGGTCATCCCCGCGGTGTGCTCGCCGACGGTTTCGACGACGACGTGGCGATGCCGTCGTTCGAACAGCTCCGGGTGGCTCACGGCGAGCACCGCCAACGGATCGTGGAGCGCAGCGCCGCTCATCGTGCCGGCATCATGGCGGGACAGATAGGTGCCCGAGAAGAACTCGAACAATCCGGTGAGGATCTCGGCCAGTTGCCCCGACAGAGCCCCGGTCCGAGCGATCCGTTCGGGCGTCAACTGGAAGCGGTGGGTCACGTCGAGGCCGGCCATGATCAACGAACCGGGAACCGGACCGAGCGGTCCGGGAGAGCCACGGTCGAACGTCTCGAACACGATCGCGGCGGCGTGCGGGTCCGCCCAGATGTTGAACTCTGCGACCGCCGACCGATTGCCGAAGCTGCCGCCTCCCATCAGCGACACCCCGGCGATCCGGTGCGCGATGTCGGGTGCCCGGCGGAGGGCGAGGCCGATGTTGGTGAGCGGTCCGGTCGGCACCAGCCAGATTCCTTCGTCGGCTCGGCACGTGTCGATGATGAAATCGACTCCGTCGGTGCCGTCGAGCGGCGTGACCGGGCTCGGCAGATCGGCTCCGTCGAGTCCCGACTCACCGTGGATCGATGGTGCGTACTGGGACTTGGCGACGATCGGATGCCCGCAACCCCGATGGACCGGGGCGTCGATCCCGATCAGGTCGCGCATCACGAGCGCGTTGTGCGTGGTGCGGTCGAGGTCGGCGTTCCCGCCGACGGTCACGATCCCGCGGATGTCGGCGACGTGTGCTGCGACGAGCAGCGCGACGGCGTCGTCGTGGCCGGGGTCGCAGTCGACGATCATCTTCGGTCGTGCAGACGAGGCGTTCATGTCGTGAGCTTGGCAGGCCGTCGATCGGGCGAGCCAATGACGCGAGCGCTCAGGGGGCGCGGCGGCGGATGCCGTCGGTGATCTCGAGGGCGGCGAGCCCGATCAGCGCTCCGAACGACCATCCTCCGATGGTGTCGGCAGGGAGGTGGACGCCGTGGACGATGCGTGCGGTCCCGACACACCCCGCGAGGTGCGCGGCCACCCACCGCCACCGTCGCGGGAGAGCACCCATCGACGTCGACTTCGCAGCACTCGCACGCCACACCGACGTGCGACTGCACCCGGCTTCCCGGCACTGAGTTCACCCTCTCCGAGCCGACGTCGTGCGGGGTACGGTCGGAGGGTGTCTCCGGATGAACTCGCCGACCTCGCCCGGTTGCGGCGAGCGCGTGACTTCATGGATCGGAACTATCGGGATCGGCTGAGTGTTCCGGCGTTGGCCGAGCGAGCTGCGATGTCGCCTGCGCACTTCTCCCGACGATTCCGAACCGTGTACGGCGAGACGCCGTACGCGTATCTGATGACCCGCCGGATCGAACGGGCGATGATGCTGCTGCGGCACGGCGCGACGGTCACCGACGCGTGCTTCGCGGTCGGATGTGCATCACTCGGTTCGTTCAGCTCATCGTTCAGCGACATCGTCGGTGAGTCCCCGTCGCAATACCGCCAACGTGACCACAGCGGCTTGGAGACTCTGGCCCCCTGCGTCGCCAAGCGTGCCACGCGGCCGCTCCGCACTGCCGTGTCCAGCTGACCCTTCCAGTGGATGGAATCGAGCAGGATCGGAGAAGCCGGCGATCGGTCTGCCTTCTACGGTTGCGGACATGGCAGTCAATCTCTCCAAGACGTTCGTCACCGTCCAAGACCCCGATCAGGCGCTCGGCTTCTACCGCGACGCTCTCGGCCTCGAAGTGCGCCAGGACGTCGAGAACAACGGCTTCCGCTGGGTCACGGTCGGCGCCCCGGGCCAGGAGGTCGACATCGTGTTGTCGCAGCCCCACGGCGGCCGTTCCCCGGCCGAGGGCGATGCGCTGGCGGCGCTGGTGACTCAGGGTTCGCTGCAGGCCGCGATCTTCAGCGTCGACGACCTCGATGCAACGTTCGACAGGCTCGTCGCGTCGGGGGCCGAAGTGCTCGAGGAACCCACCGATCAGTTCTGGGGAGTTCGTGACTGTGCATTCCGTGACCCGTCGGGCAATCTCGTTCGAATCGCGCAGGCCTGACACGGGCGTCACGGTGGTGCGAGCATCCGTCGCCCCACGCTTCGAACCCTATTGTCAGGGACCAACCTCACACCGCAGTTCGAAGGGAAGCCGATGAAGGACTACACAGACGTCGATGCCTACCTCGCAGAGTGCGACCAGTGGCCGGACGAGATCGCAGCGATTCGTCCGATTCTGCTCTCATGCGGACTCGACGAGACGATCAAGTGGGGCAAGCCCTGCT
>NZ_JBAVYV010000584.1:0-2797 GCF_049588435.1 Ilumatobacter sp.
GTGCCTTCGCGCGCACTGCCGCCTGCAGGTCGCGGAACTCGCGCTCCGACCACGGGATGGACCCGTGCTCGGCCATCACGAGATCGACAGCGGCGGCGATGCAGTCGTCGACCAAGGTCTCGACCCCGAGATCCGCGTTCGTCAGCGCGATGCGTCCGGCGTTCGTGATCAGTCGCTCGATCGATCGTCGCGTCGGGGCACCGTCGAGCAAGAGG
Source organism: Ilumatobacter sp. (assembly GCF_049588435.1). Classification (GTDB taxonomy): domain Bacteria; phylum Actinomycetota; class Acidimicrobiia; order Acidimicrobiales; family Ilumatobacteraceae; genus Ilumatobacter_A. The sequence continues at coordinate 216 of NZ_JBAVYV010000584.1, forward strand.
AGCCGTCGGACTCCCCCACGCATCGCCCGCTGTTGGAGTTCGGGCGTGGTGACGACCCGGAGAGACACGCTGTCGCCGACGTCGAGCAACGTCGGATACGCCCGCACGTCCAGCGCACGATCCGACGACTCGACGACCCTCGGCAGGTCACCCACGTCCCAGGTCGTCAGACCGCGCCGTTCTTCGATCGGTGCGGCCGCAGCGATCGACTGGCGGGCGCTCCCGGCTTGACGCGCCTTGATCGCCGCGAGGTCGAAGCCGACGTCGTGGACCTCGCCCTCGTCGTCGGACACCACGATGTTCAGCCGGAGATGGGCGTCGACCGCGGTCGGATCGAACGCAGCGGCATCGACGCGCACACCGGCGACCTCGGACACGACTTCGGCGAGGCGATCGACCAACCTCCCGTCCGGCGGACCGAGCCGATCCAGCACCTCGTCGACGGTTTCGGCGAACGGGATCAGGACCCGCCGGATCGCCTTGGGCAGCGAACGCATCAGCTGTTCGACGAGCTCATCCCGGTGTCCGACGACCTGCCAGTCGAGGCCGTCAGCGGTGATCTGGTTGAGACCGTTGAGCGGGAGGTGGATCGTCACCCCGTCGAGCGGCTCGCCCGGCGCGTCCCGATACGTCAACGGCAGCTCGATGTCCCCCTGGACCCACACGTCGGGGAAACGATCCGATCCGTGCCCGTGCTCGCCCAACAAGTCGCGGAGAACGGCATCGGTGAGGTCGAGCAACGACGGTTGGTCCTTGCGCACACCCTTCCACCAGCGGTCGAAGTGCTGTGTGCTGGTGACGTCGTCGCCGATGCGCTCGTCGTAGAACGCGAAGACCGTCTCGTCATCGAGCAGTTCGGCGCCCCGGGCGCGAGCGCTCATCGATGCGAGTCGCTCGAGCTGCTCGTGGTTGTGCGCCACGAACCGGTGTCGCGCCGCCCACCCCGGTGGGAGTTGATCGCCGCCCTCGACGAACACCTTCGTGATGAACCAGGCGCGCGCCGCAGGCGGGTCGACGCGATCGAGTCCGATCAAGCGGTCGCTCACCAGCGGGAGCCCGAACAGCGTGACCTGCTCGGTGACGACAGCGCGACCGCCCTTGGCATCCCAGCGGGGTTCACCGTACGACTTCTTCACCAGGTGAGCGCCGGCACGCTCGGCCCAGCGTGGATCGATCGCGGCGACGCGACGCGCGTAGATCTGATTCGTCTCGACCAATTCGGCGGCCATCACCCAGTCCGGCGGCTTGCGCGTCAAGACCGAACCGGGAGCGATCACGAACTCTGCCTGGCGCGCTCCCTTGAACATGCGCGTCTGGCGGTCGCGCATCCCGACGTGCGAGAGCAGGCCCGCGAGCAGTGCCTGGTGAACGTGATCGGGATGACCCTCGTCCGTTCCCGCACGAATCCCGATGTCCGCTGCGACCCGCTTGAGCTGACGGTGCAGGTCGACCCATTCGCGCACGCGGAGATAGTGGATGAACTCCTCGCGGCACATCCGCCGGAAGCGGTTTCCCGATCGCTCACGCTGCTGCTCGCGGACGTAGTCCCACAGTTTGACGATGGACAGCAGGTCGGAGCCGGGAACCTTGAAGCGATTGTGGAACTCGTTCGCCTGCTCGCGCTTGTCGGCGGGACGCTCGCGCACGTCCTGGATCGAGAGTGCGGAGACGATCACGAGGACCTCGCGGACGCAGTCGAGTCGATCCGCTTCGAGCAGCATCCGACCGAGGCGCGGGTCGACCGGCAGGCGTGCCAACTGGCGCCCGATCTTGGTCAGCCGTACTCCGCGCCCGCCCCCGTCGTCGCCGCGGCCTCCACCGCCGCCGCGACCGCCACCGCCACCGCCACTGCCATTGCCGCTGCCACTGCCACTGGAACTGGACCGATTCGGGGCGATCGCGTTCAGTTCCTCGAGCAACATCTCACCGTCGCGAATCGACCGATGTTCCGGCGCCTCGACGAACGGGAAGCGAGCGAGGTCACCCAACCCGATGTTCGCCATCTGCAAGATGACCGACGCCAGGTTGGTGCGCAGGATCTCGGGCTCGGTGAAGTCGGGGCGCGCGTCGAAGTTCTGCTCCGAGAACAGACGGATGCAAATGCCCGGGGCGACGCGCCCGCATCGACCGGCGCGCTGGTTCGCCGACGCCTGTGAGACCTCCTCGATCGGGAGTCGCTGCACCTTCAGCCGACGCGAGTAGCGCGAGATCCGTGCCGTACCGGCGTCGACCACGTAGCGCACGCCGGGAACCGTGATCGACGTCTCCGCGACGTTCGTCGCGAGCACGATCCGGCGTCCCCGATGCGGTTGCCACACGCGGCGCTGCTCCGCAGAGGACAGCCGGGCGTAGAGCGGGAGGACCTCGGTGTCACGGAGCTTGCGCTGCTTGACCGCGTCCTTGATCGCATCGGCCGTGTCGTGGATCTCCCGTTCCCCCGACAGGAACACCAGCACGTCGCCGTCCCCCTCCCCGGCGAGTTCTTCGCACGCCTCGACGATCGCGTCGACCTGGTCGAGTCCGCCCCGCCGCCCGGCATCGCGCCCGGCAACACGGCCACCGCGCCGCCCGGAATCCGGACC
>NZ_JBAVYV010000585.1:0-2510 GCF_049588435.1 Ilumatobacter sp.
CCGTCCGGACGCGCGGCCCGGCAGAAACTCGTGACGGCGCGCCGCGCCTGGCTCGAGGACGTGCTCGACGATTTCGATGCGTCCGAGCGCGAGCAGTTCGCGGCGTTCCTCGAGCGGTTCGTCGGTCGCATGCCCGTCGAGCCGCCGCTCGCCGAGCACGCCTGATCCAGCGGCAACTCAGCCGTCGGCGGCGACGACCTGGCGGCCGTCGAGTCCTTCGTCCAGCCCGATCGACACGACCTGTTCGAACTCATCGGCGACACAGGACTTGGCCAGTGCGTCCTCGGTGATCCCGACCGCGAGGCTCACCAGAACCGTGTCGCCCGAGGCGGTGGCCGTCGCGGTGGCAGCGGTGCAGTTCGGGTCCCCGCTGGTGAAGCGCACCATCAGTTGTTCGGGGAACGACTCGGCGATGTCGATCCCGTCGATCGGATACGGCTGCGGATCGACGACCGTTCCGCCGAGGTTGCCGGTCCCGATCACCGATCCCGAATCATCCGTGGGGCTCGGTGCAGGGGCGCGGACGACGTCGCTCGCCGACGGAGGCTGGTCGCTCGCCTCATCCGAGCCGCAGGCGCTGACGACGAGCCCGAGACAGATCGCGACGACGATCGATCGAGAGTGCATCCGAGGTGTGGTCATGTGCTTCTGACGCTGCGACTTCCGCCGCGGTTCCCGGATCCGGACATCTGGTGCCTGACACCAGATGTCGGTCAGGTGGATTGATCGAGGGCGGGGGTGATGTCGCCTGCGGCGAGGGTTCCGACGTTGCGGTAGACGTCGAGCTTGGCCCGGGTGTCGGCGATGTCGAGGTTGCGCAGCGTCAGCTGACCGATGCGGTCGAGCGGACCGAATGCGGCGTCCTCGACGCGCTCCATCGACAATCGGTTCGGCTCGTAGGTGAAGTTGTCGCCGGTCGTGTTCGTGATCGTGTAGTCGTCGCCGCGGCGCAGCCGCACGGTGACCTCGCCGGTGACGGCGGCCCCGACCCAGCGCATCAGCGGTTCGCGCAGCATCAGACACTGCGGGTCGAACCAGCGGCCCTCGTACAGCAGACGGCCGAGGCGGCGACCCATCGAGGTGTAGTTCTCGAGCGTGTTCTCATTGTGGATCGCGGTGAGCAGACGCTCGTAGGCGACCTGGAGCAGCGCCATGCCGGGGCCTTCGTAGATCCCCCGCGACTTCGCTTCGATGATCCGGTTCTCGATCTGGTCGCTCATGCCGAGCCCGTGACGGCCGCCGATCGAGTTCGCCTCGATCACCAGGTCGACAGCGGAGGCGAAGGTCTTTCCGTTGATCGTGGTCGGCCAACCCTCCTCGAACCCGATGGTCACGTCCTCGGTCTCGATCGCGACGTCGCTGTCCCAGTGGGCGACGCCCATGATCGGCGAGACGAGCTCCATCGATTCGTCGAGTTCCTCGAGCGCCTTCGCCTCGTGCGTGGCGCCCCAGATGTTCGCGTCGGTCGAGTAGGCCTTCGCGACCGGGTCGCGGTACGGCAGGTCACGCTCGACGAGGAACTCGCTCATTCCCTGACGGCCACCGAGCTGTTCGACGAACTCGGGGTCGAGCCACGGCTTGTAGATCCGCAGGACCGGGTTGACGAGCAGCCCGTAGCGGTAGAACCGCTCGATGTCGTTGCCCTTGTAGGTGGAGCCGTCGCCCCAGATGTCGACGCCGTCGTCGTGCATCGTGCGGACCAGAAGGGTCCCGGTCACGGCGCGGGCGAGCGGTGTGGTGTTGAAGTAGGTGCGCCCGGCGGTCCGGATGTGGAACGCGCCGCACTGGAGGGCGATCAGACCCTCGTGCACCAGCTCATCGCGACAGTCGATCAGGCGTGCCTGTTCGGCGCCGTAGAGCTTGGCCCGCTCGGGAACGCTCTCGAGGTCGGGTTCGTCGTACTGGCCGATGTCGGCCGTGTAGGTGTACGGCAGCGCGCCACCTTCGCGCATCCACGCCACGGCGGCGGATGTGTCGAGGCCACCCGAGAACGCAATTCCCACTCGCTCGCCCTTCGGGAGCTTGGTCAGCACCTTCGCGTTGGACGGCGGTTTGGGGTCGAGGGGGTCGTTCGGGGCGTCGGACACGGCCGAGACGATAACGGCCAGGTCCGCCCGCCCGACCAGATCGTCAGTCGGAGGGTGGAGGAAACTCGAGCGGGGGTCCCGTCGGGGTGCCGACGATCTCCCGGTCGGAGGCCGCGCCGCTCACCGGAATCGGAGTAAACACGATGGGAGGCCCATCGGCCGGATCCGGATCGGACTGCCGGGGTGCGATCGTCGCCGGGCCGGCGCGATAGCGGCCGGTGAGTGCCGTTGCGGTGACGATCGCGAGCAGTCCCGCGACGACCATCTCGGCGACGCCGAGGCCGACCGACCGTGAGAAGTCTGGGACCGCCCCCACGGCGGCGAGCCCTGCGGCGAGCGCGCTCGTTCGCAGGAGGTGCTCGATGTTGTAGACGACACACACCAGGACCACGAGACACAGCACGAATGGGAGCAGCTTCACGA
>NZ_JBAVYV010000586.1:0-5436 GCF_049588435.1 Ilumatobacter sp.
CCCCCGCTGCTTTCTGGGGTGCTACACATGCGGGTGGGGACGCCGCTCGTGTAGACGAGCACACCGAACACGACTCAGCCAGAGTGACCGGTCGACGAGACCGGCGGGAATATGGGGGTACACATGACGGTGATCGACGACACCGAGATCGATGCGACGGCACAACCGCCGTCGAGGCAACCTGCTGCCGAGCCGGAGAACGCACGCAACGCTGGTTTCTACGCCCAGCGCGCCTTCGCCGCCATCGCGGTGCTGTTCGCGCTGTTCCTCCTCGTCACCGAGTCCAAGGCCCGCAGCACGCTGATCACCGTCGTCGTGGCGGTCGGTGCCAGCGCCGCCCTGTGGATCGGCGCCAACCTGCTGTTCAATCAGGTCCGCAATCACTGGACCCGCTTCTTGACCCTCCTCTACGCAACGGTCACCTTCGTCATCACGGCCGGGTTGAGCGGCAACCGCGCCATCGGCGACAACCCCATCGACGACCCGATCGCCAAGTTCGTCAACCGCACGGCCAACGGGATCAAGTCCGACACCCTCACGACCGAGTCAGCCATCGCCGAGATCGTCGCCTGGCTCTGGCTCCCGCTGTTGCTCTCGATCGGCGCAGGCTGCGTCGGGTTCTTCCTCAGCCGAACCGACGGTGTCGTCCCTCGCCTCGCCATTGGGGCCGGCGGACTCGGAGTCATCGGCGCGATCACGGGCGTCTCGTTCAACTTCCTCGCCCGTCCCGAGTTCGACGCCGTCGCCCTCATCGCGTGGACGGCATTGGGTGCGGGCGTCGTCACCGGGATCGGCGTGTTGCGCAAACAGGAGCTCGGCCGCCCCGCCCTCCTGGGAGCGACGATCGGGTGGCTGCTCGGCGCGTTCGGAGCACCCGAGGTCGGCGGCGGGCCGGCGGGCTGGACGGTCGTGGCCGTCACGGTGCCCGCGATCCTGATCGGCATTCGCGCCGCGATCCAGCCGAACCTGGGCATGCGCGAGCGCGGCCTGATCGACAACAACTCGCGCAAGTGGATCTTCCTCGCCCCCGCTCTGACATTCGCGTTCGCGATGCTGGTCGTGCCTGCGATCGCCACCATCTGGCTCTCGTTCAAGGGTCGCGACGGCGAACAGTTCGTCCGCTGGGACAACTACGTCAACATCTTCCAGGACCCCAACTCGTGGGATCCGGTTGCCGGTCTCCAGTTGTCGATCTTCGGTCTCGCGAACGGCACCAGCTGGATCCTGCTGATCGCGGCCTCGTTCCTCAGCGCGATCGGGATCTCGCTCTTCCGCAAGTCGAAGGAGCGGCCACGAGGCCGCCCGGGCATCGCCATCCTGGCGATCGTCGGAAGTCTCCTCCTGCTCGCATCGGCGATCAACTGGGTGACACCCTCGTTGCTCGAGAACGTCTTCAGCTTCAACCTCTTCCGGACGTCGACCGGTCGCAGCCAACTGATGCTGCTCGGTCTCATCGTCCTGGCTGCGTTCATCATCGTCGGGCTCCGCCAGCGGGCCCAGACCGGTCACCTCGTCGAACTGGGCACCCCGAGCATGGGCCCGCTGATCGTCGGCCTGCTGCTCGTCCTGCTCGCGATCGTCACCACGTTCCGCGGCACGATCGTGAACAACCTGTGGTGGGTCGTCGTCGTCACCCTCGGAGCCACGGCGATGGGGTTGGCCATCGCCGTGTTGGCCGACGGAATCAGATTCGAGAAGATCGCCAAGTCGATCATCTTCATGCCGATGGCGATCTCGCTCGTCGGCGCGTCGGTGATCTGGCGATTCATGTACGTCGCCCGAGACTCGTCCAAGGAACAGACCGGCGTCCTCAACGGCCTGTGGGTCGGCCTCGGCAAGCTGTCGACCGGCCGCGAGATCGCATCGGTCGTGATCATCATCCTGCTCGGCCTGGTCGCCGTGGCGCTCATGGTCAAGTTCGCCACCCGCCGCGACACGGTCGGCATCATCGCTGCGATCCTCACCCCGTTCGTCGCATTCGCACTCATGCGGGTCGTCGCCTGGGTGTGGGGTGGCGAGCTCAGCGGCACGGTCCAGAAGTGGATCGTCGGCCTGCTCGCCGTCCTCGTCTTCGTCGGTCTCCTCGCAGCGGTCGCCCGTCAGTTGACGGTGCGCAACTGGGGAGGTGTGGCACTTCCGGCCATCGGCGCCCTGTTCGTCGGCTGGTTCGTCTTCCGATACTTCGCCGTCTGGGGCGGGGGCGTCGGCGGTCAGGAGATCAACACCGTCGGCAACGTCAAGTCGAGCCCGATCAACTTCATCCAGGAATCGCCGTTCAACAGCATGTTCCTGATGGTCGTGCTGATCTGGATCCAAACCGGTTTCGCGATGGTGATCCTGTCCGCGGCGATCAAGGCGGTTCCGACCGAACTGATCGAAGCAGCCAAGGTCGACGGCGCGACCGAATCCCAGGTGTTCTGGCGGGTCACGCTCCCCCAGATCGCACCGACGATCGGGGTGGTGGTCACGACGATCATCGTCTTGGTGATGAAGGTCTACGACATCGTCAACGTGATGACCAACGGCAACTTCGAGACCCAGGTGCTGGCGAACGACATGTTCTTCCAAGCGTTCCAGACGCAGAACCAAGGACAGGGGGCAGCGCTCGCGATCTTGATCTTCGTCTCCGTGCTCCCCGTCATGGTGTTCAACATTCGCAAGATGCAGAGGGAGAACTGAGATGAGCAACATCACTCCTGTCGACGTCGACACCGGCCTCTCCGACGGCATCGACGTGATGGGGTCGCGGCCCGGCCACCACGACGACGTCCACAGCACCACCACGAGTCGCGTCTACGCGTGGCTGCGTTCGATTCCCGTCTGGGCTCTGTGGCTGATCGCGCTCATCTGGAGCATCCCGACCGTCGGACTCTTCATCAGCGGCTTCCGCACCCGCGACGCGCAGCGTCAGAGCGGGTGGTGGGACGTGATCCCCTCCGATGGGACACTCGAGAACTACCGCACCGTGTTCAGCGCCCGGTCGAACCTGAAGGACTCGCTGCTCAACTCGATGGCGGTGTCGATTCCCGCCACGATCATCCCGATCGCGGTCGCCGCGTTCGCCGCCTATGCGTTCGCATGGATCGACTTCCGCGGGCGCAAGGTGCTGTTCATCAGCACCGTCGCACTGCTCGCGATCCCCCTCCAGGTCGCGCTGATCCCACTCCTGACGCTGTGGGTCGGCGGTGCTCACGTCACGCTTCCGATCCTCGGCAAGACGATCACCCTCATCCCCGACCTCGACCTCGTGAACACGACGACTGCGGTCTGGTTGACGCACACGGGATTCGCGCTCCCGTTCGCGATCTTCCTCCTGCACAACTACATCTCGTCACTGCCCAAGGACGTGTTCGAGGCGGCACGCATCGACGGCGCGGACCACTTCACGATCTTTTGGCGGCTCGTGCTTCCGCTGTCGGTTCCGGTCCTGGCCGCCTTCGCGATCTTCCAGTTCCTCTGGACGTGGAACGACTACCTCATCGCCAAGACGATGGCAGGCACCAACCCTGATGCCCAGGTCACCACGATCGTGATCGCCAACCTCGCCGGTGACTTCGGGGCGAACGAGCATCTCCTGCCCGCAGCAGGCTTCGTGCAGGCCTTCTTCCCGCTGCTCGTGTTCTTCGCCCTGCAGAAGTACTTCGTGCGCGGTCTCCTGGCCGGCTCCGTAAAGGGCTAGTTTCCAGCGTGTGAGCTCGCTGGTCCAGACCCATTCGAGGAGCCTCGGCTCCCTCCCGACCGTGGGGCCGATCGCCTATGGCCTCTGGAGATTCACCGACGATGACGTCGCGACCGGGCGCGCGTTGATCGAGACCGCGCTCGACGCGGGGATGAACCTGATCGACACCGCCGACGTGTACGGCTTCGACTGGGGCGGGACGGGGTTCGGACAGGTCGAGGAGATCCTCGGACGCGTGCTCGCGGCGACACCGGGACTTCGCGACCGCATCGTGCTCGCGACGAAAGGCGGCATCGCTCCCCCGACGCCGTACGACTCCTCACCGAAGTACCTCCGGGCAGCCTGCGAGGCGTCGCTCACCCGGCTGCAGACCGATGTGATCGACCTGTTCCAGATCCATCGTCCGGACATGTTCACGCACCCAGCCGACGTCGCGATCACGCTGCACGCGCTGCGCGTCGAGGGAAAGATCCGCGAAGTCGGCGTCTCGAACCACACCCCGGCGCAGGTCGCAGCCCTCCAGGCCCACCTCGAGTTCCCGATCATCACGAACCAGCCCGAGTTCTCCGCCGTCCAACTCGCGCCGCTGCGCGACGGGACACTCGACCAGTGCATGGAGGAACGGATCACACCGCTCGCGTGGAGTCCGCTCGGTGGTGGGCGCCTGGCGACCGGCGACGACGTCGCTCCCGATCTGGTCGCACTCCTCGACTCGCTCGCGCAACGCGAGGGCGTCGACCGATCACACATCGCGATCGCATTCGTGCTCGCACACCCGTCGGCTCCGATCGCGATCGTCGGTTCCCAGAACGTCGATCGCGTCCGTTCGTCGACCGCTGCGCTCGGCGTCACGCTCGACCGCGCCGACGTCTACGCGATCGTCCAGGCCTCGGAGGGGGTCCCACTGCCATGAGCTCCATCACCCGTCCCGACGTCCCCGAGATCTCGTGGTTCAGCGCGCTGTGCGACGACGACTACGAGTTCCTCGGTGTCCCCGAGCCCGCCCTCGCCGCGTCGTGGGAACACTGTCGTGACATCGTCCAGACCGCCGATCGCGGCGGATTCGACAACGTCCTGCTGCCGTCGGGCTACCAGCTCGGCATCGACTCCACCGCGTTCGCATCGGCGATCGCCACACACACCGAGCAGATCAACTTGTTGCTCGCCGTCCGGATGGGCGAGATGTGGCTTCCCCAGCTCGCTCGACAGCTTGCATCGATCGACCAGTTCGCCGGTGGGCGTCTGACCATCAACATCATCAGCTCGGACATTCCCGGCGAAGCACTCGATTCGGCGCCGCGCTATCAGCGCACACGCGAATGGATGCAGGTACTGCGCCAACTGTTGAATCGACAGCCGATCGACTTCCACGGAGAGTTCGTCGATCTCACGCTCGATCCCCCACGGGCCGCGACCGTCGACGGCACCTGCCCGCCGTTCTACTTCGGTGGGTTCTCACCCGCAGCGAAGGACGTCGCCGCCGCCGAGGCCGACGTGTTCCTCACCTGGCCCGACACGGTCGCCTCCGTGGGCGAGACGGTCGTCGAGATGACCGCACTCGCGCGAGAGCGGTACGACCGCGAACTCCTGTGCGGCCTCCGCGCCCACGTGATCGTGCGCGAAACCGAGGCCGAAGCTCGCGCCGCGGCCGACCGCCTGGTGTCGAAGCTCGATGCCGACACCGGCACGGCGATCCGCAACAAGTCGCTCGATGCCGCATCGGTCGGCGTGTCACGACAGGCCGACCTGCGTGACGC
>NZ_JBAVYV010000587.1:0-4540 GCF_049588435.1 Ilumatobacter sp.
GCTCGGCGATGTCGATCTGCCTACCGTCGGTGGGCTCCACGACGGCCTTGACGTGCTGGCCCCACTCCGGATGCGGGAGGCCGAACACGGCGGCGTCGGTGACGTCGGGGTGTTGGGTGAGCACCGCCTCGATCTCCGCCGGGTAGATGTTCATCCCACCCGAGATGATCATGTCCTTCTTGCGATCGCAGATGTAGATGAAGCCCTCCTCGTCGCGATAGGCGATGTCGCCGACGGTCTGGAATCCGTCGCGACGGTCTTCTTCGTACTTGTCGTGCTGCTTGTAGTAGTCGTTGAACACCGATCCGGAACGAACGAACAGCTCGCCGGTGGCCTCGGGTCCGGTCTCGGTGACGATGTTGCCGTCGTCGTCGTACAGCCGGATCTCGACCATCGGCGCTTCCTTGCCGCACGACCCCGGCTTGCGCATCTGGTCCTCGGGACGCATCACCGTGTTCACGCCGAGCTCGGTCGACCCGTACACCTCGAAGAGCGACTCGGGGGGGAAGTTGGCGACGTACTGCTCCTTGAGCGCGAAGCTCCACGGAGCGGCATTGGCGATCATCACCCGCATCGTCGACAGGTCGTAGTTCGCCTTCACGTCGTCGTCGACGTTGCAGATCATCCGGATCGGTGTCGGAGCGGAGAATGTCGTGGTCGCCTGGTACGTGTCGACGAGGCGGAGCCAGTCGACCGGGTCGAACTTGCGTTGCAGCACGATCGTCTGGCCCATCGCGAGGCCGATCCCCATGAACCCACCCGGACCGGAGTGGTAGAGCGGGCCGGTGGTGATGTAGATGTCGTCGGCCCGGTAGCCGATGAACTGCAACAGGGCTCCCGACTGGGCGGTGGCCCCGGCAGAGCTGCGGAACGCTCCCTTCGGCTTGCCCGTCGTGCCGGAGGTGTAGATCATCGTCGCCGCGGCTTCGCTCGCCTCGGGGATGTCCGGTGGGGAATCGACCGCGTCGGCGACGAGGGGGTCCACGGCGATCATGCCGTCGGGAGCGGGACCGTCGAAGACGAAGATGTTGGTCACCTTCGGGATCTCGCCGCGGATGCGCTCGAAGAGCGGCGCGAACTCGGCGTCGACGTACACGGTCGTCGCGTCGCTGTGATCGACCACGTACGCGGCCTCCTCGTCCGACAGCCGGTAGTTCAGGGGAACGGCGGTCGTGGCGATCTTGCGCGCAGCGTTGACCATCGCGACGAGGCCGGTCGAGTTCTGTCCGCACCACACGACCTTGTCGCCCCGGGACACGCCGTGCCCGAGCAGTACGTGTGCGAGCTGGTTCGACACCCGCTCGAGTTCGGCGTACGTGAGCTGTCGAATGTCGCCGTTGCCACGATCGTCGATCACCGCGACCTTGTCGCCCTGGTTCGCAGCGTGTGCGGTGAGGAGATCGGGAGCCGGGGTGCCTTCGGTCATCGGTCAGACTTAGCAGATTCGACGACCCGTGGCCGGTCCGAGCGGTCAGGCGGCGGGCTTCCAGTGCCGGTCGAGAACGCGGTGCCACCGGTTCGACGGCAGCGCGGGGTCGAGCGCGGCCAGACCGGTGCAGAACTTGCTGATCCGTTGTGGGCGCACGTGGCGACGCCACAGCCACCGGTCTGCTTCGCTCGGCGCGCCGCCGGACTTGATCTCGACAACGATCGCGTCGAGCGTCGTGGTCCGTCCACGGATGTCGGTGCACCGCAGGGAGCGGTCGATCGTCAGCCGTGTGGCTGACGCCACGTCGACGAGCGTGCTGCGCGAGTAGGCGGTGGTCAACACCGGGCCGAGTGTGGATGCGATCGCCGTCGTTCCGGTGGCCGCATCGATGAAGTCGATGCCCGTGGGTGTGAGTCGGTCGTCGACCAGATCGGGCCACTCGATCCGTGACTTGATGTTCTGCCCACGTGCACCCTTCGCCTTGACCTCGAGGAAGCATCCGCTGGTGTCGGTGTAGGTGCGGGTCCGTACCTTGAAGCGTCGGCGGCGGCGGTGAGCGGCGGCACGATAGAGGTCCAGGCCGGGGGTGTCGAAGTACGTCGAGCGGTAGCCGAAGTCGGTGCGCCCACCGATCTCGAGTTGATGGACGCTCGCCGGGAGCTCGTCGACGAGTTCGCTCAGCGTCTGTTCGTCGACCAGGTACTTCCGGTCGACGCGGGTCTGGAGTGCGGCGACGGCGTTGGCGTCGGCGAGCGAGATCAATGGGCGATCGAGCACGACGGTGGTGTTCACGAGCGGCCGCCGGTCAGGACGCTCGGGTCGATGGTCGCGTCGATGTTGTCGTCGTGCAGGGCCGGTGTGGGGCGCAGTTGGTACCGCACGTCGACGACGGTGGTGTCGTTGACGAGGTCGAGCTTGCGAATGTTGAGGCGGGTGATGTCGGCGTCGAGCATCTCCTCGAGTCGCGCGATCGCGAGTCGCTCATCGGGATAGGCGGTGTCGAGGGTGACCGTCTGGCTCCGGGCCCGGGCGTAGAGCTTCGGATGGTCGCCGATGAACAACGCCAGCAACACGGCCGCCATCAGGACCGGCGTGAGCCACGGGGGAGTCACCGAGATGCCACCGAGCAGTCCGAGCGCGAGCGCCGTGAAGAAGTAGGCGATGTCCTCCTGGGCGAGCTCCGACGAACGCAGCCGGATGATCGACAGAACACCGAACAGGCCGAGGCCGAGGCCGGCGCTCACCTCTGCGGTCGACAGGGCGGTGGCCACGGCGAGGACCCCGACGTTGAGGCCGAGGATGGCGACGACCATGTCGCGCCGACGGTGGCGTGGGAAGTAGAGCCCGAAGACGAGCAGGGAGATGGCGATGAGGTCGGCGACGACGAGTGCGGCTTGGGACATGGCCACCAGACAAGTCGACCACCTTGTGATGTCGTGGCGATCTTCCTGTGATGTCTCTGTGAATCGCCCTCACAGAGAACTCACATGCGACTCCGATCGTGTCCGCAGGGTCGGTGCGTTGGATGTCTGTCATGACCCCCACCCGCACCACCAACCGCATCCTCGACAACATCCGGCAGCGCCGCCGCCGTGCGGTGACCGCCGTCGCGATCGCCGGCATGCTCACGCTGGGCGCCTGCACGACGAGCTCCTCCGAAGCCGCCGAACCGACCGCCGACAGCGCCGCCCCATCCGAAACCGTCGACACCGTCGAGACCGTCGACGCGACGTCCGACGCGGCTGCGTCCGGCGAATTGTTCGATTCCAGCATGGTGCACTCGATTTCGGTCGAGTTCGACGACGCCGACTACGACGCGATGATCGAGACCTTCACCACGACCGGTGACAAGGACTGGATCTCGGCCGAGGTCGTGATCGACGGCGAGACCTACGAGAGCGTCGGCCTGCGGTTGAAGGGCAACTCGTCGTTGTTCGGGCTGAGCGCCGAGACGGCAACCGACCCGGAAGAACTCCCGTGGCTGATCGACCTGAACGAGTACGTCGACGGCCAGGACCACGACGGCGTCGACGAGATCGTGATCCGTTCGAACTCGACCGAGACCGGTATGAACGAGGCGGTTGCCCAGGAGTTGCTCAGCCTCACCGGACTGGCATCGCAGGAAGCGATCGCCACGTCGTTCACCGTCAACGGTGACACCGCCCTCCGCCTGGCCGTGGAGAATCCGGACGGCACCTGGCACGACGCCAACTTCGAGGACCAGGACGGCCTGCTCTACAAGGCGGACAGCGAAGGCGACTACAGCTACCGCGGTGACGATCCCGAGGCCTACGCCGATGCCTTCGACCAGGAGGCGGGCGACGACGACCTCACGCCGCTGATCGAGTTCCTCGACTTCATCAACAACTCCGACGATGCAACGTTCGCCGCGGACCTTCCCGATGTGCTCGACGTCGACGCATTCGCGACCTACCTCGCCTACCAGGATCTGATCGGGAACAACGACGACATCGACGGACGCGGCAACAACTCGTACCTCGAGTACGACACGACGATCGACCAGTTCACGGTCGTGTCCTGGGACCTCAACCTCGCCTTCGGCACCGCCAACACCAACGTCGGCGGTGGTGGCGGACCCGCCGGCGGTGACCAGGTCGGCGGCGGAGCAGGACGCCCCGCCGGTGGACCTCCCGGAGCAGTCGACGGGGAGTTGCCCGTCGGCGGTCCTCCCGCAGCAGTCGACGGTGAGTTGCCCGTGGGTGGCCCGCCCGCCGGTGGTGCTGGCGGCGTCGGTGGTGCCGGTGCCGGCGCTGGTGGCTCGAACATCCTCGTCGAACGCTTCATGGCGAACGATGAGTTCGCAGCGCTCTACGCCCAGAAGACCGAGGATCTCACGGAGCTGTTGTTCACGAGCGGTACTCTCGACGAGGTGATCGCGGACTGGAGCGACGTGCTCATCGACGAGGCCTCGGACCTGGTGAGCCAGGAGACGGTGGCCGCCGAGGCCGCTGCGCTCACCGCCTACGCTGATCAGGTGCGATGACCGCTCCGCCTCGGGTCCTCGTCATCGACGACGAGGAGAACATCCGGTTCCTCGTCGAGTCGGCACTCCAACTCGCCGACATCGAAACGGCCGGCGCGTCCGATGGG
>NZ_JBAVYV010000588.1:0-3672 GCF_049588435.1 Ilumatobacter sp.
CCACCGGCACACTCACGCCTCCACGCCGCCACGCCGCCACGCCTCCACGCGAATTTCGACACATCGTGACGGTCGGCGTCACGATCCGTCGAAATGTCGGGAGCGACGGGCTCCGAGTCGGGAACGACGGGGAACGAGGAGGTCAGAGTCGGGGTCCGAGTCGGGGGTCAGATGTCGTAGCGGTAGAGGTTCGTCTCGCGGGCGACGAAGCCGATGCGTTGGTACAGCCGGTTCGCGGCTTCGCGTGATGGCCGGCTCGTGAGGCTCACGTTCTTGGCGCCCCGCACGCGGGCCTCCTCGAGTGCGGCTTCGTTGAGCAGACGACCGACCCCGTGACCTCGCGCCGAATCGTCGACGACGACGTCCTCGATCCACGCCTTCATCCCGGTCGGGATTCGGTAGAACGCGAGCGTCAGGCTCCCGACGATCGCACCGCCCACGCGAGCGATGAACACGGCGGTGTCGGCACCGTCGACCAATTCGGTCAACAACTCACGGCTCGGGGCGGGTGACGACGACGACAGCTGCGGGATCAGGTGCTCGAACGCGGCGACCAACTCGTCGTCGACGACCGACGCGATCTCGATCGTCGCGACCGCGTTGCTCGTCGCGTCGGCGGCGATCCCATCGGCCCTGGCCTCATCGTGCTGCATCGGCCCCACGATACGCACCGATAGCGTGACGTCCGTGGGAACCGAGCATGTTCGATTTCTGGCGGAGCCGGCACTCGATCGACCTGTGCTGATCGCCGGCTTCACCGGCTGGAACGACGCCGGCGATGCCGCATCGACCGCGCTGACCACGATGGTCGAAGGGTGGGGAGCCGACGTGCTCGCCGAGATCGATCCCGAGGCGTTCACCGATTTCGCGACCGTGCGCCCACAGGTCCGGCTCGACCAGGATCGCAACCGTTCGATCGTGTGGCCGACCGTGGGGGTCTGGTCGATCTCGCTCCCGGGCACCGACGTGATCCTGATGCTCGGCCCCGAACCCGCACTGCGGTGGCGGTTGTTCTCCGAGCAGGTCACCGGCATCGCCGAGCGGTTCGGTGCGACGATGGCGATCTCGCTCGGGGCGCTGCTCGCCGATGTGCCGCACTCACGCCAGGTCCCGTTGATCGGCACCGCGTCCGACACCGCGTTGATCGACCGCTTCGAACTCCAACAGTCGCAGTACGAGGGCCCCACCGGCATCGTCGGGGTGCTCCACGACGCACTCCAGCGCTCGGGACTCCCCACGGCGTCGCTGTGGGCAGCCGTCCCCGGATACGCATCGCAGGTCCCGTCACCGAAGGCCGCGCTGGCGTTGATCGAGCGGGCCTGTTCGATGATCGGAACACCCCCACCCGTGTCGCAACTGGACTCCGCCGCGACCGAGTACGACGCTCGCGTCGCCGCGCTGATCGGTGACGACGACGACATGGTCGAATACCTCGCCCGACTCGAGCAGTTGGCCGACGAGAACGACGCCACCGAGGAGGACGACCTCACCGCGGCGGCACCGATCGACCCCGACGAGTTGATGAACGAGGTCGAACAGTTCCTGCGCGATCAGGACTGAGTTCGAGCCGACCCCGAAATCAGCTGCGCCAGATGTCGGGGCGGACCGGGTCGAACGTGGCGTCCGACAGCGTTCCGTCGATCGCGGCGAACGCCATCGGCCCCCACCACTGAGCACCCGCGGTCGACTCGGGCAGTGCGTCACGCGCGAACCATCCGACGTCGCCGGTTTCGAGGGGATGCGGCGTCAACTCGCCACCGACCGCCGAGCAGTGGAACAGCAGCATGTACATGCCGAAGCGGCTGAAGCCCATCCGCTGACCGTCCACCACCCCGAGCAGACGTTGCGCGTCGCACTCGATGCCGGTCTCCTCGCTGACCTCTTTCACCGCCACCTCGGCGGGTGAGTAGCCGACATCAGCCCAGCCGGTCGGGTACAGCCAGATGCCCGAGTCCTTGCGTTGGATCAGCAGGATCTCGCCGTTCTCGTTTCCGACGATCGCTCCGACGGCCGTCTTCGGCGTCACGTAGCCGGGGACGCCCTCGCCGATCGACTCCATCCACTCTCCGACGAAATGGTCGATCTCACGCTGCACGGCAGCCGAGTCGGCATCGGCCTCGAGTTCACGGGCGGCGGCCTTGATGTCACCGGCGACGTGCAGGATCTCCTCGTATCGCTCACGCTCGTACAGGCTCTCGGTGAAGCCCATCCCGGTGCGCGCGATCGCCGCCAGGGTCTCACTCCATCGCGCCAGGTCCCGAGCATCAGCAGTCACGAGGCCAATCTACGGCAGCGAACCCTCACCGGTCCGCACGGTGCCACCCGGATGTTCACTCCGGACGAGGGATCACTGCACCGCGTGGAGCAGCGCCTTCTGGATCTCCTTGCGATGCGGCGAGCTCGTGACGAGTTCGCCCGAACGCGTGCGCACGTAGAACGTGTCGACGACCTCCATGCCGATCGTCTGGACGGTCGCATGACGGATGTCGAGGCCGAGTTCGCCCAACGCCTTCGTGATCCGATGGAGGATCCCGACCTTGCTGACCGCCCGCACCTCGATCACCGTCGCATTGCTCGATCCACCCTCGATGAACTTGACCTTCGGCGGGCCCGGCACCTCGGCCTGCAGCCGCCGTCGCCGTCGGTAGGTCCTCGCGCGTTCGACGAGGCGCGCCTCGATCGCCAGCTCGCGGGCCAGACCCTTGCGCAGGTCGCTCTTCAGCGACCGCCAGTTCAGCTCCCCCTTCGACACCGCGATCCGGAACTGCGACGCCGCCATGCCGCCCTCGTCGGAGTGGGCACGCGAGCTGAGCACGTCGAGTCCGTGGAGCGAGAGCACGCCTGCGATCTGGCCGAAGGTGCCCGGCTGGTCGGGGTAGACGATGGTGATCCGGTCGTCGCGGCGCGAGATGTCGACCTCGCCGATCGCCATCACGGCGAGCGTGGCGGCATCGGGGAAGAGTTGCCAGGCGACCTCGGTGACGTCGCCGCCGCCCAACACGATGCGCGTCCGCGTGGCGAGTTCGTCGACGAGTTCCTTCTTCCACGTTCCCCACGCCGACGGACCGGTCGCCTTCGAATCGGCCTCGGTGAGCGCGTGGAGCAACTCGAGACGTTCGACCGAATACACGAGTCCCGCGACCAGGTCGATGGTCGCCGGGTCGGACAGGTCGCGCCGCATCGCGACGTCGGGAAGCAGCAGGTGCCACTCGACCATCGCGACGAGCGTCTCGACGTCGTGGCGGTCGTAGCCGAGCCGCGGACCGATCTGCCGGACGAGATCCATTCCGACCTCGGTGTGATCGCCCGGGTACCCCTTCCCGAGGTCGTGGAGCAATGCCCCGATGACCAACAGGTCGGGCCGCGACACCTGCGACGCGAGTTCGGCGGCGTTCGCCGCGGCTTCCCACAGATGTCGATCGACGGTGAAGCGGTGATACGCGTTGCGTTGCGGCTTCGAGCGGACCGGTTCCCATTCGGGAAGGAACCGTGCGAGCAGTTCGTGCTGGTCGAGAGATTCGAGGACCTTGATCGCGTGGTGTCCTTCGAGCAGCAACGCGACGAGTTCGGTTCGCGCTCCGACCGGCCAGACCCCGGGCCAGGGTTCGACCTCGTCGCGGAGTCGCGACAGCGTGGCGCGTCCGATCCGGCAGTCCGACCGCGCCGCCGCGA
>NZ_JBAVYV010000589.1:0-9710 GCF_049588435.1 Ilumatobacter sp.
CGGCTGATCAGCGGTGGCGACGACCCCGATCAGCGCGACGCGCGACTGGCGCTGCGCGGCGAGCACCCCGACGTTCGCGAGGTCGTCCGGGCCGGCGCATCGATCTCGGCGGAGCAGGCACGCGAGATCGTGCGCGTGTCATCGCTCGCGCCGACGGAGAGCTCGCGCAAGGTGCTGATCCTCGACGAGTTCCACCTGCTCAGGCCGGAGGGTGCCGCCCTGATGTTGAAGACGATCGAGGAGCCGCCGGACTCGACGATGTTCATCATCTGCGCCGACTTCATCCCCCACGAGCTGATCACGATCTCCTCACGGTGCGCGCGCATCGATTTCCGGTCGATCGCCGACGGCGTCATCGCGGCGCGCCTGCTGACCGAGGGTGTCGGACCGGTCGAAGCGCAGGCCGCGTCAAAGGCTGCACTGGGCGATCTCGACCGCGCGCGACTGTTGGCGACCGATCCCGGACTGGCAGAGCGTCGCAAAGCGTTCCTCGCCTCACCGTCGACGCTCGACGGTTCGGGCAGTGTCGCGATGCGTCTTGCTGCCGAATTGCTCGCACTCATCGAGCAGGCGGCCGAACCGCTGACCGCCAAACAGTCGGCAGAAGCCGATGAGCTCACCGCCCGGATCAAGGAGTTCGGTGAGCGCGGAAGCGGCAAGAAACAACTGGAGGAGCGCCACAAGCGCGAGCTCCGCCGACAGCGCACCGACGAACTACGCGCGGGTCTGGCGACAATGGCGGCCGCGTATCGCGACACACTCACCGCGGGGACCGCCCCGAGCGTGCAAGAGGCCTCCGACGCGGTCCACCGGATCCATCGGGCGCTCGAGACGCTCGAACGCAATCCCAACGAGCGACTGCTGCTCGAGAACCTGCTCTGGTCGCTCCCGACCGCCTGATCGTCGATCACGCCGTATCCTCGACACATGGCCACCGCGACGGCTCCGACCACACTCCCACAGGCCAACGAACCGTGTTGGTGTGGCAGCGGGCGCAAGTACAAGCGTTGCCACAAGAAGCTCGAAGGCCGCGTCCTGCCCGGCGACGTGTCGCCGATGCGTTCGGTCCCCGACCACATCGCCCGCCCGCCCTACGCCGACACCGGCGAGTACGAGCCGTGGGACGAGAGTCGCGTCAAGTCACCCGAGATCATCGAAGCGATGCGCCACAGCGGCAAGGTCGCCTCGACCGTGCTCAGCGAGGCCGGAGCGATGGTCGCTCCCGGCATCACCACCGAGGAGATCGACATCTTCGTGCACGAGCGGTTCATCGAGCTCGGCGCCTACCCGTCGACGATCAACTATCACGGGTATCCCAAGGCCTGTTGCACGTCGGTCAACGAGGTGATCTGCCACGGGATTCCGGACTCGCGGGTCCTGCTCGACGGCGACATCTGCAACATCGATGTCACCGGGTGGACCGGAGGGGTCCACGGCGACACCAACGCGACGTTCTTCGTCGGCGACGTCGACCCGGAGAGCCGCCAGCTGGTCGAGGTCACCGAGGAATGCATGTGGCACGGGATCGAAGCCGCCAAGGCCGGCCGACCGCTGTCCGACATCGGTCGAGCAATCGAGGATCACGCCAAGCAGTACAAGTACGGTGTCGTGCGGGCGTTCGTCGGCCACGGGATCGGCGAGCAGTTCCACACCGACGTCCAGGTGCTGCACTACTACGACAGCCGCGCCAGCGTGATCATGCGCCCGGGGATGACGTTCACGATCGAGCCGATGATCACCCTCGGCACGATCAACTACAAGATCTGGGACGACGACTGGACCGCCGTGACATCGGACGGCAAGCGAACCGCGCAGTTCGAGCACACGCTCCTCGTCACCGACAGCGAACCCGAGGTGCTCACCGGTGGCGAAGGTGCCGCGAGCCCCTTCGCTCCCTGGAATCGCTGACACCCGCGACGGAGCTCAGCCCTCGCTGCTCGTCAGTTCCTTGATGTAGGCGATGATGTCGTCCACCTCGTCCTCGGTCAACCCGTTCGACGGCATCTTCACCGTGTAGCCCGTCACCTCGTCGGCACCGGGATCGAGGATCGCCCGGCGGAGATAGTCGTCGTCGGCGACCACGATGGTGGTGCCACCACCATCGTCCTCGGAGACCTTCACTTCGACGTCCCGGCCGGCGAGGTCCTCCCAGCTCGGGCCGACCCCGCCCTGACCGTCCGAGCCGTGACACGAGGCGCAGCCGTTCGACGTCGCGAGGTTCTTGCCCTGCTGCGCCTGTTCCGACAGGCCACTGTCGCCGCCACCGCCGCACGCCGCGAGGGTCAGCAGCGCGGCTCCGCCGGCGAGCAGGATTCGAGTCGAGATGGTCCGCCTGGTCGTGTCCACGAGGGTGCATTGTCGCACCGTCGGAACGGTTTGTGACTGCAACCGTTCCGCGCCCTCAGGGTGCCCGTGCGAGGATTCGGTCGTAGACCGGCTGCCACCATGCGCGGAGCACCTCGGCGTGCTCGTCATCGAGGCCGTACGCGGCGTCGGCGAGTCGGCCGCACCCGACCACGTCACCGTCGCGCAGAGCGGCAACGGCCGAATCGATCGGACCCGTCGGCCACGGGAGATCGGCGAGCATCGTGGGGCCGAGCCGGATCGTGGAGGGTGAGAGGCCGGTTCCGCCGCGTTGGTGCCACGCCCAGACCGAGACGGCCGGGCTGATCAGCACGGCCGCGATCTCCCACGCCGCATCCACGGCGTCGAGCGGGTCGAGCGGGTAGGCGGCGATCACGGGCACTCCCGGAAGCCATTCCCCGGCCGGATCGCACACCGCCTCGACGATCGGGGTCTGGTTCGCGATCAGCACCTTCGGAACGAGTCGCTGTGCCGCCCAGGCGGTCATCTTCGGGTCGAGCATCGTCAGGTCGAGCCGCGGCGCAACGAATCGTTGCTTGGCGAATCGGACCGATCGTTGCCCCCACCGACAGCGACCTGGATCGATCAGCCCGCTCGTCACCAGCGGCGGCCCGGTGTCGTGATCACCGACCGCCGCGATCATGCCGTAGTACTCGTCTCGGAAGTTGGCGTTGAGTCGCGCCCGGTCGCCGAGCCGACCCGCGGGTGGTTCGCGACCGTCGAACACGTCCGGGCAGGGAGGTACGCCCGAACGACTGGTCACGACGTGCGACCACGGCGCTGCCGACGCCGATCCTCCAGAACCGAACTCGAACGCGAGCGCACACGTGACGACCTGTGCGTCGAAGTCCCGGTCACCCGTCCAGGTCGACCAGAACATCGTCGCTCGCGCATCGATGCGCGCGCGAACCTCCGCCGCATCGCGCGCGGACAGGATCGACTGCGGGAGGACGAAGGCGACCCGTCCACCATCGGGATCGACCAGGTCGGCAGCGAGCGCGAGGAACTCGACCGCCGCATCCGCATACGGACCGCCGCCACGGGCACTGGCACCCCCACGCGTCGTCGACGCCGCGAGCTGCGACAGGTATGGCGGGTTCCCGATGATCAGATCGAACGTGCCGGTCCGACCGTCCCACCAGCGTGATGTGAGCGCGTCGTCGCAGATCACCTCGATGTCATCGAGCGCCTCGAGTCGGTCGACCGTCTCCCGATCGATGTCGATCCCGACCCCGGTCGCGCGACCGCCGGCCTCGCGGACGGCCTTCACCGCGGCGACGAGGAATCGACCGTCACCACACGCCGGGTCGACGATCCGAAGTGTTCGTCCGTGCCTGGCCCCGACGAACATTTCGTCGATCGCCGCCTCGACGACCTGCGCGACGAGGTGCTCGGGCGTGTACCACGCGCCGCGCTGCTTGCGCTCGCCATCGGCCGTGCCCATCTTCGAAGGCTAGGACGCGGAGGATCGGGGTCTACAGTCCTCGACGTGGCCGATGCCTCGCTGTCATCCATCTCCGAGGCCGACCTCGGCCCTGCCTCACGGCGTCTCTCGTTCGATCGGGAGTCGTGGGCCGAGTTGCGCGCCGCGACACCGCTCACCCTGCGCGAGCCCGATCTCGATCGGCTGCGTGGCATCAACGAGCGGATCGACCTCGACGAGGTCACGGCCGTCTACCTCCCGCTCAGCCGATTGCTCAACCTGTATGTGAGCGCGACCCAGAGCCTCCAGAAGGTCACGGCGACGTTCCTCGGCGCGCATGAACCGAAGGTTCCGTACATCATCGGGATCGCCGGTTCGGTCGCCGTGGGCAAGAGCACGTTCGCGCGCATCCTCCAGGCCCTGCTCGCACAGTGGCCGGACCACCCCAAGGTCGATCTGATCACGACCGATGGCTTCCTCTACCCGAACCACGTACTCGAGGAACGCGGCATCATGCATCGCAAGGGGTTCCCGGAGTCGTACGACACCCGTGAACTGCTCCGCGTGTTGCGCGAGATCAAGAGCGGCTACCCGCAGGTCGATGCGCCGGTGTACAGCCACGTCGTCTACGACATCGTCGACGACGAACGCGTGGTGATCGAACAGCCCGACATCGTCATCCTCGAGGGTCTCAACGTGTTGCAGACCGGTGAGGCGGCGACGGAGTTCGTGAGCGACTACTTCGACTTCTCGATCTACATCGATGCCGCCGAGTCCGACATCGAGAACTGGTACGTCGAGCGTTTCCTGACCCTGCGCGAGTCGGTGTTCCAGGATCCCGACAGCTTCTTCCGCAACTACGCCGACCTCACCGATGACGAGGCGATCGACACCGCCCGCGGCATCTGGCAACAGATCAACGGTCGGAACCTGCGCGAGAACATCGCTCCGACGCGCGACCGCGCCTCACTGATCCTGCGTAAGCGCAAGGACCACCGCGTCGACCGCGTCCAACTCCGCCGCCTGTAGCGGCCGTCGGACGATCATCGGTCAGTCCACTCCAAGCCAGCCGGGGAGGTCGCCGAGCGAGGCGAGTTCGACGACGTCCTCGTCGTGCTCGTCGACCTGCTCGAGATCCCATGTGAGGTGATACGGGACATGCACGGCGTGTCCACCGAGCGCCATCACGGGGAGGATGTCGCTCTTGACGGAGTTGCCGACCATGCAGAAACGATCGGGCTCGACACCGAAGCGCTTCATCAACTTGGCGTAGATCGGCGGATCCTTCTCGAGCACGATCTCGATGTCGCTGAAGTGATGTTCGAGACCCGACGTGGTGACCTTGCGGGTCTGATGCACGAGGTCGCCCTTCGTGATCATGACGAGCCGAGTCGAGCGTCCGACCCGTTCGAGCACCTCCGGCACGTGCGGGAGGAGGTGCACCCGGTCGACCAGCATGTCGGCGCCGAGTGCGACGATCTCGCGGATCGCTTCGGTCGGAACCGCGCCGTCGGTCATGTCGATGGCGGCGCGGACCATCGACAGCGTGAACGCCTTGACGCCGTAGCCCTGGCTGGCGATGTCAAGACGTTCGGTTGCGTGGAGCGCGTCGAGGACATCGATGCCGGCAGGAGTGAACGGGGCGAGCAGCTCGGCGAAACGCGCCTCGGTCGCCTGGAAGAGGTCCTCGCTCTTCCACAGCGTGTCGTCGGCGTCGAACGCCACGATGTCGAACTGCTCGATGCGTGCTGATCGTTCGCTCACGGCGAGCAGGCTACGCGCATGATTCGCGTCAGCCGCCGTTGCCGAGCACCGCACGCACCCCGGTGGCGCGTTGCTTGCAGTCCTTGCCGGCCGCTCCGAATGCGTCGTTGAGCTTGCCGAGCGCTCCCTTGAAGTTGGTGTCCCACTCCGACTTGAAGGCGTCCTTCGCCGGTCCGGTCCAGACGATCGAGTTCAGCGGTGAGTCGACGTCCGTGATGATCTTGTTGACGATCTCGATCTGAGCTTCGAGCGTGGAACCGAGCCCCTCGAGCTCGTCGGGGTTCGCTGCGTGGGTCATGGTGTACTCCTCGTGGTTCGGACGGAAGCGGCATCGTTCGGGCCGCCACCACCTCAGTGGGTCGTCATCGCGCCGGAGGGGAATCGCGTGTCGGCTACGTTCGCTTCATGAGCCGCCGAGCCGATGATGATGTCGATGTCGACCCGCAGGTCACCTCCGTGCGCGAGCACGCCACGGAGCACCTCGAACGGGCGACGGCGATGCGGCGTCGCCTCCACGAGTGGCCCGAGATCGGTAACCATCTCCCGCGCACCCGCGACGAAGTCCTCGCCGACATCGAGGACCTGCCGCTCGACGTGACCCTGCACGAAACGACGAGCGGTGTGACCGCACTCCTCGAAGGGAACCGCCCCGGTCCGACGATCCTGTTGCGCGGCGACATGGATGCCCTGCCGATGCCCGAGGACACCGGTCTCGATTTTGCGTCACGGGTCGACGGGTGCATGCACGCGTGTGGGCACGACACGCACACCGCGATGCTCGCGACCGCCGCACGGGTGCTGTCCGAGCGCCGCGACGAGATCGCCGGTCGCGTGATGTTCATGTTCCAACCCGGTGAGGAGGGCCACCACGGTGCCAAGCACATGCTCGACGAGGGTCTGCTCGACGTGCCGGCGCTGAGCGACGGAAGCCAGTCACCGGTGTCCGGTGCGTTCGCGATCCACATGACGTCGGCGTTGCCCACCGGGTGGGTGTCGACGCGGCCGGGCGCGGTGATGGCCTCGGCCGACGTCCTGCGCGTGACGGTGACCGGTCGTGGCGGACACGCGAGCGAGCCGTTCCGCGCGCTCGATCCCGTTCCGGTCGCCTGCGAGATCGTCACCGCGCTCAACTCGATGATCACCCGCTCGATCGACCCGTTCGACCCCGCGGTGCTGACCGTCACACGGCTCCTCGCGGGGACGACGAACAACGTGATCCCCGAGACGGCGATGATCGAGGGGACCATTCGCGCGGTCAGCGAACGCACGCGTTCATCGGTGCACGACGGGCTGAAGCGGGTGTCCGAAGGGATCGCGAGCGCCCACGGGTGCGACGTCGACGTCACGATCGACTTCGGGTACCCGGTCACCACCAACGACGACCGCTTCGCCGACTTCTCGCTCGGCCTCGCGCGCGAGGTCGCCGGACCGATGGCCACGGTCGAACTTCCGCATCCGGTGATGGGAGCGGAGGACTTCAGCTACCTCCTCAACGAAGTACCGGGAGCGATGGTGTTCCTCGGTGGGACCCCGCTCGGCAACGACCTCGCGAAGGCGGCTCCGAACCACTCGAACCGGGTGTTCTTCGAGGAGTCCGCGATGAGCACCGGCATCGCCCTCTACGCCACGACGGCCCTCCGCAAACTCGCCGTTACGTAACGGGTCTGACCCGTTACGTAACGCTGCGGCCGTCGAAGTCGGGGGCCAGGCGCAATCGGAGCGTGACGAGTTGGAACGCGCGGAGGGGGATGGCGAGCACGCCGTCGCCGACCTCTTCTCCACGCTGAGCGGTCTCCATCAGATCGCAGTACGAGGCTGCACCGATCCGGCTCCGGGCACTGATCGTGATCTTCGTCCGGTCGCCGACGGCTTCGTGCAGCCGAACGATCAGGTCGCCGCTGCCGTCGTCGGCGAGCTTGATCGCGTCCACCTCGACACCGCAGGCCGGTCCGCCGTCGGCACCGACGATCGAGATGATGGGCGTGACGTCGCCGCGTTCGGGCAGGTCACCACCGGTCCCGATGACCGTCAACTCGAGCGGACGATTCAACGCCTCGGCGGCCGCACGTACGTCACCGAGATCGCCGTCATGCGGTCGCAGCGCGACGCGGACCCGATGCGGACCCTGGTCCGCGTCCGGATCCGGGTACCGCGCAGCGCGTGCGAGGCTCACGCGGATCGCTCCGCCGAAGATCGCGTGCCCGAAGCGTCCGTCGTTGAGCACGGCCACGCCGAACGATGGCTCCGACACGCTGACGTAGCGATGCGCGCAGACCTCGAACTTGGCTGCATCCCACGGCGACGACGGATGCGTCGGTCGGTGGGTGACGCCGAACTGCACGTCACATGCGGCGGTGTCGGCCCGCACGTCGAGCGGGAACGCGATGCTGAGCAGGTGTTCAGAATGGTGCCAGTCGATGTGCAGCTCGATGTCGAGTTGGCGTGATTCTGCGCGCAGTTCGTAGGTGGTGACGACACACGACGGTCCGAAGCTGCGGGAGACGTGCACGCGACCGACCAGCGGGCCGTCGGCTTCGATCGTGACGGTTCCACCGTCGACCGGACGCGAATGCTCGCGCGCCCACGACTCGAGATCCCACGCGTCGTACTCCACCGGCTGATCGCGACCGAGTTCGAGGACAGCGGAGGTTTCGCCGTTCGGGATCAACTCGCGTCTCGACGCGATGTCGATCACCGACGTCAGCTCGCCCTGCGCATTCCAGCGCACGGCGAGGTGGCCGTTGGTCATCGAGCAGTCGGTCACGACCACCCGGTCGGTGGTCGCACGCGGGCTGAGTTCGGCGACGCCGAACGCCGGCGCGTCGAACGCGACCGCGAACTCGCTGGGGCCGATGCGTTGGTGCGGCGATCGCGCGAGCAGGTCCGGAAGCGGGGTCGGCAGATCGGGGAGCAGCCCGTGCTCCTCCCACCGGTCCGGGTCGAGCGAGGGGAATCCGGCGTCGAACACGTGGACTCCGTCGAATGCGACACCTGATGGGTTCGCGACCGACACGGGACTCGACACCAGTGCGGAGACGTGAGTCCCGGTGTGATGCGCCAGGTCGAGATACGCCTGCAGGAAGACCAGTTCCGCATCGCGATGGACCCAGGCGATCGACGAGCCGGGAAGGATGTCGTGGAACTGCTGCGTGAGGACGTCCGGCCAGATCTCAGCGATCGGGCGGATGTCCGAGTCCGCCGTGTCCTCGCGCATGCCATGGGTCGCCTCCCACAGTTCGGCCGCGAAGAACGCCCGCTCGACCCGGCGGTTGCCCAGCTTCGTGTTGATCTGGCTCGTCAGGGTCCCGCGATGCATCTCGAAGTAGAGCTCGCCGCGCCACACCGGGACCGGCGCTCCGCGCATCGCCTCGCGTTCGAGCGCGGTGAAGAGGTCGTCGGGTGAACCGATCTCGAGCGTCGCCTCCGGATCGATCACAGCCAGCCGGTGCACCCGTTCGAGCATCTCGCGCGTCGGTCCGCCCCCGCCGTCGCCGTGACCGAACGGCATCAGCGACACGTCGCTCCAGGTGTGTTCCTTGAAGTTCGCGACGGAGTGCCCGACCTCGCCCGGTGTGATCTCGGCGTTGTAGGTGTCGACCGGCGGGAAGTGGGTCAGCACCCGGGTGCCGTCGAGGCCCTCCCACCAGAACGTGTGGTGCGGGAACCGGTTCTGTTTGTTCCACGAGAGCTTCTGGGTCACGAAGCGGGTCATGCCGCCTGCGGCGAACAACTGTGGGAGCCCGGCCGGATAGCCGAACACATCGGGGATCCACACCTCCCGACACGGCGCACCGAACTTCTCGGTGAAGTACCGCTGGCCGTAGATGATCTGCCGGGCGAGGCTCTCCCCGGACGGCAGGTTCATGTCTGCCTCGACCCACATCCCGCCGACCGGGATCCACTGACCGTTCGCCACCTTCTCGACGATCCGCGCGAACAGTTCCGGATGCCGTTCCTCGATCCACGCGTACTGCTGGGCCTGGGAGCAACTGAATCGATACGCGGGATCCGCATCCATGAGATCGACCGCCGAGGCGAACGTGCGGGTGCACTTGCGGATGGTTTCGCGGATCGGCCACAGCCACGCGGTGTCGATGTGGGCGTGGCCGGTCGCGATGATCCGGTGACGGCGAGCACCGCCGCCGACGGGGGCGAGAAG
>NZ_JBAVYV010000590.1:0-29189 GCF_049588435.1 Ilumatobacter sp.
GCCCTCACCGCAGCCCAGCTGGCCGCCATCGAGATTCCCACCCTTCTCGTGTTCGCCGCCGACGATCCCATGGGCGGCGCGCCGGTCGGTGAACGAGTCGCCGACGCCATGGCCGACGCCGAGCTGCACGTCGTGGAGGGGGGTCACGCTCCATGGCTCCATCACACCGACCAGATCAGCCCGCTCGTCACGTCGTTCATCGACCGCGTGAGCCGATCAGGAGAATCCCGGGCTTGACGCGGCGCACACCATCGTCCACCATGGGTTGATGAATACGGTATACCGTATGCGAACTCAGCGGGATCGGCCGGCCGTCCATGCGTGATGACCGGTTCGGACACCCTCTGCGCGGCACGCACGACAGCGTGGCCGCCTGGGACCTGGCGTGGGGTGAGTTCCTGCACTTCCACGGCGACCCGATCGCCACGCTCGCGCCGCACGTCGATGCCGACGAATCGTTCGTGATGGGGTCGGTGTTCATCGCGGCGTACTCGGTGCTCGGCGGAATGTCGCTCGACGCACCCCACGTCCGAGCGGCGATCGACCGCGCCGGTGATGTCGCTGCGACAGATGCCGAGCTGGGTCATCTCCGCGCGCTCGAACTGATGGTGGCGGGCGACTTCACCGAAGCGGCGGGAGCCTGGGATCGCGTGGCGCGCGCGTCCCGCGATTTCGCCGCTGTGCGCATCGCTCACGACCTCTACCTGCATGTCGGAGACGACGTGGGACGCCTCGAGTCGAGCGGGCGGGCAGTTGCCGAGTGGACGCCCGACATCGCCGGCGCTCACTTCGTCATGGGCCAGTACGCCTTCGCGCTCGAGGAAGCGGGACGCTACGCCGAGGCGGAACGTGTCGGTCGGGATGCGCTCGACATCGACCCGGACGATCTGTGGGCTCGCCACGCACTCGCGCACGTCTATGAGAGCACCGATGACCAAGCGGCTGCACTGGACCTGCTGGAGAGCTCGCTCGTCCGGTGGAGCGCACAGGACGCGCTGGCCGTCCACATCTGGTGGCACCTCGCACTCCGCTACCTCGCTGCCGACGATCCGGGCCGTGCCCTCGAGGTCGTCGATCGGATCGTTCCCGATGCCACGTCCGCCTTCCGCCTGTGCGACGTGACCTCACTCCTCTGGCGGCTCGAACTCTCCGGGACTGCCGTCGGGAACCGCTGGGATGTCGTCGCCGATCGGTGGAGTGCGACCGCCGAGCGACACGCCTGTGCCTTCCTCGACACCCACGCGGTGATGGCGTTCGCCCGTCGCCCCGACCACCCCGGTGCCACCGTCTGGTTCGACGGCGTGGAGCGCGCTGGAGCGGCTGGGGCATCGGAGAACGACGAGATCTTCCGCGACGTCGTCGGTCCGCTCGTCGACGCGCTTCGCAGGTTCGGGCGCGGCGACCGGCGGGGTGCCGCCGACCGCATCGATGCCCTCGGTGATCATCGGCTCCGCCGAATCGGCGGCAGCATCGCACAGCGCGACATCATCACTCTCACCCGC
Organism: Ilumatobacter sp.; assembly: GCF_049588435.1. Taxonomy (GTDB): domain Bacteria; phylum Actinomycetota; class Acidimicrobiia; order Acidimicrobiales; family Ilumatobacteraceae; genus Ilumatobacter_A. The sequence goes on from NZ_JBAVYV010000590.1 coordinate 1,503, forward strand.
CACTCCGCAGGAGACCTCCCATGAACTGGACACTGACCGACACACAACTCGAGATCCAGCAGCGTGCTCGCTCGCTTGCGACGGACGTCATCGGACCGCGCGCTGCCGCCGTCGATCGCGAGGAGCAGTACCCGTGGGAGAACGTCGCGGACCTGCAAGCAGCCGGCTTCACCGGAATGTGCATTCCACAGGAGTACGGAGGACCCGGCCACGCGCTCCACGACGCGATCCTCGTGGTCGAGGAGATGGCCAAGGTCTGCGGCGTCACCGGCCGGATCGCCGTGGAGGCGAACATGGGTGCCATCTCCGCCGTGATGCAGTACGGAACCGAGACACAGAAGCGGTTGGCCGCCGAGTACGTGCTCAGCGGTGACAAGCCGGCGATCTGCATCACCGAACCTGGTGCGGGGAGTGCGGCGTCGGAGATGACCACGCGTGCCGACCGACGCGGCAACGACTACGTGCTCAACGGAATCAAGCACTGGATCACCGGGGGCACGGTCTCGAGACTGCACCTGATCTTCGCCAGAGTGTTCGACGAGGACGGTGTCGAGGAAGGCATCGGCGGGTTCCTCGCGATCCGCGACGAGACCCCCGGTCTGAGCTTCGGGCATCGCGAACCCACGATGGGGCTGCGCGCGATCCCGGAGATGGAAGTGATCTTCGAGGACATGGTGGTCACCGCCGACATGGCGCTCCCGGCGCCCGACGGCTATCGCAAGGGATTCGGTGCGCTGATGAACGCGTACAACGCGCAACGGGTCGGCGCAGGAACCGTGGCGCTCGGGATCGCCACCGGTGCCTTCGAGCTGGCGCGTGAGTTCCTCAAGGAACGTGAACAGTTCGGTCGTCCGATCGCGGAGTTCCAGGGCCTGCAGTGGATGCTCGCCGACATGTCGGTGCAGCTCGAAGCTGCGCGGAGTCTCACGTATCGCGCCGCGGCATCCCGCGGTCCGGACAACAGCCCGTTCCCCGACCCGGCGATGGCCGCACAGGCCAAGATCTTCACCGCCGAGGCCGCGATCAGAGTCGTGAGCGATGCTCTCCAGATGTTCGGCGCAGCCGGGTACTCGCGACGCAACCCACTCGAGCGCATGTATCGCGATGTGCGGATGTTCACCATCGGCGGCGGGACCGCCCAGGCGCTGCGCACGGTCGTGGCGTCGCGGGTGCTCGGCATGAAGCTGCCCCAGACACGCGGTGGATACGAGAAGGCGGCGACGAATGCGTGATGTGGCCGTGTCGAGCCGAGTGACGCACGGTGCCCCGTGGACCTGAACCGGATCGCCGGACAGCGGCCGTCGCTTGCCGACCAGGCTTACTCGTCGATCGTCGAGGCGGTGCTGAATCGCCAGATCGAGTTGGGCGACGCACTGATCATGGACCAGCTCGCCGACCTGCTCGACATCTCGCGGACGCCGGTCCGTGACGCATTGATGCGCCTCGAACTCGAAGGGCTCGTCGAACAACGCGGTCGGCGCGGGTACGTCGTGCGGTCGATCGGCGACGACGAGGTCAGCAAGCTGTACCAGGCTCGCGAGGCGGTCGAGGGACACGCGGCACGCCTGGTGGCCGAAGCGAACGACGTCGAGGCGATCGAACGCATCGAAGGCGCGATCGTCGACGCGCACGAATCGATGGACGGCAGCGTCGTGGCGTCGTACCTGGCCAACCGGGCCGTGCACCGCTCGATCCTCGAAGCCGTCGACAACCGCTTCATGACGATCAGCTTCGACAACATCTGGGGGGTGAGCGTCGCCGCGGTCGCGTACGGCCGGCTGTACGAACCGAAGATCAAGGACCATGATCTGGTCGCGGACCACGCACGATTGGTCGAGGCGCTGCGGAGCGGGGACGGCGATTGCGCAGCTGCCGAGGCGATCTCGCACATTCGTGACGGACTCGACATCAACCTGTCGTGAACGCCGCACCGCTGTCGCCGACGACGCCCACCGGAACTCGAAACGAGGAGACCCAGCCATGACCGACACAGTGACGCCGATCGAACTTCACGACCCGGCCACGTTCGCGGCTGGCATCCCACACGACCTCTTCGCGTCGCTGCGCGCCGCCGCCGGCCTGACTCGCTCACCCGACGTCGACGGGACGACCGGCTTCTGGTCGGTGACCCGTCACGCCGATCTGGTGCAGGCATCGCGCGACCTCGAGACGTTCTCGTCCGCGGTCGGCCACATTCAGATCTACGACATCGACGCCGACGCTCTGGACGCCCGCGCCTCGATGATCGACATGGATCCCCCGATGCACACCCGGCTCCGCCGGCTGGTCAGCTCCGCGTTCACCCCCCGTCACGTCCAGGCGTATCGAGCGGCGGTTCGTACCCGGATCCGCTCCGTGCTCGACGGCTTCGAGGGGAACGGCGGTGGCGACTGGGTCTCGGCGGTTGCGAAGCCGATCCCGATCGGTGTGATCTGCGACCTGATGGGCGTGCCGAGCGAGGACCACAGCTACCTGGTCGAACTGTCCGATCACCTCGTCGCCGGCACGGGCGCCGAACCGCTCGAACCGACCGCCTACGGAAACACCACCGATCTCCGGCTCCTGCCGTTCAACAGCCCGGCAGCGTTCGCGATGAGCGAGTACGCGACGGCGCTCGGTGCCGAACGTCGAGCGAACCCGGTCGACGACCTGATCTCCGATCTCGTCACGGCCGAGATCGACGGCGAACGGCTCACCGACGAGGAGTTCGCCAACTTCTTCCGGCTGATGATCTTCGCCGGCAACGAGACCACTCGCTCGTCGATGGCTCACCTGGCGCTCCACATGCACCGGTTCGCCGGCGAGTTCGAGCGGGTGCGCGCAGACCGATCTCTGCTCGCTCCGGTGACCGACGAGGTGATCCGGTACTCCTCGCCGATCCTCTACTTCCGGCGCACGGTCACGAAACCCGTCACCCTGTCCGGGACGGAGCTTGCCGTCGGCGACAAGGTGGTGCTCTGGTACGCCGCGGCGAACTTCGACGAGCAGGTGTACGTCGACCCGCTCGCGTTCCGCGCCGATCGGCCCCCGACGCCTTCGCACCTCGCATTCGGTGGGGGCGGTGCGCACTTCTGCCTCGGGGCGTCGCTCGCCCGCCTCGAAGTGGCCGAACTGATCGACGAGATCCTCGACCGCGACCTGAGCTTCGATGACGTGGGAGAGCCAGAGTTCGTGGAGTCGAATTTCGTCAACGGCATCGAGCACCTCCGCGTCTCGCTGTGAACGAAGCGATGGATCCCGAGCAGCAGCCGATGAGGGCCCACGTCGACCGGGTGGATCGGGGACTGGCGTGGCGCGAGTCGGGAACCGCGAGCGAGGGCGAGCTTCCGGTGGTGTTCCTGCACGGCCTGGGTGGCACCCGCACCTCGTGGGGAGCCCAGCTGCGCGGACTGGCGGACGGGTTCCGCTGCGTCGCGTGGGACATGCCCGGGTACGGCGACTCGGACGCACTCGTTCCACTCACCTACGACGGCATCGCGCGGCGCGTGGTCGACCTCATCGATCTGCTCGACGTCGACCAGGTCGACGTGGTCGGGCTGTCGTTCGGCGGGATGCACGCGCTGCACACGGCTCTCGCCTTCCCCGGCCGGATCCGACGGATGGTCCTCGCCGACACCAGCCCGGCCTTCGGGATGGACGGCACGACCCGGGAGGGGTGGATCGCGTCGCGCCTCGCGGTGCTCGATGCCGGAGGGCGGCCGGGTGACCGAGCGGAGCAGGTGATCGACGCGATCACGGCGTCGCCGCTCGTCGGTCGCGTCCGTGACGAGACGATCGACTCCTTCGGACGGATCGGCGCCGACGGATTCCGAGCGGCCGTGATGTGTCTTCCCGACAACGATGTGCGCGCCGATCTGCACCGGATCCGGCACGACGTCCTCGTCGTGGTCGGCGAACTCGACCAGGAGACCCCGCCGACCTACGCCCAAGCGCTGCACGACGGGCTGGTCAACAGCCGCCTCGAGGTGATCGACGACGTCGGCCATCTCTCTCCGACCGAAGCGCCCGGACGTTTCAACCGACTCGTGCGGGATTTCCTCGTCGCGTGACCCGGAAGCCGCACTGACAATCGTGAGAGGATCGCTGCCATGAACAGCGCGTTGCACACCCCGGAACGTTCGGCCATCGTCGAGAGGGTCGCGGAGCTCGGTCCACGCATCGCCTCGCGTGCCGCCGAGGTCGACGAGGCCGCGACCTTCCCGTACGACAACTGGTCCGACCTACGCGACGCGGGTCTGCTCGGCATCGTCATCCCGACCGCCGCCGGAGGACTCGGCGGCGACTTCGTCGGGTATGCCCTGGCCTCGGAGGAACTCGCCCGCCACTGTGGGAGCACCGCACTCACCTTCAACATGCACGTGGCGACGACACTCCTCGTCGGGGAGGTGGCCGATCGTCTCGGCTTGGGCGGCGACGAGGTGTCGTTCGTCGAGGATCGACGCAAGGTGCTCTACCAGGGGGTGGTCGACGAGGGCCACATCCACAGTCAGCCGTTCTCCGAAGGCATCAATGCGAGCGCCACCGGTGGGTACGCCACTCGCGCCACGCCGGTCGACGGCGGCTACCTCGTGACCGGCCGCAAGATCTTCGCATCACTCTCGGGCGCTGCCGACTTCCACAACGTGTTGTGCCAGGTCGAGGGCGATGAGCGGCTGCGTCTCCTCGGCGTGCCGCACGACGGTGAGGGCTGCGTGATCGAGGGGGAGTGGAACCCGCTCGGGATGCGCGGCACCGACTCGCGCAACCTGGTGATGAACGACGTGTTCGTGCGCGCCGAGCACGAATGGCTACCGCCGGGGGTGTTCAACGCCCAAGCCGATCGCTTTCCCTACTTCTTCATGACGCTGTCTTTCTCGTACCTCGGCATCATGCGTGCGATCCTCGACTTCACCGAGGACTATCTGAAGACGGGCGGTCGACGCGATCACGCCATCAAGCAGCAGGGATGGACATCGATGAACATCCAGTTCGAACAGGCGCAGGCCCTGTTGTACCGAGTGCTGTCCGACGTGTGCGTCGATCCCGACGACGCGCAGATCAGCCGGGCGCAAGCGTCGCTCGTGACCACGATGGAGGGGGCGCCGGCCATGGCGTCCACGGCCATCCAGATCTGCGGAGGGCGTTCGCTGCTGCGCCCGAGCCCGATCGAGCGCTTCTACCGCGATGCGCGCTGCGGTGCGGTGATGTTGCCGTGGAGCGTCGAGGTGTGTCGCGAGCGCCTCGGACGTGCTCGACTTTTCGACGGCGGCGCCGAATGACCGACGCCGGAACCGAGTGGCGTTGGGTGCAGCGCTACGCCGAACAGTTCGCAGCCTGCAATCTGCGCGATGGCGAAGTCGCCGTGCTGCTGTACGAGGCGTCGAGTTCTCCACTCATCGTGGAGACAGCGCGTATGGCGCTCGAAATGATGGGCGCCGCCGTCGCCGAGGTGCGGATGCCGACGCCACCGAACCCGGGTCCGCTGCCGATTCGCTCGACCGGTGCCTCCCTGGCGATCGCCAACAACCGTGCCGCAATCGCCGCGCTCCGGGCAGCGGACTTCGTCGTGGACTGCACGGTCGAGGGCTTGCTCCACGCACCGGAGTTGGGTGAGATCCTGAACGGCGGGGCACGGGTCTTGATGGTCTCGGCGGAACACCCGGAGAACGCGGAACGTTGGCCGCACGACCCGACGCTCGCAGACCGCGTCGACCGTGGGGTGGCGATGCTCGAATCGGCATCGCGAATGCGCGTCACCTCCGAGGCCGGAACCGATCTCGCCGTCGACCTGACCGGCGCGTTCCGCGCCGGATCGTGCGGCTGGTGCACCGAGCCGGGAAGCATCGCGCACTGGCCCGGCGGGCTCGTGCTCGCCTTCCCCGCGTCGAACTGCGTGGACGGCGTGGTGGTGCTGGCGCCGGGCGACGTGAACCTCACGTTCAAGGAGTACGTCCGAGAACCGATCACGCTGACCGTCGAACACGACTACGTCGTCGACATCGCGGGGGCCGGACACGATGCGGAGTTGATGCGCTCGTACCTCGCTGCGTTCGACGAACCCGACGCATACGCGATCAGCCACATCGGATGGGGGATGAACCCCGCCGCTCGCTGGGAATCGCTTGCGATGTGGGACAAGGCGGACATGAACGGCACCGAACTGCGGGCGTTCGCGGGCAATGTCGTCTTCTCGACGGGAGCGAACGAGGTTGCCGGCCGCTTCTGTCGGGGGCACTTCGACCTGCCGATGCGCAACTGCTCGGTGGAGATCGATGGCGAGAGTGTCGTGGACCGTGGTGTCCTACGATCCGATCTCGCATGACCCGACACGTTCCGAGCACCCGGCGACCACGAGCATGAACGACCATCGCAGCCACGACCACGGCGACCGATCCCGAATGCGCATCCTCTGGCCCGACCACCTCGGGCTGGCGCGCGGCAAGTACCTCCCGGGATGGCGGGGCGGTGAGGGCACGGGCTTCTGCGTGACCACGTTCGCGATGGGATACGACCGCGACCTGATCGACGCTCCGGGCGCCCACCTCCTCGGTGGTCTCAAGGACGTGCGCGGCACGCCAGACCCTGCATCGATCCGGCCGTCGTGGGAGGACGACTCGACCGTGGTGGCGTTGGCCGACCTCGAACTCGGTGATGAGCCGTACGAAGTGTCGAGTCGCCGAGCACTGCAGCGTTCGCTGGAGGCCTGGAAGGACCTCGGTTTCGCGGTACGGGTCGGAATCGAGTTGGAGGGCTACCTGCTCGCACCGACAGCCGACAGCCCGTATGCCAAGTACTCGAATCCGCGATCGATGGTCTACGGCACCGGTCCACTCGGCGACCCGACCGGGTTCGTGTCCGACGTGCTCGACACCGCCGAACGGTGCGGGTTCGCGGTGGAGTCGGCGAACGTCGAGTTCGACGAATCCCAATTCGAGTTCACCCTGCGCTACGACGACGCGCTCCGCGCCGTCGACGATGCGTTCCTCTTCCGGTTGATGGTCCGTGAGATCGCGATCTCGAAGGGTCTCGACTTCACCTTCCTCGGCAAGCCGTTCCCCGGCGAATCGGGATCCGGCATGCACACCAACTTCAGCCTCGTCGACGCGGATGGCGTGAACGTCATGTTCGACGCCGCCGACGAGCACGGCGTCAGCAAGATCGCTCGCTCGTGTCTGGCCGGTCTGGTCGATCATCACCGGGCGCTCACCGCACTGTGCGCACCCACGGTCAATGCCTACCGTCGGCTGCAGCCCGGGTCGCTCGCCGGGTGCTGGGCCAACTGGGGCAAGGACCACCGCAACGTGGCCAATCGCATCCCCGCCGAATCCGGTTCGGCGATGCGGATCGAGAGCCGGATCGGCGACGGTTCGATGAACATCCACCTCGGTGTCGCAGCCGTGCTCGAAGCGGCGCGCCTCGGCGTGACGGCGTCGAGCGACGCCGGTGAGCCGTTCACCGGTGACGGGTTCGAGGACGGTGGCGACGGTGCCGAACGCAGCGCGACGGATCTGGGGAGCGCGCTCGACGACCTCGAAGCGGACACCTCGTTCGTCGGTGCCTTCGATGCGAAGTTGATCGGCAACTTCGTCGCGAACAAGCGTCACGAGTTCGAGCGATTCGTGGCGACGGGTGAGTCACTCGATGGTGACGCGTTGACCGACTTCGAACTCGCGAACTACCTGCCGTACCACTGACCGACCGTCACCGGTCCGAGCGGCACCCGTTCATTCGCTGTCGGCGATTCCGCCGATGATCGTGCGGAGCAGCGAAGCCAACTGTCGCTTCTCGTCGACGTCGAGAACGGACGTGGTCTCGGACTCGAACGCGTTGAACCGCGGGCTCAGGTCACCGATGACCGCCGTGCCCTCCGGCGTCAGTTCGACGAGCATCTTGCGCCGGTCCTCCTTCGGCCGTTCACGGCTGACGAAGCCGCGGCTCTCCAGCGTGTTCAAGATCCCGGTGAGCGTGCCCTTGGACAGGTCGCATTCGGTCGCGAGTCGGCTCGTCTCCATCTGGCCCCAGATGTAGAGCACCCAGAGCGCCGTGAACCCGCCCCACGACAGGCCCAACTCCGCGAGGATCCGGGCCTCGGCCCGCCGCCGAATGGCGGCCGCAGCGCGGTAGATGTTGGCAATCGCCTCCATCGAGTCGATGTCGTAGGGGCGATCACCGAGCGCGCGGAGGATGTCCTGTTCGTTGGGAAGCAGATCGCGCTGCTGGTCCTGGCTCACTGACTCACCATACGCATCTGACCGAAGCTCTCGCTGTGTGGTCGCAGCGGCTCAGACGGCGCGCACTGGGAGGCGCTTGATGCCGGCGATGAAGTTCGAGCGGAGGCGGTCGATCGGACCGACCGGCTCGAAGTGATCGATGCGCTTGAACAGCTCCTCGAACACGAGGCGCACCTCCATCCGGGCGAGCCACGCGCCGAGGCAGAAGTGTGGCCCGCTGCGACCGAACGTCATGTGTTCGTTCGGGGTTCGCGCCAGGTCGAACCGGAACGGGTGCTCGAACTGATCAGCATCGTGGTTCGCCGAGTTGAACCACATCACGACCCGGTCACCTTCCTTGATCTGCTTGCCGCGCATCTCGACGTCGCGCGTCGCCGTGCGGCGGAAGTGCATCGTGACCGCACTCGTGCGCATGATTTCCTCGATCGCGGTCGGGGTGAGCGACGGGTCGGCCTTCCAGGTCTCCCACAGCTCGGGATGGTTCATCATCGTCCACAAACCGTGGGTCATCGTGTAGCGCGTGGTGTCGTTGCCGGCGGCCACGAGGAGGGTGAAGAAGTTGTTGAACTGCAGGTCGGTCAACGGCTCGCCGCTCTTGGTCGGAGCGAGCAGTTGCGAGATCACGTCGTCACGGGGGCAGGTCCGACGGTCGAGCACCTGCTCCTGTGCGAACTGGAAGATCTGGATCGACGCCGGACTGCGGAACGGCACCATGCGGAACTGTTCGGTGTCGGTGAGGTCGACCGGATAGTCGGTGAACTCGGGGTCGGTGTTGCCGAGCAGTGCGTCTCCCCACTCCACGAGGCGATGGCCGTCCTCGTCGCTCGTGCCGAGCATCTTGCCGAGCATCCGCATCGGGAGCTGTTGGGCGATGGCGTGGACGAAGTCGAACTCGGGTTCGGCGAGGGCATCGTCGATCACCTCGGCCGCGAGTTGGCGGATGTCGTCCTCGTAACCGTTGACGCTGCGCCCGGTGAATCCCTTCGACACCAGACGGCGGTACTGGGTGTGTTCCGGCGGGTCGAGTTCCATCATCGTCAGTCGAGCAGCGGCCTCCTCGTCATCCATCTGCTCGAGGCGGATGCCCTTGCTCGACGTGAACGTCTCGACGTCGCGGCTCACGGCGAGCGCGTCGTCGTAGCGCAGGATCGACCAGAACCCCGAGCCGTCCTTCTCCTCGGTCCAGTGGACCGGATCCTCGTGACGCAACCGCTCGAACGTGGCGTGTGGGACGCCGGACGTGTACGTGTCGTGGTCGGTGATGTCGGCGTCGTCCGGGCCGTGGTCGGCCAGGTAGTCGTCGACGAAGGTGACGGGGTTGGTCGGCATGGTGTGCTCGCTCTCGTCGCGGATCTGCTCAGGTCGCCATCGGGTTGGGGTTGGCTCGCACGGTCGTCCCCGGACCCATCGAGTTGCCCACCTGCCGGTAGTAGCCACCGATGACCTCGACGTCACCGAAGCGGGCCAGCTCCTCGGTCGGGTTGTCGTGCAGGACGAGTTCGGCGGCGCCGGAGTACACCGGTCCGAGTTCCACGTCGAAGCCACGCATCGTCACCAGTTCGTCGAGCGAGTCGCGACCGTCCATCTCGATGGCGGGCATCTGGCGTGAATGGAGCATCGGATGTCCGTTCACGAATCCAGCCGATTCAACTTCTCCGGTGATGGTGAAGCGAGCGTCGGCAATGCGGCGTCCCCACGTACTGAGCGTGGCGCCGAAGCGACCACCGGGTTCCAATCGTGGCCCGGCCTTGCCGATCGTCACGGGCCGGGTCATCCAGATCTCCGACATCTTCTTCGGGTAGCCCTGGATGTGTCCGCGGGCCATGGCGAAGTCCTTGTCGACCCAGATGTAGGCGGCGCGACTGTAGGTCTGGCCCTCGTATTCGCAGCGGATCACGACGAACACCTCCTTGTACTGCGCTCGAGCAGGATCGAGGAGTTCGTCGAAGCTGTCGCTGCAGCTCTGCCATTCCGCCCAGATGATGGCGACCGCACCGGGGTCGTCGGCCGCGACGGTGAGCCCGGGCGGCAACAGCTCCGCCACGCGCGCCGGATCGGTCCGGAACTCGATGGTCATCATCTCGCCGCTGTAGTGCCATGGCGGTGACGGCAGGATGCCGGCGCGTCCTTCCGGGGTACGGGGGTACATGAGACCTCGGAGTTCGGACATGCGGCCCAACATAATCGTTTGGACACAAACGATCAATGGGCGGGGTGGCATACTGTGCTCGCAACGTCCGGACGATCGACAACGGAGCGCGTACATGGCCGAATCACGACGAATCCTCCTCGATGGATATGTCACCGAGGTACGACTCGAGGCAGACGACCTGGTGGCCGCCGACGGCCGGCGGATCGCCGTCGCCGATGCCACCCACCTGGCACCGAGCGAGCCGACCAAGATCGTCTGCGTCCACCTCAACTACGAGAGCCGCGTCGACGAGTTCATGACCAAGCTCCCGGCGGCACCGACCTACTTCCACAAGCCGATCACCGCCCTGTGTGGCCACGGTGCCGACGTGGTCCGTCCGGTCGGCTGCGAATGGCTCAACTACGAAGGTGAGATCGCGATCGTCATCGGGCGCACCTGTCGCAACATCTCGCCAGCGGACGCGGGCGACTACATCGCCGGCTACAGCGTCGCCAACGACTACGGCCTGCACGACTTCCGCGATACCGACGCCGGCTCGATGCTGCGTGTCAAGGGGAGCGACACACTCTGCCCGGTCGGCCCCGGCCTCGTCACCGATTGGGATTTCCGGAACAAATCGATCCGGACGATCGTCAACGGTGAGGTGAAGCAGGACGGCAACACCTCGGAGATGAAGTGGGACATGCACTACCTCGTCGCCGACATCGCCCGCACCATCACGCTCGTGCCCGGCGACATCCTGTTGTCCGGCACGCCGGCCAATTCGCGCACCGTCTACCCGGGTGACGTGGTGAGCGTCGAGGTCGAAGGACTCGGCGCGCTCACGAACACGATCGTCACCGGGCCCACCCCCATCCGCACCGACGTCGGCGCTCAGCCGAGTCGGAGTGAAGAGGTCATGTCGACCGCGCAGGGCGGCGACTGGGAATTCCGTGGCATCCGCGCCCCGATGGGACCCGGCGCCAAGCACTACGAGAGCACCGTCGACGACGAGAACCCGAGCGACGCATGAACGTTCGACGCGCCGACATCGGCGGGGTCTCGGTCCCCGTCGATCACCTGATCGGTGGCGAATGGGTCGGTTCGGACGAGACCTTCGAGACGCGTTCGCCGCTCGACTGGGACGCCGGCCCGCTCGCGCACGTCGCACGCGGCGACGCTGCGACAGCCGAGGCTGCGGTGAACGCAGCAGCAGCCGGCTTCGAGGTGTGGGGATCGTTCAGCCCGGTGCAGCGAGCGGAGGTCATGCATCGTCTCGCCGACCTGATCGATGAGAACGCCGACGAGATCGCGCTCGCGGAGACCCTCGACATGGCATTTCTCCAGGAGTCGATGCGTCTGCGACTGGTGGGGAGAGGAGCGCTCAACTTCCGCACGTACGCCGACCTGATCGTCGCTCACGAAGAGCGCGAATGGGATGCCAAGAACCTCCACAACTGGGTCCAGCGCATGCCCGCCGGGCCCGCCGTGGTGATCACGCCGTGGAACGCACCGTTCATGTTGAGCACGTGGAAGCTCGCGCCCGCCCTGGCCGCAGGGAACAGTGTCATCCACAAGCCCGCCGAGTGGTCGCCACTGTCGGCCGCCCTGCTCGCCGAGCTGACGGTCGAGGCCGGATTTCCCGCCGGTGCCTACAACCTGGTCCAGGGCATCGGCGAAGAAGTCGGCGCAGCACTCGTCTCGAACCCGAGGGTGCGCCGCATCACGTTCACCGGCTCGCCCGCGACCGCGAAGCACATCGGGCGCGCCGCCGCGGACAACATCGTTCCGTTCACCGCGGAGCTCGGCGGCAAGGGTCCGCTGGTCGTGTTCGCCGACTCCGACCTGGATGCCGCCGCGCACCGGGCGGCGTGGCAGTTCGACGACTCCGGTCAGGTGTGCCTGGCCGGGACGCGCCTGCTGGTGGAGGCGTCGGTCCGTGACGAGTTCATGGAGAGGTTCGACGCTCACGCCGACGCGCTGGTGTTGGGGGACAGTCGCGAGTCGACGACGCAGATCGCTCCGATGGTGCATCCCGAACATCGAGATGCGGTCCACGGGTTCGTGGAACGTGCCCGGGCGAACGGTGATCGCATCGTGCGCGGGGGGTGGGCGCACGAGGACTCGTTGCACTACGAGCCGACGTTGATCGAGCCGCGGTCCAACGAGAGCGAGGTGGTGCAGCAGGAGATCTTCGGACCGGTCCTCACCCTGCAGACCTTCGACGACGAAGCCGATGCGATCCGCCTCGCGAACAGCACCGCCTACGGTCTGTCGGCCATCGTCTTCACCGGCTCACGCGAGCGCGCCGAACGGGTCGGCCGATCACTGCGTGCCGGACTGGTGTGGGTGAACACGTTCCTCGTGCGTGACCTCACCGCGCCGTTCGGCGGTTGTGGGATCAGCGGCATCGGACGCGAGGGCGGCGATCATGCGCTCGAATTCCATGCCGACCTCAAGACACTGATGATCCTCGACGATTCCTGCGACTGACGTCTCGTCGCGGACAGTTCGCCGAACCTCAGCGGGTGTGAGCGGCAGCGCGTTCGACCAGCCATCTGAAGATCGGGTCGGTGGCACGGGTCGGCAACATCTCGGGGTGCCACTGCACCGCCACGATGTCCTCACCGAGTTCGAGACCTTCGACCACGCCGTCGTCCGACGTGGCCGTGATCACCAGGTCGGTGCCGAGCCGATCGACCGTCTGGTGGTGCAAGCTGTTCACGCGGAGCTGTGCGCCGTAGACATCGGCGAGTTGAGAGCCCTCCGCGAAGCTGACCTCGTGGGCGGTCTCGCTCGCCTCGATGTCGTATCGGCTGTGTGTCGCGACGTGTTGTTCGAGGGTCCCGCCGCGCAACACGTTGAGCACCTGCAGGCCGCGGCAGATCCCGAGGACCGGGACCTCGGCATCGATCGCCCGTTCGAGGAGGTCGAATTCGAAGTCGTCGCGCTCGGTCTCGACGACCGTGACCGACGGATGAGGCTCGGCGCCGTAGCGCGCGGGGGCGATGTCGGCGCCACCGCTCAGCACGATGCCGTCGAGTCGGTCGATCACCGCCGCGGGAGCGAGATCGAGCGGAAGGTGCACGGGGATGCCGCCGGCATCGAGGACACCGCGGGCGTAGTCGGCGAAGTAGAGGTCGAGGTCCAGTCCGGCGAGGACCGGGGCGTAGCCGATCTGGCCACCGGAGATGCGGCGACCGGGGAGCCCGATCAGCGGTGCAGGTGAACCGGCCACGTCATCCCGCTACTTCGAGGGCGGGAAACGCCACGGTGTCGAGGTACCAGTCGACGAGGGCGTGGCACTGCTCGATGTTGTGCGCCTCGTTGCGACGGGTGGCGGCGAGCAACTCCTCACGGGTGGTGCCGTACTCCTCGAGGTAGCTGTCCTCGGTCAGTTCGAGGAACCGCTGAATGTGGGGGAGGTCGACCTCGGGGTGGAACTGCGTCCCGACCGTGCGTCCGAGCCGGATCAGTTGCACGGCGTGGTCGGTGCGCGCGAGCACCTCGGCACCCGGCGGTGTCACGATGCGGTCGTGATGCCACTCCAACCACGGGCCGGAGCCCACAGGGTTCGGGACGTCACCGTCGCTGATCTCGATCCACCCGAGCTCGGTCACCGGCGCAGGTTCGACGGCGCCCCCGAGCGCCTCGGCGATGATCTGGATGCCGAAGCACACTCCGAGCACCGGGACATCGGCTTCGTGGGCCGCGGCCACGAGTTCGATCTCGGTGTGGATCCACGAGCCGATCTCGTCCTTGTTCGTCAACGACCGGATCGAGCCCATCGGGACCAGGAGGTCGTACCCGTCGAGGCTGGGGAACGGTGCGGCTTCATCGGGTCGGTCGTTGTCGGACGTGACGACGTGCGTGTCGACGGTGAAGCCGCGCTCGACGAGGCGCCGTTCGACCTGTGCGGCGGGACCGTCGGGTTCGTGGGCGAGGACGAGAGCGCGCATCACAAATCGAACCAGATGTGGGCCTGGCCGGTGCCGGCGACGGCTTCGTACTCACCGAACTGGGTTCCGGTCGACGTGCACTCGGCACCACCCAGGGCGCCGACCATCGTGAGGTAATGGCCGAAGCGACCCTCCGGAGCGTGGGTGGCGAACTCGCTCATGTCGTCGATGATGGCAGCGTGGTCGCCGTCGAGCATGCGTTGGATGACGAGACGGTCCGCCGCGCAGGCCTCCGGTGTGCGGATGTGCAGGTCGGGGTCGGCTGCTTCGTGGTCGCGGAACTGTTGCAACGGCCAGAACCGGTGGCTGAAACCTCCGCTGCCCAGAACCACGACCCGACGGTCGGTGGTCTCGATCGCCTCACGGAGCAGCTGCCCGAACCGCAGGAAGTCGGACGGCGCACCGGTCTGGCAGATGCTCGCCGAGATCCAGCGTTCGTCACCCTGCAGAAACGGGAGAAGGTTGATCGTCGGGTAGTGGACCGGCAGATGCGGATCATCGATCGCCGTGATCCACATGTCGTCACGCCCGTCCGCGGTGCTCGCCCACGTATGGGCGAGTTCCGGATCGCCGGCGATGTCGTACGGCATCTGACGCATCCCGCGGGGCAGCTCTTCGGAGGTGTAGATCCCCGACCGCCGGTGGTGTGCAGCCACGATGAACTCGATCGTCGTGTACCAGTGGGTGTCGATCACCACGACGGTGTCGGCCTCGAGTGGTGCGAGTCGTTCGGCGCGCAGTTGATGGAGCCCGGCGAACAGTGTGGTGTCGTGCCCGCCGTTCAGTTCGCGTCGGTCCGCCTCGGGAAGCACGAGCGTGGGGACGTGCGAGACGACGGCAGCTCCGACGATGGATCCCATGGGCGGCGACAATACTCGTTTGGTACCGAACAATCAACGGGCACGGTCGGGTCGAGACCAGGACGTCAGGCGCTCACGACGACGGGTGTCCAGTCGAGCACGACGCTCGGATCGGCGCCGGGGCGGTGTGCGGTCACGGTGACGTTCACCGCACGGAGTTGCCCGCCGTTGGACGCTCGCTGCGCGATCAACTCGTGCTCGAACTCGAGCAGGTCTCCCTCGTGCACCGGTGCGGTGTGGTTGCACTCGTGCCATCCGAGCAGCGTCGCCATCGTGGGCATCGAACGTTCCAGCGATGCCTGCGCGAGCGCGACCGTGTGGCCGCCGTACACGAGCCGCCGACCGCTGGCGGTTGCTGCTTGGTCCCGGTGCACTGCCGCAAGATTGTGCGTGAGTCGGACCAGTGCGGTGGCGCCGTCCACCACGTCGCGCAGTGCATCCGTGCGACGTTCGCCCACCTGCCACTCGTCGCGTTCGCCGAGCAGTGACAGATCCCAACCGTGCGGAACGGCGACTTCGTACCGGGCCAGGTCGAGGAGGGCCGAGCTCGAACCGATGTCGTCGCCGTGGCCGGGCAGCGAATCACCGCGACACGGCAGCAGAGCGCAGCGCTCGAACGCGAGCACGACGTCGTCGTCGGCCGTCGTCGTGATCCCGAGCAGCATCTTGCCGCGGGCTGGAGCGCCGGGCTTGCGTGACGCGTCGGACAACGCGCGGATCTCGGTCGCGGTCGTCAGTGTCTCGCCGATGCGCACCGGTCGGGTGAGCGTGAGGTCGCGGTAGAACAGATTGGCTACGACGCGTCTCGTGGCGACGGTGCTCGCTCCGATCGCCATCGCCACGACGAGTCCGGGGTGAGCGAGCGGACGCGGGTCGCCGGTGAGCAGCGTCGCCAGCCGGTGGTCGAGGCCGGGTGCCCAGTGTTCACCGCAGATCGACCGGTACGTCGACGCGTCGCCCGATGTGAGCGTGCACGACGGTGGGACCGGGAAGCGATACCCGGTGCTCACCTCGTCGTAGAAGGGTCCGTCGAGGGAATCGGAAGCGTTGTGCATGGGTCATCTCCGGTCGGTCGACGACGGGATCCGCGGGGCCGAAGGCGACGCAAGATCGACGAATTTCTTGACAACGACCAAAGTACATGCAAAATTCATTCGCACACGAACGATTCACATGACGTGAATCATCGACCTCGGGGGAGATCATGAAAGCCAAGAATCTTGTCAGTATTGCCGTGGTGGGCGCCGTTGCTCTCGCCGCGTGTGGCGGAAGCGACGACGCCGAGACGGAGTCCTCCGCGGCTCCGGATTCGGCCGCTCCCGCGACCGATGCGGGCGCCGACAGCGGTGACGGCGGTGGAGATGAGGCATCGGCACCGTCCAGCGGTGATGCCGCTGTCGACATCGACGCGATGCTCGCGGCAGATCTCGACAATTGTGAAGAGGCTCCCACGGGCGATCCGATCAAGGTCGGGATGGCCATGGACTTCAGTGAGGTCGTCGGCTTCGTCGATATCCCCGGTTCCCAGCTGGTGCCCTACGCGGCATCGCTCATCAACTGCATCGGTGGGATGAACGGTGCGCCGGTCGAGGTCAGGGTCGAAGATGTCGGTGGCGACGCCACGACAGCCGGTGTGGCCGCCGAAACGCTGCTCGACTGGGGCGCACAGGTCCTCATCGGCCCCCCCTTCGCGGACTTCGCACTCCCGATCCTTCAGGCCACCGGGGGAGAGGTTCCGCTGTTCGTCGCCGCATCGACGGAGCCCACACTGGCCGACGTCGAGAAGAACTCCTACCTGGTCTCCTTCGACGACAACGGTCAGGCCACGGCGGCTGCGGAGTACGCACTGGATCAGGGCATCACGCGGGCGTTCGTCTTTACGCAGCCTGGGCCGTACACCGGCCTCAACCCGGACGTGTTCTCGGAGGTGTTCGAAGCGGGCGGCGGCGAAATCGTCAGCACGCAGACCTACGAGTGGGGCGCCGACACCGACTTCTCCGCTCAGGTGGCCGAACTCTCCGGCATCCTGGACGGCACCGAGGCGTTCTACTCGGCCGCACTCGGATTCCAGGTGACGGCGCTGCGCGGCCAGCTCGAGGGCGCCGGTTTCGACGACATCACCTACCTGGGGACCGATGCGCTCGACGCCACGGGCATCCAGTTCGAGGAGAACAGCAACGGTGTGATCCACACGCCCCATGACTTCATCGAGCCCGGTGACCGTTCGGACCAGCTGCTCGCCGGCTACGCAGCCGTCAACGGTGAGGAGCTGGAGAGCCGCGGCTTCATGGGTCTCTACGTCGACTCGATGTTGCTCGGCCTGCAGGCGATGGCGAACTGCGACTGCACCGACCCGGCCGAGATCGGTGCTGCGGTCCGGGAGATCTCCGGCTTCGACGGCTTTGCCGGCGAAGTGACCTACGTCGGAACCGACGGCATCCCGCCGAAGGCCGTGCCGATCGTGCAGGTCGAAGACGGCGTCGACGTCCTCCTCGCCGAAGGCTGACGGTCTGCGATCGTGCTCGAGGTCGACGGGTTGACCACGAAGTACGGGTCGATCTCGGCGCTTCGAGATGTGAGCCTGTCCGTCGGGGCCGGTGAGGTCGTTGGCCTCATCGGTCCCAACGGAGCAGGCAAGACCACGTTGCTCGGAAGCATCGCGGGGCTCCTGGCCCCGTCGGCCGGATCGGTCTCGTTTCTCGGGTCGGATGTCACCGGCGTGTCGCCCGACAAGTTGCTCAAGACCGGTCTGGCCCTCGTGCCGGAGCACCGCCGGATCTTCGTCGACCTCACGGTCAGCGAGAACCTCCGCATCGGCGGAATCACGCTCGCCAAGTCGGAACGCCCGGCGCAGCTCGACGAGATGGCAGAGCTGTTTCCCGTCCTGCGTTCCAAGTGGGACACGCAGGCCGGGTTCCTGTCCGGCGGCGAGGCACAACAGCTCGCCATCGCCCGGGCATTGATGTCGAAGCCGACGTTGCTGATGATGGACGAACCGTCGCTCGGATTGTCCCCGTTGCTCGTCGACATGGTGTTCGACCTCATCGGCACGTTGCGGGACCAGGGCCGCACCATCCTCGTCGTCGAACAGAACGCGACGCGGATGCTCGCGGTGTCCGATCGTGCCTACGTGCTGCGCAGTGGACAGGTCGTCGCCGCGGGCACCGGTCGAGAACTGCTCGACCGAACCGACCTGTTCGACACGTTCGTGGGTGGCGGCAACCCGTGACCGAACTGATCCAGAACCTGGTCGACGGCATCGGCCGCGGCAGCATCTATGCGCTCCTCGCGCTCGGGATCGCCGTGATCTTCGGCGTGATGCACCTGTTGAACTTCGCTCACGGTGAGCTCATCACGATCAGCGGGTACGCGGCGTACGCAGCGTTCTCGAGCGGGTGGAGTTGGATCGTGGTGGCACCGCTCATCGTGATCGTGTCGATCCTCTCTGCGGTCGTGATCGAGCGAGTGGCGTTCAGCAGAGTGCGTGGATCGTCCGAGTTCACGATGCTGCTCACGTCGTTCGGCGTCCACTTTCTGGTGTCGGCCGTCTTCTTGATGTACATCGGCGCCCGGGTGAAGACGTGGAGCCCGCCGGGCTGGATCAACGACACCGTCGAGATCGGTTCACTCAACATCGAGGTGTTCGACCTCGTCGTGATCGGGGTCACCGCGGTCACGCTGTTGCTGACCGTTGCGATCCTGCAGAAGACGATGTTCGGGTTGGCATTGCGCGCGGCGGCAGCCGACTTCGACACGGCCCGGATGATGGGCGTCAACTCCGACCGGGTGATCCGCGGTGCATTCGCACTCTCGGGGTTCCTCGCCGGGATCGCCGCGATCTTCTGGCTGATGCGGTCCGGCCACACGTCGCCCACCGCGGGCGTCGACCCGATGCTCAAGGGCGTGCTCGCCGCCCTGATCGGGGGCCTCGGGAGCCTGCGCGGGGCGGTGCTCGGCGGTCTCGTTCTCGGCGTGGCCGAGGTTCTGCTGCGTTCGCAGCTTCCCGGTGAAGCTGCCGCATTGACCGAAGGTGCCGTGTTCGCGCTGATCGCCCTGCTCTTCATCTTCCGACCACAGGGACTGATCTCGGTCAGCCACGCGGAGCGCGTCTGATGGCCGACCTCAAACGCGATGTCGCGATGCCGATCATCGGCTCGTCGATCACGGTGCTGCTGCTCATCGGCGTCGGTCTGGCGACGACCCTGCTGATCGACGGCCGAGCAACCGACAAGCTCATCACCACGATGCTGATCGACGCGATCATCGTCGTCGGGATCCAGATCTACATCGGCAACACGGGTGTGTTCTCGTTCGGACACATCGGCTTCGGCGCGACCGCCGGCTACGTGTTCGCACTCTTCGCCATTTCCCCGGAAGCGAAGGCGAGTCGAATTCCAGAGGCTCCGTGGGGCCTGGCGGACGTCGACATGGGGCCGTTGCTCGCGGTGCTGATCGCGGTCGCGGTCACGCTCGTGTTCGCGATCTTCATCGGCATCGGCCTCGCACGATCGGGCGCGAAGTCGGGTGCCGTGTCGGCAACCGTCATCACCTTGGCGCTGCTGTTCGTGACCCACGAGATCGCATCGAGTTGGACGAAGCTCACGGGTGGGAACCGATCGGGCCTCACGTTCGGAATCGGCGAGACCCTGCAATCACGCTGGCCGATCTACATCGTGCTGTTCGTGGTTGTCATCGGTGCGCGGCTCTTCGCCCGCTCACGATCGGGCCGCCTGGCGGTGGCAGCGCGCGAGGACAACCTCGCCGCGCGGTCGATGGGCGTCGACCCCATCGTGCAACAGACGCTCGCACTTCTGTTGTCGGTCGTCGTGGTGTCGATCGGCTCGACACTGCGGGTGTACGACCTCGGAAGCATCCTGCCCGACCTGTTCTTCTTCGACTACACGCTGATCACGCTGGTCATGCTGGTGGTCGGCGGACGGAACAGCGTCACGGGAGCATTGCTCGGGGTGGTGGTCATCACGTTCGTGCGCGAGGTGGCGCGTCGTCTGGGTTCGAGTGGCTACGAGTTCTTCGGCATCGGCCTCGACACCGCACCACTCGATTGGATCTTCCGTGAAGGTCTCCCGACGGTCGTGCTCGGCCTCGCCATGGTCGGGTTCATGATCCTGCGCCCCGGCGGCTTGATCGGTGACTGGGAACTCGACAGCTGGCTCAGCCGCAGGTTCGTACCGGCAGAACCCGAACCGGCGCCCGTCGCTCCGGCCGAGGCTCCTCCGGCAGCGCGACTCGTCGCCGAGGGCGTCACCGTGGACTTCGGCGGGTTCCGCGCGCTCGACGATGCGCACCTCGACGTGAGCAACGGCGAGATCGTCGGCCTGATCGGGCCGAACGGGGCGGGCAAGACCACCTTGGTGAACGTGATGACGGGCCTTGTGGCTCCGACCGCGGGATCGGTCAGGCTCGACAGCACCGATCTCACGAATGAGCCGCCGCACAGGATCGCCCGTGCCGGCCTGGTTCGGACCTTCCAGAACCTTCGACTCTTCTCCGCGCTGACCGTCCTCGAGAACGTCGAGGTCTCGTCACTGGTCGCAGAGTCGTACCGCAGCGAACGCGTTCGGATCGGTGCCGCTCAACTCGTCAAGGCTGCGGGGCTCTGGGACCACCGCGACCGACGTTCCGGGGAGTTGGACTACGGCAACTCGCGTCGACTCGAACTCGCTCGCGCCGCGGCCATGGCGCCGACGTTCCTGCTCCTCGACGAACCGACGAGCGGCATGAGCGACAGTGAGTCGCTGAACATGGTCGACCAGGTCCGCACGATGGCCGCGGCGGTCGGCGCCGGCGTGATCGTGATCGACCACGACCTCGCGTTCATCACGGAGATCTGCGACCGGATCTACTGTCTCGACCAGGGCAAGGTGATCGCCGTCGGTACGCCCGCCGAGATCCAGGCTCACCCGCACGTGCGGGCCGCGTACCTCGGATCGAGCGCACCTCAATGAGCCAGCCGGCGCACAAGACCGATGACCTCGCTCTTCGCCGGATCCGGCGCGGATCGCTCGCCGACGATGTGGCGCGCCATCTCCGCGACCTGATCCTGACCGGTGGTGTCCGCCCCGGGGAGCGCATCGATCAGGGTGCGGTGAGCAGCGCGCTGAACGTGAGCCGCAGCCCGATCCGCGAAGCGGTGGTGGTGCTCGCGCAGGAGGGCCTGGTCACGCTCAGCCCGAATCGTGGCGCGTTCGTCGCCGACATCACCCCGACCGACATCGCCGAGCACTACGAGGTGTTCGGAGCATTGTCAGGTCGGACGGCCGCCGTCGCCGCCGTCGAGTTGTCCGATGCCGACCTCGCTGAGTTGGTCGAGATCCACTCCCGGTTCAGCACGGGTGACGAGCACGAGATGTCGACCGCCAACCACGACTTCCATCGGGTCATCAACTCGGTGGCATCCCGCCGGACGCGATGGTTGTTGTCACTGCTCGAACGGTCCGTTCCGGCGCGGTACTACGAGTTCTCCGGGCGCTTCTACGACGACGCGATCGCCGATCACCAGGCGATCCTCGACGCGTTGGTGGCCCGGGATCCGGACGCGGCGCGCGGGGCGATGGAACACCACCTGTGCGAAGGCGGCCGCGCCGCGACGGAAGCACTCACCGTCCAAGGATTCTGGAAGGACGCCGCTGCCATGAAGGACAACGCCGCATTGACGCAGGTGAGCGATGACCGTTGACGACGCCGACTTCGATGTGATCCGCACCGAGGTGCGTCGCTTGTGCGACAAGTACGGCAACGAGTACTGGCGTGGCCTCGAACCGGATCGCTACCCGACCGAGTTCGTCACCGACCTGACCGAGCACGGGTGGCTGTCGGCGCTGATTCCCGAGGAGTACGGCGGCGGCGGGCTCAGCCTGTCCGGTGCGTCGGTGATCCTCGAGGAGATCGCAGCGAGCGGCGGCAACCCGAGTGCCTGTCACGCGCAGATGTACATCATGGGCACGTTGCTGCGGCACGGGTCCGAGGAGCAGAAGCGGCGGTATCTGCCCAAACTCGCCGCCGGCGAGGCGAGCCTGCAGGCGTTCGGTGTCACCGAGCCCGAGGCCGGTTCCGAGACCACGTCGATCACGACCAAGGCCGAACGTGACGGCGACACCTGGCGGATCAATGGCCAGAAGATCTGGACATCGCGTGCGCTGCACTCCGATCTGATGATCCTGCTCGCCCGCACGACGCCGATCGGTGAGACCGACGATCGTCTCGGCGGGCTGTCGGTGTTCCTGTTCGAGCTGCGCGATGCCGACGGCGAGTTGGTCCCCGGTCTCACGATCAATCCGATCGAGACGTGGATGAACCACAACACCACCGAGGTGTTCTTCGACGACGTGGTGATTCCCGCCGACTCGCTCGTGGGCACGGAGGGCATGGGCTTTCGTCACATCCTCGACGGGATGAACGCCGAGCGGATCCTGATCGCCGCCGAATGCGTCGGCGACGGCAAGTTCTTCCTCGACCGTGCCAGCAAGTACGCGAACGAGCGAACCGTGTTCGGCAAGCCGATCGGGGCGAACCAGGGCGTGGCCTTCCCGCTCGCCCAGGCGTACGCCAACCTCGAGGCGGCCGATCTGATGCGTTGGCGAGCGGCGGAACTGTTCGACGCGGGCAAGCCGTGCGGCGCCGAGGCGAACATGGCCAAGATGCTCGCATCGAACGCATCGTGGGAGGCCGGCAACGCCGCACTCAACACGCACGGCGGCTTCGGGTTCGCGGTGGAGTACGACATCGAACGCAAGCTGCGCGAGACCCGGCTGTACCAAGTCGCGCCGATCAACAACAACCTGGTGCTGGCGTTCGTCGCGCAGAAGTGCCTCGGCCTCCCGAAGAGCTACTGATGCGTGCCGTTGTCCTCACCGAGGCGGGTACGCCGCTCCGAGTCGTCGACGACCATCCCGACCCGGCCGATGACGGCCGCGGTGGCGAGGTCATCGATGTCATCGGTTGCGGCGTGTGCCATTCCGACATCCACGTCGCCGACGGGGACTTCGGCGGCGCTCTCCCGATGATCCTCGGTCACGAGGTCACCGGGCATCACCACCAACTCGGCCCCGTGATGGTCTACGCGCCGTGGGGATGTCGCTCGTGTCGGCAGTGCGCCGACGGACTCGAGATGCGTTGTGCCGATGCCACCGAAGCCGGCCTCTTCACCGATGGCGGCTACGCCGAGCGGATGTGGGTCAAGAATCGGCGCTACCTCGCACCGCTCGACGGCCTCGATCCGGTCGCCGCCGCACCGCTCGCTTGCGGTGGTCTCACGGCGTACCGGGCGGTGAAGCACGGCCTCGAGACGCTGCGCAGCCGCAGCGACGGCGGCCGTGCCCTCGTCATCGGGGCGGGCGGCCTCGGCCAGTACGCCCTGCGCTACCTGCGACTCCAGACCGACGCGCACGTCACCGCGCTCGACACCGCACCCGACAAACGATCGGCGGCCCTCGAGATCGGCGCCGATGACGCCGTCGGACCCGAAGGTCTCGACGGTACCTACGACGTGGTTCTCGACTTCATCGGCGCCGACGCCACGCTTGCGAGCGCCGGATCTGCGGTGGCACGGGGTGGCCTGATCGTGGTGATCGGCCTCGCCGGTGGTGGACTCGAGTTCCGGTTCGGCGTCACCCCGCACGAAGCGCGCATCATGTCGAGCGTGTGGGGGAGCCGGAGCGAACTCGACGAACTGCTCGACTTCGCTCGCCGCGAACCCGAGATCGTGCAACCGGTCGAGCCCGTCCCGCTCGCCGATGCTCAAGTGGCCCACGACCGTCTCCGGCGCGGCGACGTGCGCGGTCGATTCGTCCTCACGCCGTGACGGTGCATCTCGCGCCGTCCGGTTTCCGTCCGTCCGTCCGAAACGAGAGAACATGAACGCCGAGAATCACTCCTCCGATTTCGAGAGCCGCTGTCGAGCGGCCGGCATCCACACCGTCGAAGTGGCCGCACCCGACACGCTCGGCCATCTGCGCGGCAAGCGCGTGCCGATCGACCGGTTCTTCGCGACGACCGTGGAAGATGGAGTCAACATCGCCGATGCGATGTTCATCTTCGACATGCAGAACGATCTGGTCGACGACCCGTACATCAACATGGGTTCCGGATTCCTCGACTGCACGCTGATCCCCGACGTGTCGACCGGCCGAATTCTCACGCACCGCCCCGGCTACGCGATCGTGCTCGCGGACGCGTTCGCTCCACACGGAGAACCCCACCCACACTCGCCGCGGGGGATCCTCGCGAAGCAGATCGAACGATGTCGTGAGCTCGACCTCGATCCGGTCGTGGCGACCGAGCTCGAGTTCTACCTCTGCACCCCCGATTGGGAACCGGTGCAACACCACATCCAGTACAGCTCGTTGACCGACGGCTTGGACATCGAGACGTGCCTGCTCGACATGCGAACGGCGCTCCTCGGCGCAGGCCTCGAAGTCGAGTCGTCGAACGCCGAATACGGGGCGGGACAGTTCGAGATCAACATCGGACACGCCGATGCGATGACGGCGGCCGACAACACCGTGCTGTTCAAGAGCATCGTCAAACAGGTCGCCGTGCAGCACGGGCTGCGCGCGACGTTCATGCCCAAGCCGTTCGCCGAGCAGTCGGGCTCGGGAATGCACGTCCACACCAGCCTGAAGTCCGACGGCGCCAACGCATTCGCCGACTCCGACGGGGCGCCGAACGAGCTGATGGGCCATTGGATCGCAGGATTGCTCGAGCATGCATGCTCGATCGGTCTGCTCGCCTCGCCGACCGCGAACGGCGTCAAGCGGGTGCAGCCATACAGCTTCTGTCCGACCCACGTCCACTGGGGACTCGACAACCGGACCGTACTCGTACGCTGCATCATGGAGGCCGGATCCCGCGCCAACCGGGTCGAGTTCCGGTCGGCCGGTGCCGACGCCAACCCGTACCTGATCGTCGGTTCGATCCTCGCCGCCGGTGCCGACGGGGTGGAACGATCGCTGGAACTGCCGGCGATGAGCGTTGGCGACATGTACACCGAGCCCGGCGAGTGCGCGCCGTTGCCGAACACGCTTCCCGATGCCATCGACCAGTTCGAATCCGGCGTACTCGCCGCCCAACTCGGCGAGAAGTTCGCGGTGAGCTACGTGGCCCTCGCACGTCATGATTACGCCCTGGGCACCGAGCACGCACCGGACCCCGAGGACGTCAACGATTGGGAACGGATCCGATATGCCGAGCACAGCTGACGGGATGCTCGACATCGCCGACCCGCAGCTCTACCTGCACGGCATCCCGCATGAGCGCTTCGCGCAGATCCGGGCCACGCCTGGTCTGATGTGGCACCCATACGGCGGCAATGGGTTCTGGACCGTGTCGCGCCACGACGACGCACGCGAGGTGTCCCGGCAGCCGGAGCTGTTCTCGTCCGCGATCGGTCACACCAACCTCTGGGACCTCGAGGCCGATGCCCTCGAAGCGCGTCGCTCGCTGATCGACACCGATGCCCCGGACCACACGCGTCTGCGCCGTCTCACGGCTCGTGCGTTCACCCCCAAGAACGTCAAGAAGTGGGAATCGACGGTCCGAGAGATCACGGTGGAGCTGCTCGACGACTTCATCGAACAGGGTGGTGGCGACTGGGTCGAGATGGTGTCGGCCCCGCTGCCGATCCGCGTGATCCTCGCGATGTTGGGCGTGCCGCTGACCGACGCCGACTATCTCGTCGAGCTGTCGAACTATCTCGTCGAGGGCACGGGCGACACCCAGTCAATTCCCGCTGATGCGTTCGGCAACACCACCGAGCTGCGCTTGCTGCCGTTCAACAGTCCGGCGAGCCACGCGCTGTTCCAGTACGGCGAGAAGATGCGTCTGGAACGCATGGCCGAGCCGGCCGACGACATCGTCACCCACCTGGCCCAGGCCGAAGCCGACGGCGACCGTCTGTCACCCGGTGAGTTCCGCAATCTGTTCCACCTGCTCGTGTTTGCCGGCAACGAGACGACTCGGACCGCACTCAGTCATGGCGCCATGGCATTCGCTGATCACCCCGATCAGTGGCAGGCGATCCTCGACGATCCGTCATCGGTCGAATCGGCCACCGAGGAAGTCCTGCGTTGGGCCACCCCCGTGCTTCACATGCGTCGCACCGCAGCGGTCGACACCGAACTCGCAGGAACGCGCATCGCCGCGGGCGACAAGGTCGTCATGTGGTACGGCTCGACGTCGTTCGACGAGTCGGCGCACGACGATCCGATGAAGTTCGACGTCCGCAGGGCAGCAAACCCACACGACGCGTTCGGCGGCGGCGGACCGCACCACTGTCTTGGAGCGTTCCTCGCACGGCTGGAGATCTCGATCCTCATCGAGGAGATGGCCAAGCGCTCGCTGCGACTCGAGCAGACCACCGAGGTGGTGCGTGCACCTTCCAATTTCGTCCATGGCGTGCTGTCCGTCGGCATGGCCCCCAGCTGAAGAGAGTCACCATGACCGACACGATCATCGAACCCATGAACACGCCGACACCGAACACCGATCGCCTCGCTGCCGAACGCCAACGGTGGGTGGCGGCGGGGACCGCAGGTCGACCGTTCTTCGTCGAGCGCGCGAGCGGGGCGCGCATCTGGGACGTCGACGGGCGCGAGTTCATCGATTTCGTCGGCGGTGTCGGCACCGCCAACCACGGGCACACCAACCCCGAGGTCGTTGCGGCGGTGAAGGACCAACTGGATCGGTACCTCCACCAGTGTTTCTCGCTGTCCGCGTACGAGCCGTACATCGACGTGTGCCGCCTGCTGTGCGCATGTCATCCCGGCGACTTCGACAAGAAGGCGTTGCTGCTGAACTCGGGTGCCGAAGCCGTCGAGAACGCGGTGAAGATCGCCCGCTATCACACCGGTCGCGAGGGCATCGTGGTGCTCGGCAACGCATTCCACGGCCGCACCCTGCTGACCATGACGATGACCGCCAAGGAGATGCCGTACAAGCTGGGATTCTTCGCGAACGCACCGTCGATCCATCGGGCGCCGGGGCCGTACGAGCTCCGTGGTGTGTCGAGCGACGACGCCATCGCCGGGCTCGAAGCGTTGCTCGCCGAGGTCGATCCCTCGACGGTGGCGGCGATCATCTTCGAACCGGTCCAGGGTGAAGGCGGCTTCCTCCCGATGCCCGACGACTACCCGGCCCGCGTCGCCGCGATCGCGGCGCAGCACGGCATCATCGTCATCGCCGACGAGGTGCAGGCCGGCATGGGACGCACCGGCACCCCGTCATCGATCGAGCGCTACGGCGTCGAACCCGACATGTGCACCTGGGGGAAGGCGATGGGAGGTGGCCTGCCGATCTCGGGAGTCACCGGTCGCGCCGAGATCATGGACACGGTGCATGGCGGCGGTATCGGCGGAACCTATGGAGGCAACCCCCTGTCGTGCGCCGCGGCGAAGGTCGCCATCGAGCGGGTGCTCGATCCGGGGTTCCAAGATGCGGCGATCGCGCTCGGCGAACGCCTGCGGGCGCGCCTCGACGAGCTCGCGGCGCACACACCGGCGATCGCCCAGGTG
>NZ_JBAVYV010000591.1:0-18136 GCF_049588435.1 Ilumatobacter sp.
GACGACATCGAGCTTCCCGAGTACATCGACGCGAGCTGATCAGGCGGCGGATACCTCAATCGTGGCGGTCGTCGTCCCGGTACATCGCGATCATGAAACTGATGTTGGCGATGAAGAACGCGCCGGCGCCCGCAGCTGCGATCCAGTCACGGGAGCGTATGGCCGACCATCCGAAGAGCACCGCCGACACGACGAACAGCCACCAGCCGAACCTCGTGAACCGTGTGTTCGCCATCGGTCGAGCTCGTGGTTTGATGCGTCGAGTCCGGCGTCAGCGACGGCCGGTCGACCCTCGGCCGGTGACGAGGTGCAACAGGAGCAGCAGCGCGATCGCTCCGAGCGCCGCGACGAAGATGCTGTAGATCGAGAACTCGTCGACTCCCCGGTTGTCGACCAGCGACATCAACCATCCACCGACCAGGGCTCCGAGCACGCCGACCACCATCGTGTAGATGCATCCGCTGCGGTCATCGCGCACGATCCAGCGCGCGAGCGACCCGGCGATCAGTCCCACGACGATCCAACCCAGAATTCCCATGGACGAGACAGTACCCGTGTCAACCGGGGTCTGACCCCAGTTGATACGGGTCGGCCGATCGCCTCGCTACCCTCGAAAAAGTGAACCGTTTGGCTGATGAATCCTCGCCGTATCTCCGACAGCACTGCGACAATCCGGTCGACTGGTACCCGTGGGGAGACGAGGCGTTCGCTGCAGCCCGTGAACGGAACGTACCGATTCTGCTCTCGATCGGGTACTCGTCGTGCCACTGGTGCCACGTCATGGCCCACGAGTGCTTCGAGGACGCCGAAGTCGCCGCAAAGATGAACGAGCTCTACGTCAGCGTGAAGGTCGACCGGGAGGAGCGACCCGACGTCGACCAGCTCTACATGGACGCGGTCCAGGCGCTGACCGGGCGCGGCGGGTGGCCGATGACCGTGTTCCTCACCCCCGACGCCAAGCCGTTCTACGGTGGGACCTACTTCCCCAAGGTCCAATTCCTCCAGCTCCTCGACGCCGTCGACGACGCCTACCGCAACAAACCCGACGACCTCGCGAAGAACATCAAGTCCCTGACCGATGCCGTCGCCACGACCGCCGATCTCGAGCCCGCCGACGAGATCCCGACCATCGACCAGCTGAACAACGCGGTACAGACGCTCGCCCGCGCATTCGATCGGGAGTGGGGTGGATTCGGCAAGGCACCCAAGTTCCCGTCGACCTTCCACGCCGAGTTGATCATGCGCGCCTACATGACCTCGGGTTCGGACACCGCTCGTACCGTGATCACCACGACGCTCGATGCGATGGCGGCGGGCGGGATCTACGACCACATCGGCGGCGGTTTCGCCCGCTACTCGACGGACCGCGAATGGCTGGTTCCGCACTTCGAGAAGATGCTGTACGACCAGGCGCTGCTCGCGCAGACGTACCTCCACGCGCTCGTCGTCCTGCGCCAACCGCAGTGGCGTCAGGTGGTGCAGGAAACCATCGAGTACGTCCTGAACACGCTCACGCACGAGGAGGGCGGCTTCTTCTCCGCCGAGGACGCCGACTCCCCCGATGCCGATGGCAACGGGGTCGAAGGACTGTTCCACACGTGGACTCCCGACGAAGTGCGCGCTGCGTTGCCGAGGGTGAAGCCGGAGATCATCGAACAGACGCTCGAGTGGTGGGGCATCACCGACGAGGGCAACTTCGAGACCCCGCTCGGGCCTCGCTCGATTCCCAACCGGATCGCACATCGAGATGCACTCGTTCGACCCGATGAGATCAGCTTCACCCGCCTCCGGATGGCCGAAGCCCGAGCGGAACGTCAGCGGCCCGCACTCGACGACAAGGTCGTCCTCGAGTGGAATGCTCTGTTCCTCTCGGCGCTCAGTCAGGCAGGGGCGGTGTTCAACCACCAGCCCTGGATCGACGCAGCGGTCAAGAACGCCGAGTTCCTGATCGACAACATGCGTGGCATGAACGGCCGCTGGTACCGGTCGTGGCACGCCGACGGCAATCCACCGGCCCGCCACGACGCGCTCGCCGCCGACCACGCTGCGCTCGTCGATGCGTTCACCCGCCTCGCCGAGGCGACCGGTGAGGCGCGCTGGATCGACGAGGCCTGCGCGACCGCCGACACGATGCTCGACTGGTTCTTCGATCCCAGCAACGGCGGCCTGTACACGAACGCCGAGGACGGCGAGCACCTGATCGCACGCCAGAAGGACATCGCCGACAACGCGGTTCCCTCGGCGAACTCGATGGGTGCGATGGCGCTCTACCGATTGGCTGCGCTCACCGGCGACCTGCGCTACGCGAACCACGCCGATCGCATCCTGCACCTGCTCGCCGGCCAACTGGACGACAAGGTCGGCCAGTTCTCCCACGCGATGCTCGCCACCGATCTCGCTCGACGGGGCACGACCGAGATCGTGATCGTCGGGGGCGAGGACGACGACGGCGTCGAGCACGACATGTCGAAGTTCGTGCGTCTTGCACACTCGATCTGGCGGCCCGATGCGGTTCTCGCGTGGGGTGAGCCGTACGACTCACCGCTGTGGGAAGGCCGAACCCCTGGTCGCGCGTACGTGTGCCGTGATCACACCTGTGCGGCACCATCGACCACGACCGACGAGTTCGTCCAGGCCCTGACCGGAGTCACGCAGGCGACTGCCAGCGACCCCGGTGAATGATCTGATCCGCCGATCGACGCCGTCGTGGCGCTGATCGACCGGGCTCGTCGCCGTCGACCCGAGGATGCCCGAGTGCGATCATCCCGATGACCTGTAGGTGATCGGGGACGTCGAGCTCGGCGCGCACGGCGTCCTCCCGCTGGAACACGCCGAAGAACAGCGCGCCGAGCCCACGATCCTCGGCGGCGAGCAGCACGGTCATCGCCGACATCGATGCATCGACGGTCCAGTACGGCGTGGGCCACGCCTCCACGCCCGCACCGAGTCCGGTCCGAGCCTTGTCGGGCTCGCTGTAGCGCTCGACGTAGGCGGTCGGGTCGGCAAACACGAGCATGAGCACGGGGGCGTCGAGCAGATGGGTCCAGCGGAACGTGGAGCGTTGCTCGGCGGGCAGCGCGATGTCCCAGTACCGCGAGACCTGATCGGCGCCTTCGAGGACCAGCGCATGCCAGCCCTGGGTCTTGCCGGCACTCGGCGCCCGGCTGGCGAGGTCGACGAGATCGTCGATGACCGCTGGATCGATCGGGTCGGCTGTGAACGCTCGGGTCATCCGCCGGTTGCGGACGACCTCGCGGAATTCGGTCAGTGGACCGGTCCCGTCAGCGCTTTCCGAGCTTGACGAGATCCTCGGCCATGGTCCATCCGTACACGACCATGGCTCCGCCCTTCTTGACGGGAATCTTGCTCATCGCGTCGACGAGGTCGGCATCGAGCTTCTCGGGCGACGCTGTCTCGAAGTCGAGGTAACCGTCCTGGGCAGCCGATGCCGCCGTGAACGCCTTGGCGTCGTAGGTCTTGTCGATCGAGAACCGCTTGGCGAGGCGACGGCCCCACGCACGTTCCTCGCCCACGGCGTCCTCGCCGGGCGACGGGGTGACTCCTTCGAGATCCTTGAAGGCCTCCCGAGCGTCGGCGTTGATGAAGCGGGACCCGACGACGACGTCCTCGTCCGGAAACGCCATCAGCGCCCGATGGTACGCCTCGTTCATCAACCCGCGCAGCACCTGGTCACGCTTGCTGGATCGCTTCACGCTCATCAGGCCGATCAGCACACACGGCGTGCCGCCGATCCGTTCGAGCGTGGAGAAGGTGAACCCGTGCAGTGCGTTGCCGAACCGGGCGGTGGTGATCAGCACCCAGTCCTCCTTCGCCTTGGACAGTTGGCCGGCGCTGAACGCCTCGTCCATCGAGGCCAGTTCTTCGAGGTCGGTGTCTTCAAGCGCCGACGCATCATTCGTCACTACATCGAGAGCCATCGGGACCATTCTACAGCAGCGGATGCCAGTGTCCGAATCTGCGACCACACCCATTGGGGCGACCGGGCGTCGCGACGAGGTCGAGATCGAGACCGGATCGACCGCTAGAGGAGGACGGCGTCGTGTCCGAACGCCATCCGCAGCTCGCCGACGACCCGATCGAGGTCCACTCGGAACTCGTCGGACAGCTTGAGCACCTTCTGCTGACCGATGTCGACCATCACGACCGAGTCGCCGGGGTGCTCCTTGACGATTCGTTTCAGCCGCTGGATCTTGAGCTCGTCGAGTGACGGTGCGGGGAGCCGCAACCGCAGCGGTGCGGCCGGGCCGTCGGAGAGCCCCTGCAGCACGTTGATCGTCTGACCGATCAGGCCGAATCGGGACTCGTCGCGCCGGTCGAGGCGACCCTTCACCGACACGATCAGGTCGTCTTCGAGTTTGTGGCCCTGTTCGGCGAGTGTGCGCGGGAAGATCGTGACCTCGATCGACGCGTCGAGGTCCTCGAGCACGAACACGGCCATCTGGTCGCCCTTCTTCGTGAACTTGCGGGCGAGGTTGGTGATCACCCCGCCCACCACGACGGGGGTGCCGTCCTCCATGTTGGGCAGGTCGATCAGACTGTGCTCGACCTTGCGTTTGAGCGCGCCCTCGACACCGAAGAGAGGATGATCGGACACGTAGAGCCCGAGCATCTCCTTCTCGTACCGGAGCTTGTCGGCCTTGTCGAACTCCAGGTTCTGCGGGATCGGGGTGCGTTCGTCGAATGCCTCGCCTGCGCCCGAGCCGCCCTCGCTGTCATCGCCGTCGTCGCCGCCCCAATCACCGAACAGGCTCATCACACCCTTCTCGGCCTCCCGTCGACGCTTCACGGTCGTGTCGATGATGTGCTCGAACACGGTGAGCAGCGCGCGACGGTCGTGGCCGAGCGAGTCGAATCCGCCACCCTTGATCAGCGACTCGATCGTGCGCTTGTTGAGGACGGCCTCGGGAACCCGCTCGACGAAGTCGTGGAAGGTCGCGAACTGGCCGTTCTCGGTGCGTTCGGCGAGCAACAGTTCGACGAGTCCCTCGCCGACGTTGCGGACCGCGGACAGACCGAACGTGATCGCCCCCGGACTCCCGACCGGCACCGTGACGCCCTCGGGGAGTTCGTCGGGAGACAGCGCGCCGAAGTTCATCAGCGACCGGTTCACGTCCGGCGGGAGGACCTTGATTCCCATCGACCGGCAGTCGGACAGGTAGGTCGCCGCCTTCTCGAGGTTGTTCTTGACGCTGGTGAGCAGCGAAGCGATGTACTCGACCGGGTGATGCGCCTTCATGTAGGCCGTCTGGTAGGTGATCAGCCCGTATCCGAACGTGTGGCTCTTGTTGAACGCGTAGTCGGCGAACTTCTCGATGATGTCGAACAGCATCGGGCCCATCTCGTCGCCGTAGCCCTGTTCGACGACGCCGTCCTCGAACGCCTGTCGGGCCTTGGCCATCACCTCGCGCGACTTCTTGCCCATCGCCTTGCGCAGGTTGTCCGCCTCGGCGAGCGAGTACCCGGCGAACTTCTGCGCAACGCGCATCACGCTCTCCTGGTAGATCATCAGGCCGTACGTGTCGCCGAGCACCTCGACGGCGTCCTCGTGGAAGTAGCTGACCTCCTGACGACCGTTCTTGCGGTCCGCGAAGTCGTAGTGCATGTTCACCGACATCGGTCCCGGCCGATAGAGCGCGAGCACGGCTGCGATGTCCTCGAACGTCGTCGGCTCCATCGCCTTGAGCAACTGGCGCATCGGCGGGGACTCGAGCTGGAAGATGCCGATCGTGTCGCCCCGCGACAGCAGCGCGAACGTCGCCGGGTCGTCGAGGCCGACCTGCTCGATGTCGAACTCGGGGTGACCCCGCTGGCGGATCATCGCCTCGGCGTCGGAGATCACGTCGAGGTTGCGCAGCCCGAGGAAGTCCATCTTCAACAAGCCGAGCGACTCGACGCCGTGCATCTCGAACTGGGTGACGACCGGAGCGTCCTCGGGGGCGACGCCCGACTCCGGCTTGCGCTGGATCGGGACGTAGTCGGTCACCGGGTCCTTGGTGATGACTACAGCAGCGGCGTGGATCCCGTCGGACCGCTTGAGTCCCTCGAGCCCCTTGGCGACATCGATGACCTTCTTGATGTCGGGGTCGGTGTCGTACATCGCTCGCAGGTCGTTGGCCGCCTTGTACCCGTCGAGGTACTTCGGATGCTGTTCGAAGCAGTACTTGAGCGGCGTGTCACGGCCCATCACGAGCGGCGGCATCGCCTTGGCGATCTTGTCGCCGACGCCGTACGGGTATCCGAGCACGCGCGCGGCGTCGCGGGCGGCGTTTCGTGCCTTGATCGAACCGAACGTGATGATCTGCGCGACATGATCACGGCCGTAGCGCTCCGCGGCGTAGCGGATCATGTCCTCCCGGTAGCGGGTCTCGAAGTCCATGTCGATGTCGGGCATCGACACGCGGCTCGGATTGAGGAATCGCTCGAACAGGAGGTCGTACTTGATCGGGTCGAGATCGGTGATCCAGAGGCAGTACGCGACCGCGCAGCCGGCTGCTGACCCACGGCCGGGACCGACGCGGATGCCGTTGTCGCGGGCGTACTTGATGAGATCCCATGTGATCAGGAAGTACGACGCGAAGCCCATGTCGCAGATCGTCTGCAACTCGTACGCGAGCCGTTCGACCGCTTCGGGCGGAACCTGCTCGCCCCACCGCTTCTCGGCACCCACCTGGGTGAGGTGACGCAGGTACGCCTCGTCGTCCTCGAATCCCTCCGGGAGCGGGAAGTTCGGCAGCAGCGGCTTGCCGAACTCGATCTCGACATCGGCCCGCTCCGCGATCCAGAGGCTGTTGTCGCACGCGGTGGGCACCTCGCGGAACAGGTACCGCATCTCGGCAGCGGACTTGAGGTAGTGGTCACTCCCCTCGAACTTGAACCGCTTCGGATCGGACATCAACGATCCGGTCTGCACACACAGCAACGCGTCGTGAGAGTCGTGATCGTGCTGGTGCGTGTAGTGGCTGTCGTTCGTGGCGAGCAGCGGTGCCTTGATCTTCTTCGCGATCTCGAGCAGCTTCGGGTTCGTCTCGCGCTGGGCGGGGATTCCGTGATCCTGGATCTCGATGAAGAAGTTGTCGCGTCCGAAGATGTCCTGGAGCCGCGCCGCTTTGTCGAGCGCTCCCCCTTCGTCGCCGTTCAGCAGCGACTGCAAGACGTGGCCGCCGAGGCACCCGCTCGTGGCGATCAGACCCTCGGAGTACTTCTCGAGCAACTCCCAGTCCATCCGGGGCTTGTAGTAGTAGCCCTCCATGAAGGCGAGCGACGACAGTTGGATGAGGTTCTTGTAGCCGGTGTTGTTCTCCGCCAGCAGGATCAGGTGGTAGTAGAGCTTGTTCCCGGATTGGGTCTCACCACCCGAGTCGTCGACGCGGCCGCGACGCGACGGACGCTCCGAGCGATGGTCGTGGGCCATGTACGCCTCGGTGCCGATGATCGGCTTGATGCCCTGCTTGTTGCACTCGTTGTAGAAGTCCAACGTGCCGTACATGTTGCCGTGATCGGTCATCCCGATCGCCGGCTGGCCGTCCTCCACCGCCTTGGCCACCATCTCGTCGAGGCGCGACGCCCCGTCGAGCATCGAGAACTCGGTGTGCACGTGGAGATGGGTGAAGGAGTCGGCCATGGGAGTGGTTCAAATTACCCGCGTGTGACTCGCGGTGCCAGCGCGACTCAGAGATAGGTCCCCGTCTGCGGGGTCTGCGGAGCGCCACCGGCGCCCGGACCGTGGACGCCGGAGCCCGTCTGGCCGGGGAGCTGTTTCATCTGCTGCTGGGCGGCGAACTGCTGCGCCATGATGCTCGCCTGGATCCCGTGGAAGAGCCCCTCGAGCCACCCGACGAGTTGCGCCTTCGCGACCCGCAGCTCGGCTCCGCTCGGGACCTCGTCGTGATCGAATGGCAACGAGAGCGCACGGAGTTCTTCGTTGAGGTCCGGCGAGAGGGCATCGGACAACTCGACCACCGAACGCTCGTACACCTCCGCGAGTCGTTCCCGTGACGCCTCGTCGAGGTCGGCATTGCGGACCTCCTCGAGGAGCTGCTTGATCATCGACCCGATCCGCATCACCTTCGCCGGCTCGGTCACCGCGTCCCCCTGCGTGTCGGCGTCGTCGGCATCATCGCTCTCCTCGGTACCAGGAGCCGTCTCGGAGACGACGCTCGGCGTGGTCGATGGCGGGGCGTCGACGACTTCGGGACGGACCGGACTGTCAGACATGGGTCGAGTCTCGCGCGTCAACCGACGAACGTGCCAAGGAGTGGCACATTGACTTCGGCCGACGTCAGCGATCCGTGTCGGCAGACCAGTTCGAACGGACCCGAATCGGCTGCCTCGAAGAAGCTCACCGGCTCGTGGGCACACAGCGCCACGTCACCGAGGCGGCGCTGGATCGGCGGCGCGATCGTCGGACCGAACCATGACTCGTCGAGCATCTGCTCCTTCGTGACGACCCATGCGAGCGATCCGACTTCGGCTTCGGCCGCGTCGACGAGACCGGCGATGTTCTCGTGGGCGCAGTGCAACCAGCGGAAGCGGCCCTCGCCCGACTGCAACGTGACCGGGCCGAGCAACTCGGCGGACGGATGCACGACGCGGTCACCGACGTCGACCTGACCGTGGTCGGCGGTGACCAGCACGGCGGTTCCGGCCGGCACCGCGGCGACCACGTCGGCGACCAGCGCATCGGCGAAGCGGAGTTCGGCGTCGTAGAAGTCGCCGAAGCCACGCTCATGGGCGATCTTGTCGATCCCGTTGTAGTAGCAGTACACGAACCGCTCCCCCGCGCGCACCTGTGCGCCGGCTTCGACGGCGATGCTCGACGGCGCCCGCCAACCCACCGGCTCGCAACCGCGCAGATGGGCTTCGCTGAACGCCGAGTTCTGCAGCTCGCCCTGGGCCACCACGGGCACCCGATGTCCGAGGAAGGGTTCGAACGGTTGGACCGATGACGGCGGTTGCGATCGCCGGACCTGCTGATCGCCCACGGCCCAACGCAGCACGTTCATCACCTCGCCGCCGAGCACCATGCGATAGCCGACCAGGCCGTGTTCGCCCGGGGTCAGCCCGGTGGTGATCGAACTCAGCGCCGTTGCAGTGGTCGTCGGCGCGACCGTCTGGATCGCGCGGCCCTGCATCGCCATCAGCGTCGGTGCGAGCGACGCGTGGCTCTGCAGTTGATCCCAGCCGAGTCCGTCGAGGACGACGAGGACGACCGCATCGGCGACACGCACCGCATCGGGCATCCAGGCGGGAACCGTGTCGGCCCACGAGGACGGGCCCAGAATCGCGGGGACGATTCCCCGAACGTTGGGGCCGGAGTAGTCCGGAACGATCGGATTCCCGGCAGGTCGGCTCACTTCGAGCAGTCTACGGACTCGGGGGACCCGTGGCCTACAGTGCAGGCGTGCGCATCTCCACCCGCGGCGACTACGCCTGTCGTGCCCTGCTGTCGCTGGCACTGCGCAACGACGAAGGACCGACGTCGGTGCGTGACATCGCGGAGCGGACCGGATTGCCCCAGCCGTACCTCGAGCAGATCCTGTTGGCGCTGAAGGGCGCCGGTCTCGTCCGCTCGAAGCGCGGTGTCGGTGGCGGCTACATCCTCAATCGTCCGCCCGAGGAGATCCGGTTGGCCGACATCGTGTCCGCTGTCGACGGCCCGATCACGCTCGGCGATTTCGGACAACCGCACCAGGACGGCGCGTGCGACCACGAGGGCCAGTGCGTACTGCTCGCCATCTGGGACCAGGCCGGAGCGCACATGCGCGAGCACCTCAACGGATACACGCTCGCCACCATCGCCGACATCAGCCGCGGCGAAGCCCCCTGGCCGGCCCTCGTCCGCCACGACCACCCCTGATCCACCCCTGATCGTCGACGCCTCAGGGAACACGGGGCCAGGCGAGCAGAAATTTCGGGACATCGTGACGGCAGGCGTCACGATCCGTCGAAATTTCGGCCACGTCGAGGCGAGGTTGAGCCGGATCGCGAGGGCCGTCGACGGGTCAGGGTTCGGCTCTGTCGAGCCAGGCCTGGAGATCGGCGGCCAGGGGGCTGTGGAATGTGACGCGTTCGCCGGTGCCGGGATGATCGAACTGCAGTTGGGCGGCGTGGAGAAACGGGCGTTCGAGACCGAGTGTCGGCCGGCGTTGGCCATACGTCGGGTCACCGAGGAGCGGGTGGTTGATCGACGACAGGTGCACCCTGATCTGATGGGTCCGTCCCGTCTCGAGTCGACATTCGAGTCGCGACACGGTCGCGGGCGTCGAGTAGGACCCCACCACGCGGTAGTCGGTGCGCGACGGACGCCCATCGGCGACGACCGCCATCCGCAACGGGTCGCTGCGGCTGCGTCCGAGCGGTGCATCGATGATCCCGTGCGGAGCCTCGGGCACGCCCCAGACCATGGCGTCGTAGACGCGGGTCGCGCTGTGGTCTGCGAACTGGGAGATCAACACGTCGGCCGCGTGTGGGGTTCGGGCGACGACGAGCAGACCGGAACTCCCGGAATCGAGTCGGTGGACGATTCCGGGTCGCATCCGATCGCCGACGGGCTCGATGTCCGGAAAGCGTGCGAGGAGTCCGTTGGCGAGCGTCCCGGTCATGTTCCCGGCTCCGGGGTGGACGACGAGACCGGGCGGCTTGTCGACGACGATCACCTGATCATCCTCGTGGACCACGCCGAACTCGACCGCCGCATCGGGACCCGGGAACTCGGTCACCGGAAACTTCGCCGGATCGACGCTGACCATCTGACCGGCGATCAGGCGGACCTTGCCCGATGTCGCAGGCTCGCCGTCGACGGTGACCCCGTCGGCCGCGATGGTGCGCGCCGCATCGGACCGGCTCAGATCGCCGATCAACGCGACGATCCGATCGAGGCGCTGCCCGTCGAGGGCGGCGGGAACTTCCTCGGTGATCACGACGCGCCCAGCTTCGCACGTCGCGAGGTGAGCAGAGCGTTGAGGATCAACGCGGCTGCACCGACGTTGATGGCGATGTCCGCCACGTTGAAGATCGGGAACCACTGGAAGTCGATGAAGTCGACGACCGACCCCCGGAGCCACGCGTCACCGCGGAACACCCGATCGATCAGGTTTCCGGCGGCTCCGCCGATCACACAGCCGATCCCGAAGGTGTTGAGTGGGCCACCCGACGTGCGCAGCGACACGAGCAGCCAGACGATGACGATCGTGGCGACCACGGCGATGATGGGGCCGAGCCCCTGACCGCGGCTGAACGCCATGCCGCTGTTGAACGCGAGGTTGAACTGCAGCGTCCAGATGACCTCGATCACGCGGCCGTCCGACAGGCGGTTGACCGCCCAATGCTTGGTCAGCTGATCGAGGACGACCACACCGATGGCGAGCAGGACCGGGCCACGCCACGCACTCGCCGATCGACTCGGGGTCGAACTCTCCGGCAGACTCGAGGCCTCGTCGTCGCGGGACGGCTCGGGCCTATCGTCGTCCGGCGCCACTGACCTTCTCGGCCGCCAGCACGGTGGTCTCCGGCAGCGCTTCGAGTCGCTCCCGCGGAATCGGCAGACCCGACACCTCGGAGTAACCATAAGTGCCGACCTTGATCCGTTCGAGCGCCTCGTCGATCTCTTCGACGGTCTGTCGCGCCTGGCTGGACAGCAGTCGGTCGAGGTCGCGCTGAACGACCATCGTGTCGCCCTCGCCGCCCTCGTCATCGAACTGGACGTCGCCCATCTCCCCATCCTCGATGAGGCTCTCGGCTTCGTCCTCGAGTCGGGTCGCGCGCTTCAGTTCTCCGGCCTTGCGGGCCTCGAGTTCCTCGCGCTGCGCCTTCAGGAACTTGACATCGAAATCCTTCGTATAGGAAATGCCGTCCTTCGAGGTCCCGCGCGGCGGGGGGATCTCGTACACGGACGGCACCTCGTTCGACAACAGTGGGGATTGACCCGACGTCGACTTCTTGGCGGACATCTTTGGTGTGGCTCGTTTCGGTGAGGGGCGTTTCGGGGTGGAACCAGCCGAACGAGATGTGGTGCTCGTGGCCGGCTTCTTCGACGGAGTCTTCGAGGCCGTCGTCTCTCTCGCGGGCGACTTCTTGGCCGGAGCCTTCTGCGCTGCCGGCTTCTTCGCTGCCGGCTTCTTCGCAGCAGGCTTCTTCGCCGGCGTCTTCTTGGCCGGCGTCTTCTTGGCCGGCGTTTTCTTCGCCGCTGTCTTCTTGGCCGGCGTCTTCTTGGCCGGAGCCTTCTTCGCGGCCGGCTTGCGTGCCGGTGCAGCCGTGGTGGCGGCAGCCTTCTTCGCCGTGGTCTTCTTCGCCGCGGCCTTCTTGGCCGGAGCCTTCTTCTTCGCCGTGGTCTTCTTCACGGGTGTCTTCGTGGCGGATGCCTTCTTCGCCGCAGCCTTCTTGCTCGACGCGGTCTTCTTCGCTGCGGCCATGAGGTCCCCATCTGGTTCGGCGGTGTGAGCGCCGGACTCTACCGCCTCAGTCGGCGCGGACCACAGCGATCTGAGGGTCGCTCTCCCCATCGGCACGCTCCACGACCTCGACGGTCGTCGCGAGCGTCTCGGACGAGACCAGATCGTGATGTGCGCGCAGCGCGTCGGTGATGTCGTCCCCCGCGGTCACGGTCAGCACGATCCGGTCGGACACATCGAGGCCGGCGTCGCGACGCGCCTGTTGGATCGACCGGATCAGATCTCGCGCCCGACCCTCGATCTCGAGATCCTCGGTGACGTGCGTGTCGAGCGCGACGACTCCCTCGTGCGACCCGAGCCCGACGCTCGCCTGGTCGTCGGAAGCGACCTGCTCGATCGTGTACTCACCGTCCTCGAGCACGAATCCACCGACCGTGACGACTCCCGCCACGACGGTCCAGTCACCGGCCTTGTGCGCTCTGATGACGTTCTGGACGTCCTTGCCGAGACGGGGGCCGAGTCGAGCCGGGACGAGCTTGAGTTGTTCGATTGCGACCGCGGCGACATCGGTCGTCAATACGACCGAGCGGACGTTGACCTCGTCGGCGATCAGATCGGTGAATGCAGCAAGCCGATCCGCATCGGGGGACGCGACGGTCAGCGATTGCAGCGGCAGGCGGACGCGGCGCTGGTGGGCCTTGCGCACCGAGAGCGTCGACGAGCAGACGTCACGGGCGAGGTCCATCGACGCGACGAGTTCTTCATCGGCGGGCAGTTCGTCGACGGTCGGCCATTCGGCGAGGTGCACACTCGACGAGTCGTCGCCACGCAGACCGTCCTGGATCGCCTCGGAGATCAACGGCAACAGCGGCGCCGACAGGCGGGTGAACACGGACAGCACGGTGTGCATCGTGTCGATCGCCTCGTGATCGCCCTGCCAGAAGCGCGAGCGGCTTCGGCGGACGTACCAGTTGGTCAACACGTCCAGATAGTTCCGCACGTGTTGGCACGCACCGAACAGGTCGTACTCATCCATCGACGAGGTGACATCGCCGACGAGATCACGGGTCTTCGCGAGCACGTAGCGGTCGAGGACATTCGTCGAGTCGGTGCGCACCGTCCCCGTGTGGCCGCCCGCATTCGCGTAGAGCGTGAGGAAGTACCACGAGTTCCAGAGCGGCAGCAGGATCTGGCGCACGGTCTCGCGCATTCCTGCCTCGGTGACCATCCCATCGCCGCCACGCAGAATCGTGGACGACAGGAGATGCCAACGCATCGCGTCGGCGCCGTGGCTGTCGAACATCACCAGCGGGTCCGGGTAGTTGTCGAGCGACTTCGACATCTTCTGGCCATCGTCACCGAGCACGATTCCGTGCGAGACACACGACGAGAAGGCCGGGCGGTCGAACAGCGCCGTCGCGAGGACGTGAAGCGTGTAGAACCAGCCGCGGGTCTGGCCGATGTACTCGACGATGAAGTCACCCGGATAGTGATTCTCGAACCACTCCGTGTTCTCGAACGGATAGTGCACCTGGGCGAAGGGCATCGATCCCGACTCGAACCAGCAGTCGAGCACCTCGGGGACGCGACGCATCATCGAGCGACCCGACGGGTCGTCCGGGTTCGGCCGAACGAGATCGTCGATCGTCGGACGGTGCAGGTCGTCGAGCTTCTCGCCGTCCAAACAGTCGGCGAAGTCGGCCTCGAGTTGTTCCAGCGAGCCGTACACGTCGAGGCGCGGGAACTCGGGATTGTCCGACTTCCACACCGGGATCGGTGAGCCCCAGAATCGGTTGCGGCTGATCGCCCAGTCACGAGCGTTGCCGATCCACTTCCCGAAGCTGCCGTCCTTGACGTGCGCCGGCTGCCACGTGATCTGCTCGTTCAGTTCGACCATGCGGTCCCGGAATCTCGTGACCTCGACGAACCACGACGACACCGCCCGGTAGACGAGCGGTTGCGCACAGCGCCAGCAGTGCGGGTACGAGTGGTCGTAGGTCGCATGGCGCAGGACGACCCCACGCTCCTTGAGCGTGCGAATCACGTCGGGGTTCGCGTCGAACACGTGCACGCCGACCCAATCGGCGACCTCCGCGGTGTACTGGCCGTGCTCGTCCATCGGGCAGACCGTCGGGATGCCCACCGAGTTGCACACGTTCTGGTCGTCCTCACCGAAACCCGGTGCGAGGTGCACGATGCCCGTGCCGTCCTCGACCGTCACGAAATCGGCGGCGATGATCTGGAATGCGTTCGGCGTGTCGGAGAAGTAGTCGAACAGCGGGGTGTAGGTCCGGCCGACGAGTTCGCTGCCCTTCATCGTCGAGACGACGGTGCCGCCACCGAGTTCGGCCTCGTAGTGGGCGCGCAGGTCCTCGGCGATGATGTAGCGGACTCCGTCGAGTTCGACGACGGCGTAGTCGAGCTCGGGACCGACGGCGAGCGCGAGGTTCGACGGAAGGGTCCACGGCGTGGTCGTCCAGGCGAGAACCTTCTCTCCGGTGTCGAGCGTGAACCCGACCGTCAGTGCCGGATCCTGGCGGTCCCGGTAGGTGTCGTCCATCCGGGTCTCGGTGTTCGACAGCGGCGTCTCACACCGCCAGCAGTAGGCGAGGACGCGGTATCCCTCATAGATCAGGCCCTTGTCGTGCAGCGTCTTGAACGCCCACATCACACTTTCCATGTAGGAGAGGTCGAGCGTCTTGTAGTCGTTGTCGAAGTCGACCCAGCGCGCCTGACGGGTGACGTAGTCACGCCACTCGTCGGTGTACTGCAGCACGCTGTTCCGGCACGACTCGTTGAAGCGGTCGATCCCGAATTCGGTGATCTCGGGGTGTCCGGAGATTCCGAGCTCCTGCTCCGCCTTGACCTCGGCGGGGAGGCCGTGGCAATCCCACCCGAAGCGACGCTCGACGCGCTGGCCGCGCATCGTCTGATAGCGCGGGATCGCGTCCTTGACGTACCCGGTCAACAGGTGGCCGTAGTGCGGGAGCCCGTTGGCGAAGGGCGGTCCGTCGTAGAAGACGAACTCATTGTCGCCGTTCGGACCCGCATCGCGCT
Source organism: Ilumatobacter sp. (assembly GCF_049588435.1). Lineage (GTDB taxonomy): Bacteria > Actinomycetota > Acidimicrobiia > Acidimicrobiales > Ilumatobacteraceae > Ilumatobacter_A. The sequence goes on from NZ_JBAVYV010000591.1 coordinate 15,468, forward strand.
GGTCGATCGACGCCTGGAATGTGCCGTCACGCTCCCAGCGATCGAGAATCGTCCGCTCGAGTGCTGGGAAATCGGGTTGCGGGTCGACGTCGGGATAGGACACGGACGAGAGGCTATCGACGCCTCCCGTCGGGAATCACGTGAGTTGCGACCCCTCGTCGGGTTCGTCATCGGCGATGTCGGTCTGGATCACGAGACCGACCGTGTCGTCTCCACCTTCGCCACCATTCGAGCCGTCACCCTGACGAGCGAAGTCGAGCTGCTCGGCCCCCTCGTCGATCCCCGTGGGGGTGTCGTCGTGAGACGCCGACAGCAGTGGCGGACGGACCTCACCGAGGCCACCGGGGACCCGTTCGGTCAGCTCGAGCAGCGTGGTGGCCGCTTCACGCAGACGTGAGCGTTCCTCGGTCAGATGCTGTTCGAGATGTTCGACGTCGGATTCGAGGAAGTCGCGTCGGGCGCGCAGCGAGTCGACCTCGGTCTTCACCGTGACCCGTTCGGACTCGCCGGCGCGGCGCGCTTCTTCGCGCGCTTCGTCCAGCATCCGAGCGGACGTCTCACGCGTCGTCTCGAGCGTCTTGGCCGCCTCCGCGGTCGCCTCGCGTTCGACGCGTTCGGCTGCAGCCTTGGCCTCGGCCATCGTGGTGTCGGCGGTGCGCTGGGCGAGCAGCAACGTGCGGCTGATCGTTTCGGACTCGTCGACCGAGGCGGTCACCCCTTCGGTGGCGGGGGCGGAACCGTCGGGTTCGCTGGTCGGGACCGGAGTGGATGCCCCGCTCTCGGTCATCTCCTGAAGACGAGCGACGGCAGCGCGGGCACGAGCCTCCATGGCCGTGGACTGGTTCTGAGCTCGTTCGAGCTCGACCGCGACCTCGTCGAGAAAGGTGCGGACCTCGTCGGGGTCGAGCCCGCGCTTCGCGGACTTGAACTCGGCGTTGCGCACTTGGTGCGGGCTGATCTCCATGTGATTCTCCCTGTACTCGGTGCTCTGGTCAGTCGCCGTATTCGTCGTAGCCGCGAGCGCGGGCTGGCGGCGGCTTGAGGAGGTAGACGCCGGTCGCGACCTTCTCCATCGTGCCGTCGAGCGCGTAGCAGATGCCGCTTCCGAAGTCGATGAGTCGGCGGGCGACGTCTCGCTCGGTTCCCTCGAGATTCATGATCACCGGGGTTCCACTCTTGAACGCGTCGGCAACCTCTTGCGCCTGATCGAAACGGCGGGGACGAACGGTGTGTGGCTCCATGGCCCCTCCTGGAACGCTTCTGAGTTGTGGCTGAACACCTGACGTGTCGTCGGCGGGCAGACGGTCCTGGGGGTTCTGGTCGCTCACGCGGCCGTTCGATCCCGATGAGCCGTGGCCCTGAGCTTGGTTCTGCGGCGGACGGCGAGATGCCGCGGACGCGTCGAAGTCGCGCGACGGGAAGCTGGGACGCGGCGCAACGGTGCGAACCGTCGGTTCCGGTTCCGGCTCCCAACCTCCACGAGCATTGCGACCCTGCTGAGGCTCGGGCTCACGCGGCGCACGCTGATGCCGGGCAGGGGGTTCCTGCCCGTAATCGTCGTCGTAATCGTCGTACGCATCGTCGGGACCAAGACCCAGGTAGTCCATGGTCTTCTTCCAGAGTGACATCTTTCCTCCTGAGCGCCGGAGGTTAGCCCGGCGCATCCCCTTCGTGGTGGACATCGGGACCAGATCCGGTTCCCGGCCGCGGTCCGAACAGAGCGCTTCCGACGCGCACATTCGTCGACCCGCACGCGACAGCAACGTCCAGGTCAGCGGTCATGCCCATCGAACACACGCTCAGCGCCATCTCGTCGACCAATGCCCGCACCGCCCGGAAGCCCGGTTCGGCTGCAGCGGCGGGTCGATCCGTCGGCCCGATCGTCAGCAGGCCGACGACCGAGAGACCTCGATCGACGCACCGTTCGACGAGTGCCTCGACCTCGGCCGGGGCGCAACCGCCCTTGTTCTCCTCGGCGGTCGAGTTCACCTGGATCAACACCTCGGCTCCGGGATCCCGTTTCGCGATCTCCGCTGCGATCGATGCCCGATCCACCGTGCACCAGCGATCGACCAGGCCGACGAGCCGGCGCACCTTGTTCGACTGGAGGTGGCCGATGAAGTCCACACGCGGTCGTCGGTCGAGCGCCTCGAGGCTCGACTGCTTCGAGAGCAGGTCCTGCGCGTAGTTCTCCCCGATCGATGCGCACCCCGCCGTGGCTGCCGCTGCGATCACGGTGGGTGCGAATGCCTTGGTGACCGCTGTGATCTCGACCTCGTGGTCCCAGGGGCGATCGACCGCGTCGATCCGGCGTCGGAGACCGACGAGCGACTCGGCGACCTCGGGTGCTGTTCGGTGACCGGTCATCCGATGACCGCCACCGTCGCCTGACGACCGGCGTCCTGGCGCACGCGGTGCGAGAACCAGCGATCGTCGCAACCGGTGCACGGGCCGACCGCATCGAGAGCCACGGCGTGATGTCGTAGCCCCGCCCTGACGGCTCCCGGTACGTCGAGCGCCAGATCTCCGTTCCGCGTCACCCCGATGACGTCGCCTGCTGTCCCGTGAACGCCGTCGGCGACCTCGTCGAGATCGTCGCGTCCGAACGCGTAGCAGCAGGGACCGATCGACGGGCCGAGGACTGCGCCGACCACTCGTCCGCCCGAACG
>NZ_JBAVYV010000592.1:0-12325 GCF_049588435.1 Ilumatobacter sp.
GCGGTGCTCATCGCTTCGTTCGTCGTCGTCAGCGTCTCGAACCTCGTCCGTGACTGGCTCGGCGGTGATTTCGTGCTGATCGACCTTGCGGCCGACATCTTGACGACGCTCACCTCCGGGGCGATCCTGGCGGCGGTCATCGCCCTGCTCTTCCACTTCCTGACCAGGCAGTCGATCGGGTGGCGGGTATCGGCGTTCGGGGGACTGACCACGGCGTTCGTGCTCACGATCGGCAACCGCCTGTTCGTGGAGTACATGCAGCGTTTCGGTTCGTCGTCGCTGGTCGGAGCGACCGGATCGATCCTCGTCGGCATCGTCTGGCTCTACGCAATCGCCCAGATCATCCTCGCGGGTGCCGAGCTGACCCGGACGCTCGGGCGCAGGCTGCCCGGCGCCGTGCGCTGAACGGCCTGCCATCCGGGCATTCCTCGCCCTTCGCGCAGTAGTCTCGGCGCCCATGTTGATTCTCGCCCTCATCGTTCTCGGAATGTTCGTCGGCTGGATGGCCCAGCTGCTCCTGGGAGGTTCGACGCGTCAGGTCGACTGGACGATGGCGTTGGTCGCCGGGATCGGCGGCTCGTTCGTGGGCGGGCTGATCGCGAGCCTCGTCGCGGGCGACGGGCTGGCCATCAAACCGAGCGGTCTGATCGGCTCGTTCGTCGGAGCGCTGATCGTCACCGTGGTGTGGCAGGCGGTCAGCAAGAAGAAGGCATGACCGAGGACCACACGGCCAGTGCCTGACACGACCGAGGGATCGCAGCGGCTGCACTGCGGGCGAGAGTTACCCGCAAACAGCCCGACGCGTTAGCTTCCACTCGTGCGCGAGACCCTGAGAACGATCGGCGAATGGCCTGGTCGGATCGTTCGGAACACCTCGGTCGCGACGCGACTCTCCCTGGTCGTACTCCTCGTCGCCCTCGTCTCGCTCGTCATCGCGGCGGTCGTCGGACTCCAGCGTGCGGGCCAGATCTCGGACACGGTCGTGCGGGCCCGGATCGAATCGCTCGGCGCCGCCCGGGCCGACGAGGTCGAGCGATACATCGTGAACCTCGAACGCGCCGCGATCTCGCAGGCGATCAGTCCGAGTACCGCCCAGGCGATCGACGACTTCACCGCGGCCTACGAGGTCCTGGACGCCGAACCGCCGACAGCCGAGGACGAGCAGAAGGTGAACGAGTACTACGTCGACGTCGTGGCACCCGAGTTGTCGGAGGTGCGCGACCGGCCGGTCAGCGCGGCTCGCCTCGCGCCGAAGACGCCGGCCGCCATCCGGCTCCAGGCGAAATACGTCGTCCCCGGTGACGAGACGGGCCTGCTCGCCGACGCCGGCGATGGGAGCGAATGGTCCGAGGTACACGCGTCGCTCGACCAGGCGTTCGGCGAGTTCGCCATCCAGACCGGGGTGGACGACGTCTACCTGATCGAACCGGAGGGGCGCACGATCGTCTACTCCACCGCGAAGGACATCGACTTCGCGACGAGCCTCCTGTTCGGACCACAGAGCGGGAGCGCGCTCGCGGTGCTCATCAACTCGTTCGGCGAACAGCCCGAACCGGGCACGGCGATGATCCGGGACTTCACCACCTACTCGGGGGCGGGCGACGAGCCCAGCCTCTTCGTGGCGAGCCCGGTCGTCGGCGACGGATCGGTGGCGGGTTTCGTGGCGATGCGGATCGGCCCCGATCGGATCAGCGCGATCACGACCAACGGTGGAATGTGGGACGAGCAGGACACGACCGGCGAGACGTACGCGGTTGCCGGAGACAATCTCATGCGTTCCGACGCTCGCGGCTTCATCGAGGACGAGAGCGCATTCGTGGACGGCGTGCTCGAGGCCGGGACCGCCACGGAGCGAGAGACCCAGCTGATGGAGATGTTCGAGACGACCGTGCTCTTCCAGCCGGTCGCCGATCAGGCCGTCGATGCCGCGCTCGACGATCCCCCGAGCGTGGTGGAGACGAACAACTTCCTCGGGATCGAGGTGCTCCAGGCGCGCCGATCCCTCGACATCGAGGGGCTCGACTGGGCGATTTTCACCGAGTTCGATCGCTCCGAGATCGAGCAACCGTCCGCGGACTTCTCGCGCAACCTCCTGATCGCGATCGGCCTCTTCCTGGTGGCCATCACGTTCCTGGCCGGGAGATGGGCCGGCAGCATCGTTCTCCCCGTCCGCATCATCTCCACGAGGCTGAGGGCGATCCGGGCAGGCGGAGAAATTGGTGAGGGCGTGAGTTCGGAGTTGCTGCCGAGCGGCAGTTCGTCCGAGTTCGTCGAACTGGCGACCGACATCGACACCATGTTGGAAACGCTCGCCGGTCGCAACGCTGCGGCCTCCGATCGGGCCTCGGAGCGTCGGCGTCTGCTGCGACGGATCCTGCCGCCGCAGGTCGCCCAACGGGCCGAGGCAGGCGATCGTGACGTGGTCGAGCAGATTGCTCACGCGACCGTCGCCGTCGTCGTGATCCGTGGTCTCGGCCGCCTGATGCACGACGATGCCGGTGAGGAGGCTCGCGATCTGTTGGACCGGTTCGTCGAGGAGGCCGACGCCTTGGCCAAGCGCCGCGGCGTCGAGCGGATCCGGCTCACCGGCGACGCCTACTTCGCCACCTGCGGGACGGTCCGCCCACACATCGATCACGGGGCACGGGCGGTGTTGTTCGCGCTCGACGTGCGCGACCTGATCGACGACCTCATCGGCGACGAGGATCGAGGACTCTCGATGAGCGTCGGGATCGATTCCGGCCCGATCACGATCGGGCTGACCGGCGGGTCGGGTCTGGTCTACGACGCGTGGGGGACGACGCTGCAGAGTGCGGCCGATCTGGCGCGGCGCGCCGGGCCGGGCGAGGTGCTGGTTTCGGCGACGTCTCGGGCATTGCTGCCCTCGAACCTCGTGGTCGAGGACCTGATCGGTCCGAACGTGGCGCCGGGAACCGTCCTCGTCTCCGGGCGGGCAAGCGACGAGGCGACGGTGACATGAGAAACCTCTTTCCGGACTCGAACGCGGCGTGGGCTGCGCTGGTCATCGTTCTGCTTCCGCTGCTGATCATCGGTGCCGGCGAGTTGGAAGAGCGCCTGCGCCAACGCGACTCGAAGTTCCAGGCGACGGTCTCGACGATCCGCATCTGGGTGGTCCCGCTGCTGACGCTCTGGATCCTGGCACGGGCCTTGCTCGACATCGACGAGGGCAACTTCTTCCTCCGCGTCGAGGCCAGCGCGCTCGTCCTCGCGATGGCGGTCACCGGGCTCAGCGCATTCCGCGTCGTGGTCGAACGGCTCGCCGACCGACCCAGACGTACCGGCCGCCGCCCGATCCCGAGGCTGTTGCTCGCCCTGCCCCGACTCCTGCTGATCCTCGTGGCGCTGTGGTTGCTCATCGCCGGCGTGTGGCGGGTCGATCTCTCGGCTGCGCTGACGGCGCTCGGCGTCACCTCCTTGGTGATCTCGCTCGCGCTCCAGGACACGCTCAGCGGCATCGCGTCCGGCTTCACCCTGCTCGCGGACCAGCCCTTCGCCGCCGGTGACTGGATCGAGTCCGACGAGATCGAGGGACGGGTGATCGACGTCAACTGGCGCGCCACGCGCGTGCAGGACCGCAACGGCGACCTCGTCGTGATCCCGAACGGTCAACTCGCCACGGCGACGATCACCAACTTCGACCGACCGACTCGTCTGCACCGCGTGATGGTGCCGGTCCAGATCGAGCGGACGGCGACACCGACGGCGGCGAAGGAGATGCTGCTCGACGCCGCTCGTTCGACCCCCGGGGTCGTCGCGGAGCCTGCGCCGTACGTGTGGGTCACCCAGATCGCCGACCCGGTCGTCGACTACCAGGCGTACATGTTCATCGAGGACTACACGCTCGCCCCTCGCGTCAAGGCCGACTTCGGTTCGCTCGTCTGGTATCTCAGCTACCGCCACGACGTCCCGCTCCCCAACCCGGCCCAGGACCTGTATCTGTTCGACGGTGCGAAGACGGCGATCGAAGCGCGGACCACCTCCGCCGACATCCGGAGGTGCCTGGTCGCTGCGCCGCTGATGGCCGAACTCGACGACGATGTTCTCGACCAGCTGGCATCCTCGGCAAGCCTCACCCGGTTCGAGCGAGGTGAGACGATCATCGTCGAGGGAGAGCAGAGCGACCTGCTGCTGCTGCACGAAGGTCGAGCCCGCCTGTCAGTCCGACAGGACGGTTCGGACGATCTGGACGTCCTCGACTTCGACGCCGGCGAGGTGTTCGGCGTCATGGACGAGGCTCCGGAGATGGATGGTGCGGCGCTCGTCGTGGCCATGACGGACTGCGACGTCGTGACGATCCCACCAGCCGCCGCCGGTCGTGTGATCTCGGAAGCTCCCGACCTGGCGGCCGTCCTCGAGCAGATCGCAGCGACGCGGCGACGACGGATCCACCGCGTGCTCCGCCACCACGAACGCGACGCAGCGGCAGCGACCGAGACGGCGACCGAGGACGGTGACGACTCATGAGACGCCGCGCCCCCGGACTCCGCCGTCGCCTCGCGGTGACACTCGTCGGTGTCGCTCTCGTCTCGGTCCTGTTGTTGTCGGCGGTGATCTACCTGTTCGCCAGCGTGCTGATCAACGACGGTGTCCGTTCGCAGATCGAGTCGGTACGTGACACGCGCATCGAGGCCATCAACACCGGCGTTCTGCGACTCCAATCGCAGGTCGCCAGCCTCGCCGCGAATCCGTCCGTGGTCGACGCGATGGTCGACCTGTCCGACGAGTTCGGCGCACTCGACGAGACGGTCTCACCGGATCAGGTCACCGGTCTCGCCGATCTGTACCAGGAGGAGGTGTTGCCGCGTTTCGTGGCCGCCGGCATCGACGTCGACGTGAGCGCGCTGGTCCCCGCCTCACCGGCTGGCCAGTACATCCAGCAGCAGTACATCGTCGAGAACCCCAACGACTACGACAACCGCGACCTGCTCGACGACGCCGGCGACGGCTCGTCCTACAGCGCCGCCCACGCGGAGCACCATCCCGTGCTGCGCGAGCTGTTGGGCAACACCCCCATGTCCGACCTCCTGCTCCTCGACGTCGACACCGGCGAAGTGGTGTATACGACCGAGAAGCGGATCGACCTGGGCACGAACGGGATCGACGGGCCGTACGCCGCCGACGGACTGGGGTCGGTGCTCGACACGCTCAGCAGTGCTGCCGTCGGTGATGCCGTCATGTCCGACTCGTTCTTCTACATTCCGACGCGGGGCCAGCCGGTGTTCTTCGTCGCTGCGGCGATCCGGTCGAGTGCCGACGTGGTCGGGGTCATCGTCACCGAGGTTCCCGTCGACGGGCTGACGGCGGTGATGACCGCGCAGCAGGACTGGACGCGTCTCGGATTGGGCAACACCGGCGAGAGCTACGTCGTTGGAGCGGATGGCACCCTGCGTTCCGACTCGCGGCTCTGGATCGAGGACTCCGACGAGTATCTGCGTCGCTACGTCGATCGATACGACGACCAGAACCGCGCCGATCTGATCGAGGCGGTCGGGTCACCGGTCCTCCTGCAGGTGGTCGACAACGAGGCCGTCGAAGCCGCGTTGGACGACGAGGAGTTCATCGGGACGGTGACGAACTACCTCGGAAAGGAGACCCTCGCGGCAGCAGGGCCGGCGGGCGTCGACGGCGTGGACTGGGCGGTCGTCGTGGAGGTCGACAAGGACGAGACCGACTCGGCGCTCAACTCGCTGCTGCGTCGCATGCTCTGGGTGCTCGCCCTGCTGCTCCCGACGATCGGTCTGGTCGGCGTGCTCCTCGCCCGGATCCTGACACGACCGGCCGACACCCTGGTGGGTGTGGCCGCGCGGATCGCCGACGGTGATCTCGATTCGGAGGTCCCCGATCTCGGCCGCAACGAACTCGGCGACCTCGGACGACAACTGGACGGTGTCGCGCACCAGTTGGAATCACGGGACCAGACCATCCTGGACGAGGAACGCAACATCAACGACATGCTGATGGCGCTCCTCCCGGACCGCCTCATCGATCGCGTCCGCAGCGGGGAGGACTCGATCGAAGACATCTTCGACACGGCGACGGTGGTCTCGATCACCGTCGACGGGGCTCCCGAGGGCATCGGTGCCGATCAGGATCTGGCGTTGGAGATCGCGGATCGGATGGAGGAAGTGCTTCAGGACCTGATGGACCACCACGGGGTCGAACGCATCCACCGCTCGGCGGGAAGCCAGCTGTATCTCACCGGACTCGACCAGGACGATGCTCGAGTCGGCGACGCAGCCGACTTCGTGCTCGCTGCGATCGCGAAGGTCGCCGAGGTCGGCGCCGAGTTCGGACAGCCGCTGAGCGCACGCTCCGGGATGTCGGCCGGCGACGTGGCCACCGGCGTCCTCGGCAGCAACCAGCTCTCGTTCGGCGTCTGGGGCGACCCGACCGATGCCGCGGTCACGCTCGGATCTCTCGCGCGTCCCGGAGAAGCGCTGGCCGACGACAGCGTCGCCGGGGTACTCGGCGACACCTGGGACATCGATGTCGTCGACGGACTCGCCGGCCTCGACGACGACACCACCGCCTTCGTCCTCAACGGTCGAATCGGCCGCTGAGACGACGACCGCTCCTCCGTCCCGAGCGCCTCGACCGGTGAGATGTGAGAGCACATGTCGGTCCTGGATCTCACCGGTGAGCGGCCGAACACGGCGCCGGTGAGAGTTCGGGCGGACCGTCCGTCTCACATCTCACCGGTGGAAGCCGGCGGGCGGTGTCGACGGGTGTCAGGTGGGGCGGTAGGTGCAGATGTGCACGCCGGTGGGGCTCAGCGTGTGCTCGACCAGTTCGAGCCCACGGAGCCTTCCGTCGACGGGGAACAGACGCTTGCCGCCACCGACCACGACCGGTTCGATCATGAGCAGGTACTCGTCGACCAGATCGTGCGCGACGAGCTGCCGGGCGAGGTCCGAACTCCCCATCACGTAGATGTCGCCACCGGGCTGCTGCTTGAGTTCACGCACCCCGCCGATCGCGTCGTCGTCCGGGAGCAGCGTCGAGTTGTTCCACGTGAGGTCGCTCTGCGTCAACGTGCGTGACGCCACGTACTTCGGCACGGCGTTCATGTGGTCGGCGAACGGATCGCCGGCGCGGTCGGGCCACGCGGCCGCCATCGTCTGCCATGTGCGTCGACCGAACAACAGCACGTCGGTTGCATGGGCTGCCGTGTCCATCGCTGCACCCATCGTCTCGGGATCGAAGAAGGGCATCGACCAGCCGCCGTGGGTGAACCCGTTGTCGGTGTCTTCGTCCGGCCCTCCCGGCGCTTGCACGACACCGTCGAGGGTGATGAATTCGCTGATGACGAGTCTCATGGTCGTGACCGTATTCGCAGCGCTGGGCGGCCACACGTCGGCGGTGTAATCTCCGGCAATGGCATTCGACACCTTCATTTCATTCGTCGGTTCGTACGGCAGCGTCGATGACGCTCGCGCCGACTACGACGCCGTCAAGGCCCTCCACACCGAACTCGGATTGATGGACGCGTACGACGCTGCGGTGATCGAGCGACGCGACGACGGCAAGGTCAAGGTCGTCAAGAAGCACGAGACGCCGACCCGCGCCGGTGGGGTCCTCGGCGGAGGCGTCGGCCTCGCGACCGGCCTCGTGGTCGCACTGTTCCCGTTCGCGGCGATCGGTGGTGGGCTCGTCCTCGGGACCACCGCGGGCGGTGCGCTGCTCGGAGCCGTCGCGGGTCACACCGCGGCAGGGATGAGCCGGAGCGACCTCAAGGAGCTCGGCGAGCAGCTCGACGAAGGCACCGCTGCGTTGATCGTGGTCGGCGTGCAGGACACGGGCGCCCGGATCGAAGAGGCCATGAAGCAGGCCGAGAAGATCCAGAAGAAAGACCTCAAGGTCGACACCAACGCGCTCGAGGCCGACGCCGGCTCCGACGACTGACCGCGTTCACGCGGCGCCGCGACAACCCCTCGACTCTCGACCTCGGGACGTCCGCGGGTGTCGCGAGCGTCCGTCGACTCAGCCCCCGACCGTCTCGGACGGGGTGTCCGCCTCGGGGGCGTCGACCGGCGGTGCGTCGGTGGCCGGCGCTGCCGGCGTGGTCGCCGGTACGTCGGGCGTGTCCGGAGTCTCGTTGTTGTCGCGGGTGAGGACCATCACGACGGCGACGATCAGGATGATCACAACGACTGCAGCGAGGATGGCGCCCAACGGCGACCTCTGCGACGACTGGGTCACGGTGACCGGCGCGGCCCTCGGTGCGGGCGCGGCCCGGCGTTGCGCGCGGAACTCGGTTCCGCGCATCGGCGGAGTTCCGACGAGTGAGGGGTCGATCGCCGCGGTCGCGGTGACCCCGTTCGTGTTGATGGATGTGGTCCATCCGAAGCCATCCCAGTAGCGGGCCTCTCCGAGCATGGTCGGGTCGTCGTACCAACCCGCAGGCATCACGGGGATCGGGTTCTTGGTCTCGTCACTCATGTCGTCGTGTTCGCTCTCCGCCGTCGGTCATCGTCGGGGCGACCATACCCGAGTCGTTGTGCCGGATGTGAGACACCATCCGGTGGCTTCGCGGCCGTCGATGCTCGTCGAGGCATGAAATCGGTCGGGTGGGGCATCCTCGGCACGTGAACGTGCGCGTCCGACAGTTGCTCGACGAGTTCCGGCATCGGCTGTTGGCACTCCCGGTTGTGTTCGTGATCGGAGCGATCGCGCTGTCGCAACTGACGTTGTGGATCGATCGTTCGATCGACACCTCGACGTTCCCACTCTGGCTGTCCACGACCGTCGAGAGCGCCCGGGCCATCCTGTCCGCGATCGCCGGAGGTCTGATCACGGCGATCACGTTGCTGTTGTCGATGATGCTGGTCGCCGTTCAACTCGCGAGTTCGCAGTTCTCGCCGCGCACACTCCGGAACTGGATCGGCGACCGCACGCAGCAGATGGCGATCGGATTCGTCCTGGGGACCACGGTCTTCTGTCTGCTCGTGCTCCGACAGACCCGCACGGTCACCGATGGTGATCCGCTCACCCCCAACATCTCGGTGTTGCTCGCGGTCGCGCTCGGGATCGGTTCGTTGGTCGCGGTCGTGCGGTCGGTCGATCAGCTCACGAACCGGCTCCGGATCGGATCGGTCGCCTCGGACATCCTCGCCGAAACGATCGAGACCATCGAACGCAGGGAGCGACTGATCCCGATCGAGGACCCGTCGAACGGGCCGGAGGGCGGAGAAGTCCCGGAAACCGACGAAGTGAGCCCTCCGGACGGCGCCCACCCGGTGTTGGTCACCCGGTCCGGTTGGATCCAACAGATCGACCACGACGTCGCCGTCGCCGGGATTCCGGAGGGCTGCACGCTGTACCTGCCCATGGCGGTGGGATCGTTCACGTTCCCGGACGCTCCGATCGCCTGGATCTGGCCGGAACCGGTGGATACCGAGGCGTGTGACGCGGCCGTGCGGCGGTCGGTCGCCGTCGGGGACACGCGGACGATGCAGCAGGACGTCGGGTTCGGAATCGTGCAAATGGTCGACATCGCGCTGCGCGCGCTGTCGCCGGGGGTCAATGATCCGAACACGGCGAGCGATCTCATCGCGCATCTCGGTGTGACGATGCTCAAGGTGTGGGAGCGGCCGGTCGCGCCGACGACTCAGGAGTCGAACGGTCGAACGGTCATCCGCCAGGACCTCGAGCACGGCGACTACCTGCATGCGGCGTTCGACCCGATCAGGATCTACGGCGCGCACGACCCCGGGGTGGCGTCGACGATGATCCGGACGTTGCAGACACTGCGCGTCGAGACCGAACGGCGCGGCCTTCCGGGCCCGATCGACACGATCGACGAGGTGATCGCCGAGGTCGTCGAGGCCGTGGAGGCGAGCGATCTCGCCGATGTCGACAAGCGGCGCGTCGTGGCGTTGCGCGCCTGACACGCGGCACGACTCGCTCGGTCGGGGTGAGTCGGCGCCGAAAAACTATCGTGCCCTCGATGGACACCCCCGACCCTTCGATTCCCACGCAGATCTACGACCTCGTGATCATCGGCGGGACCGCCGGTGGCCTGTCGACCGCGGTGTCCTCGCTCCGGTCGGGTCTGCGGCGGGTCCGGATCATCGAGTCGTCGTCGCGAGTCGCGCTTCCCGATCTGATCGGGCCGAACCAGCTCGATGTCGGGTTCGGCGAGACCGTGGCCTCGATCGACGTCGGCGGTGACCACCTGATCGTCGACACCGACCGTCTCAGCTATCGGACGCGTGCCGTGCTCGTGGCCGATCGGCGGGCCGACACGTCGTGGATCCCTCCGATTCCGATTCCCGACAGTCCGCGGGTTCACCTCGACGCGATCGGGTCGGCCACCGACCAGGATGTGCTCGTCGTCGGATTGTCCGACCACGCGGTCGAACTCACCGCACAGTTGGTCGATGGCGGGAACCGCGTCGTCCTGGCGGCCGCCGGGATGGACCCGTCACGGCTGTCGCCCGCCGCCGAACGCGCGTTGCGAGCGCTCGAACGGGGACGTCAGGCGACGCTGTTGTACCGCTCGTCCCCGCAGCACATCACGTTCACCGGCGAGTACCCGATGGTGGAGTTCGGCGATCGACGCACGCCTGACCTGCAGTTCGATCAGGTGGTCTTCGCCTCGCCTCGGCAGGTGTCGGATCCCGCGGACGTCGGGGTCACCGCGTCCGCGCTCGACTCGGGCAAGGTCTGGTTCCTCGGCGACCCGGGCGACGACCGCCCGGAGACGACCGCGCCCGGCTGGCAGGTCGGACTGGCGATGGCCGAGGCGCTCTTCCCCGAAGTCGAGGTCGCTCCGCCGCGCACACCGCACGAGCGCCGAACCCAGCATGTCGGCGCGATCGAAGAGCTCCGACACGAGCACTACAACGCGACGATCACGCACTTCGAACCGACGCACTCCGACCTCTGGGTGCTGCGGGTCAAACCCGATCAGGGCGACACGTCGTACCTTCCCGGCCAGTACGCGTCGCTCGGCCTCGGCTACTGGGAGGAGCGCATCGACGACGCCCCCGACCCCGAGGCGGACACCCGCTGGGACAAGTTGATCCGGCGGTCGTATTCGATCTCGTCGCGCATGTTCGACGATCACGGGTATCTCACGGACGAGAACGGGCTCGACGAGCTCGAGTTCTACATCGTCCTCGTGGCACCGACGCCCGACAACACACCGGCGCTCACCCCGCGCCTCGCCCTGAAGCGCGATGGCGATCGGATCTACCTCGGTCCGAAGGTCGCCGGCCGGTACACCCTGAAATCGGTGATCGACCCGCGTGCCGAGATCGTGTTCTTCTCGACCGGAACCGGCGAGGCGCCACACAACGGCATGGTGATCGATCTGCTCCGCAAGGGCCACACCGGCCCGATCATCTCGGCGGTGACCGTGCGCGAATCGGCTGACCTCGGATATGCGGACAAGCACCGTGAACTCGAGTCGCGCTACGCGAACTACCACTACCTCCCGATGCCGACCCGTGAACCCGGGATCCCGAAGCGCTACCTGCAGGATCTGCTCCGCGACGACGACTTCGGCTCGAAGCTGGGCGTGCAGCTGTCACCGTCGTCCTCGCACGTCTTCCTGTGCGGGAACCCGGCGATGATCGGTCTGCCCGAGGAGGTCGACGGCGTGACGACGTTCCCGGAGACGACCGGTGTCGTCGAACTGCTCGCCGAGCAGGGCTTCACCCTCGATCGCCGCAACGCTCCCGGCAACATCCACTACGAGGAGTACTGGTGACCCGTCGCTGATCGCCCCGTGCGGGGTTCTCGGCCCGGTTCCCTATCAGCACGTGAGACGGATCGGGGTCGAGAACGTCCTGGCGAGTTCAGCGGGGATCGACGTCGATGGCGTCGAGCGCGATCGGGAACTCGGTGAAGAACGAGTGTGCGTGTCCGCTCACCGTCGAGACCGCGCGGCTGTTGATCCCGTATCCGAGGGCGGCACCGATGCCGAACGGAACGGCGCGCCCGATCGCTGCGACGCCGGCGCGGGTCCCGTACTTCTTGACGACCACCCGTCCGACGGACGCATTGATGCGCTGCAGCGATCGCTCCGACAGACGGCGTGCGCCGGTCCGACCCGACGTCTCGGCCAGCTCGGCGGCGAAGAGGGCGACGATCCCCGCTGCGCCGTCCCGGTAGGTGAGGATCGACAGGATCCACATCCGGCGTTCCTCGAGTCCGGCGCGGTCGTGTCCGTGGATCACCGCGATCGTCATGATCAGGTCGCACAGACGCACCGTCGTCCACGCGAGTTCCACCGCGAAGGCTGCGGACGCGGTCCCGAGGCCGACCCCCGGCACCGCAGCGGTTCCGCCCGATGCCGCGC